>CANCTD010000001.1 GCA_947380945.1 Comamonadaceae bacterium
CTGCGGCGAAGCGATGCGATTTGCAGCGCGCTGCAGCTGATCAATTTCTGGCAAGACTGCAGCGTCGATCTGCCGCGCGGGCGCTGCTACTTTCCACAAACTTGGATGGATGCACACGGCACCAGCCTGCAGTCCTTGCGCGCGCAGGATCACAACCCCCGCAACCAGGCGCTCATCGCGCACAGCGTCGCGCATGCACGTGCGCTGATGGCAAGCGGCGCGCCACTGGTGCACCAGGTGAAGGGCCGGGCCGGCTGGGAATTGCGGCTCGTGGTGCAGGGTGGCCTGCGTGTGCTGGAGCAGGTGGAGCGGCTCGGCGCGGGTGTGCTGGCGCAACGCCCACGTTTGCATGCCCCGGATTACGTCCGGATGCTGTGGCGCGCGCTCCGCATGTGAGCAGCCGCTTGGGGCTGCGACTTGCGGCGACAATCCGGGGATGCGCCCCGAGCAATACGTCCAGGAAAAGGCCGCCGCCTCGGGCAGCAGTTTTTATTACGCATTCCTTTTTCTGCCAGCGCCCCGGCGCGCGGCAATCACCGCGTTTTATGCTTTTTGCCGGGAGGTGGACGACGTGGTCGACGATGCGGTCGACATGGGCGTGGCCGCCACCAAACTGGCGTGGTGGAGCAGCGAAGTCCGGCGCGCCTTCCAGGGCAAAGCCAGCCATCCTGCACTGCTGGCTTTGATGCCGCACAGCAAGGAATACGGCATACGCGAGCAGCATTTGCAGGACGTGATTGCGGGCTGCCAGATGGATCTGGAGCAAACCCGTTATCTCGATTACCCGGCGCTGGAACGCTATTGCCATCTGGTCGCGGGTGTGGTGGGCGAGGTGGCTGCCCGCATCTTTGGCCAGCAGTCCGACCACACCACCCAGTACGCCCACACCCTGGGACGGGCTTTGCAGTTGACCAACATCATCCGCGACGTGGGCGAGGACGCACTGCGCGGGCGCATTTACCTGCCGGTGGCGGAGCTGCAGCAATTTGACGTCAAAGCCCATGAACTGCTCAAACGCCAGTACTCAGAACGCTTTACGGCCTTGATGCAGTATCAGGCACAGCGGGCCCACGCCCTGTACGACCAGGCCCTTGCCATCCTGCCTGATCTGGACAGGCGCAGCCAGAAACCGGGCTTGATGATGGCCAGCATTTACCGCACCCTGCTGCTGGAAATCGAGGCCGCGCAGTTTCAGGTGCTGCACCAGCGTATCCGTTTGACGCCCGTGCGCAAGCTGTGGCTGGCCTGGCGGGTGCAGGCATTGGGACGGATGTAGGCACGCCGCTGTGTTGAAGTCCGGGTACAAAAATATCGCCGTCGTCGGTGCCGGTTGGGCGGGCATTGCTGCGGCCGTCGATGTTTGCCGCAACGGCCACCAGGTCACGCTGATGGAAGCCAGCCGCATCCTGGGCGGCCGCGCCCGCGCCCTGCCCGCCCGGCCGCACCCCGAACCGATGGCGCAGGACGCCTCGCTCACCCTGGACAACGGCCAGCACATTTTGCTCGGTGGCTACGCCCAAACCCTGCGACTCATGGAGGCGGTCGGGATTGACACGGCCGCTGCATTTTTGCGGCTGCCTCTGGACTTGCGCGACGCGCAAGGCCTGGGACTTGCGCTACCGGCGTTTGATCGCCCGTGGAACCTTCTGGCGGGCTTGGCCATGGCGCGCGGCTGGACACTGGGCGACAAGCGCGCGCTGCTGGACCAGATGCGGGACTGGCGCAAAAAAGGCTTTTTGTGCGCGCCGGGTCGCAGCGTCTCGGACATCTGCAGCGCTTTGCCACCGGTTATCCGCCGCAGCCTGATGGATCCTCTGTGCGTCTCTGCTTTGAACACCCTCCCCTTCAAAGCCAGCGGCCAGGTTTTCTTGCGGGTTTTGCATGATGCGCTGATGGGGGAAAACGGCCGCCGCAGCAAACAGGCTTTCGCCAGCTCGGATGTACTGCTGCCCCAGCGCGATCTGAGCCAGTTATTGCCCGACCGCGCGGCCCGCTGGCTGGAACAACGCGGCGCGCGGGTGCTGCGCCAGCACCGGGTCGAGCGCGTGGCCTGGAATGCCGGGCGCTGGGACCTGGTCAACGCGCATAGCGAGCGCAACACTTTTGACGCCGTCATTTGGGCGACCGCACCAGAACACGCTTTGCAGACCATACGCCACAGTGCCGCTGAGGCACCACCCAATGTCGCGGCCCACTATGCGCGCTGGTGTGCCGCCGCTGAGAAATTGCGCTATGAATCCATTGCAACCGTCTACACCTACGCGACCCATGCCGCGCTGCCACGGCCCATGTTGCGCCTCAACCATGCCCATGGCGCACCGGCCCAATTCGTCGTGGACCGCGGTGCTATCGGAACCCCTGGACTGTGGGCATTTGTACTGAGCGCTGCGCGGGGTGAAAAAAGCCTGCTCGAGTTCCAGGTACTGAACCAGGCGCGCACCGAGCTGGCCGATTTTCTGGGTGGATCCGACATCGCCGTGTTGCAAACCGTGATCGAAAAGCGCGCCACCTTTGCCTGCACTGCGGGCCTCAAACGACCCGGACCGCGCATCGCTCCGGGCTTGCTGGCCTGCGGCGATTACACCTATGCGCCCTATCCCGCAACCTTAGAGGGCGCAGTGCGCAGCGGTCAGATGGCGGCGATGGCCGTGGAGGATCTGGGCGGGTTCAAGTGGAAAGACTAAGAGCGCAAGCGTGATTGACAAGGCCCATGAAAAAGGCCGTTTGCTGCACTACAACAAACGGCCTTGAACTGTGAATTGGTCGTGTGAAACCTCTCGAAAAATAGCTTTAAGCCTTTGAAAATAAACGATTTTTTATTAAAAAAATCTATTTCGTTCCCCGGTTTGTTCCCCGGTTTTTGCTTTGCTACCCCTCTATCGCTAAGCTTTCATCCTCGCGCGAGGCACTTGAAAAATACCTAGAGATTTGGGGGAATGCCAGCCAATCAGGACAACCATTTGTCAAGATAAGCCTGCTTGGCAATTTGTAACCGTTCCAGTTTTACTTGCTGTCGCTGCTTTTCAGCTTCAATATCGGTGGCCATTTTGCTCAGTTTCTTGACTTGGGAGCCGACATCGGGAACGGGAATCAGCATGACCTCACCGGGTTTGATGCGGGGCAGGCTGACGCCGCCCGTTTTTGCCTTGGCCTCTTCTACAAAGGTAGGGGCAAGCAACAAGTATTTCAGCAGCGTCGCTGGGATGCGCGGTTTGAGAACCAGAATTTCGGTGGAGCAGACACCATCGAAATCAGCAATCCAGACTTTGTTTAGGTAGGGGCGAAGTTTGCCGTACAACACGTCACCCTTGCGAAAGACATTCTTTGTGCTCTTAATCGTCGCGCCCTTGCACGGGCCAGTCCAGGTGCTTTCGCCAGTGCCTTCGGTGATGTGCTCAAGTCCGAGATAGTTGAAATCGGCGCTAGGTGCGTTGCCCGGATCGACACGTTCGCCCGACAGCGTACAGAAATCCCCAAGTGGACGACGTGTAGAGATAGCCAGCATCGCGGTGAAAAGTGGCTGCGCTATAGTTTGCACCCGCACCTTACGGGCAGCCTCCAAAGATTCATATTTGCCTAGATGGCTGGCTACTGCCTGTTGTAAGGCGAGCGGCAATAGCGGGATGGTCACGTCACTGACTCGATCAATATTCAAATTCTTGACGACTGGCCCCATCGCCTGTTCTGTAAACTGACTTTGTGAATGCTCACTTGACAGTACGTAGTACAGGTAGTCCCTGTCAATGTCAGACCGAATTTCGGATAAAACAAGCCATCCGTCATGAACACAACCGTTGATCTTTAGGATGTACGGCCTGCCAAAACTCATCGAATTTGAAATAATAAAGTCATCCGGCTGCACGGACTTGGACTTCTCCGCGCCGCTCATGGTGATCATCTCCGATGTGCTTTCTATGTATTTAGCTCCCGGCTTTACGTCGCCGATCTTTATCCAGTTGACACCATCAAGCGCCTTTGTGATGAAGCGATCTATTGGGCGAGGTGATGCGCCTCTCGAAATTTTTGCTGCATCGCTTAGTCGTATTAACGGCCATCGCGTACTACGGGCTTTTTTTTTAACGCTTGTACCAATCGCTTTGTCGAAACGAACCTGATCAAAGCCTAACAAATCAGTCAGTGAAACGACATTCACATAGTCGGTCAATTCTGTTGGCACGACTGGTGTTTCTCCAAGAAAGTTTTGGCGAATGAGGGTATTGATCTTGTTGGGGTCTGAGTCGTTGGTTTCGGAGTAGAGCGCCGTTTCAATTTGCCCAGACCCGGAAAGAATCTTTAGCCCTTCCGAGCCCTTTCGATTACTGAACTCGTAACCGAGAAACGCCTTTTCAGCGTTTTTGTCTGTTGGTGAATTGATCAGTACAACGCGCTGGTCGTTAACGAGGAAAAAGGTCAACATCTTTTCACCCTCTCGCCCACGGGCCCACACACGGAACCGACTCTCCAACTGTACTGCTTGCTCTATCCTCGGCAGTGCCTTGAACTTCCTGTTTTTCTCGCGTAGCGCGCGAATCTCTGTCAGTTCGTCAAACGCCTGGCGGTAGCTTGAAAGCAGAGTGTGTGCTGGCGCATGGGGATCTCCCCGCAGCAATGCCGAGAAAGTAGCAAGATCAACATTCCACACACTGCGGGCATAGAGTGCAAAAGCGTCTTCCTGTCCGGCTACGGTCATATCCCGCCAATCGCCGAAGTAGCTTTCTACCAGGCTGGCAATTCGCGCGTGTTCATCGTTCGCGCGCCTTTGCATGAACAGAATGACTGTATTCGTGCCGGTCGCCATGAAGGTGCCGCTGCCCATCACGGCAATGGCTTTGATTTGAAAATAGCGCAGCAATATGTCCCGTGCCGCTTCGTAGACACCACCGTTGGACAGAATGCTGGTTGGTAGCAAAAGACCGGTTACGCCACCGGGCTTGAGCACCTGTTTAGCCCGTTCTACAAACAGGCATTCAATCTCGCTGCTGGCATCAGTTAAGCGCGGCCAGAGGGTAAAAGATTTTTCTCCATGGCGAATGGTCTTTTTGCAGGCACCTACGGAGTAAGGTGGGTTGGCCGCCACCACATCGAATTGCGGGTTGTCGCGTTCGCCGTCCGGCAGTGCTGTGTTGCGCAACCTTCCGGTGTACTCTTGGCTCAAGGCAAAGTTGTCCAACCCATCACCCAGGATCATGTTGGCTTCACCATCACCGTTCAAAAAGCAACTGACCTTCGCGGTCTTTGCCAGCCGGTAGTCCTTTTCAATGCCATAGACGAACTCATTGGCCCAGGCGTACTCTTCACGCCATTTGCGAAGGTTGCCCTTAAGCGCAGTTCGCATTTTGCTGCCGTCAATGGTCTTAACGATGCGGTCAATTCGGTCCATGCCTTCAGTCATGAAATGCCCGCTGCCCGAGGCGTAATCCAAAAAGTAGGGCAGGAAGTTGGCATCGTTGGCCTTAATCTTGGCGGCAATGATGGCGCGCAATGGCAGGCTATCAATTAGGAACCGTGCAATAGGTATCGGGGTGAAAAATTGCCCGGCTTCCTGCTTGACGCTGGTGTTAAGCAGCAGCTCAAAAAAGTCACCCAAAAATTGCTGCTTGGAGGCATAGCGAAGCTTCTTGCCATGCAAAAGCCGGACTACTTCGCGCACGATCTCTGCATTCGCGTTGAACGTTTTCTCGTCGAATACTTCTTTGAACGCGAATTCATTGTTCTTGAAGAGACGTAGCTCGGTGAAGATCGTATGCAGCGCCTGCCGGTCGGACTCTGTAACTGTGACCAGCAAGCGGCGGTCAATTTCGGCCTCGGAGTGGTCGGCGATCTCCATGCGCAGGTATTGGCTCATGCCCGCCTTGTAAAGGTCATTCAACCGGCTCAGGACGGTCTTTGCCGATTCACCGGCCTGCCATTGAAAATCCAGAGGTTCGTCGGCCTGCTTTTCTTCGTCCTGCACTTTGCAGATGAAAAGATTGAAAATCTTATTGAACGCATTGGGCTTGTCGGAAACGACGTACCGCCGCAGAATTTCAGCAAAGGCGTTGAATATGCGTCCACCGTCTTCCTGCTTCATGTCAACCAGATCGGCTTTGGTAAGACGCCGTTCTTGAATCTGATAGGGCTTGCCGTCAAATGCGCCGACTTCAAAACATGACTTGTCCCATGACTCGAAAAGTTCGGCTACGGAATCACCCTCAAAAAACGAGGTATCGACCGCGCAGACTTTGGACTCGATGGCACTGGCAGAAAGCCGCGACGTATATAGGGCAATGAACTTTGCTGAACTGTCCTGTTGAAAGTAGCTCAACAACTGCCCCCCATCGTTGAATAGCTGGGTTTTTTCTTTCTCGAACTCCGCACCCCATGTTTTGCATTCGACCATCAGGTAAGGCCTACCCTCCTGCAAAACGACTATATCTAGATAGCCGCCGGTATGGCCGAGTCGATATTCCTTTTCCAGAACAAGAGAATCCGGTGTGTAGCCCTGTGCCAGCAAGCGGTCAACGCATTCGAGCACAACCAGCGATTCGGATTGAGAGAGGTTTTGTGTTGATGTCCGGCCAGCGTTGCTTTTAATTGCGCTGCCGTAATCGATACGGCAATCGGCTGCTGTCCTGCCAAGCGCGATGCTGATGCTGTGCTTAAACGCCGAATAGGTCTTTGACCATTGCCCGCTTTTGCCGTCAACAGGTGCAAAACCCATAGCCTGCAAGGTGTTCTTGATTGTGTCGATGGATGCCATCGTTCATCTCACCTGGCTATCTTTGTTGTCTGCCGCTTGCAGCTGCGCTCCGCTTTGTGCCATTTTTTGCTTTACTTCTATTAGGACAAAAGGCTGTGTCTCCTGCTTGCCCAAATTAGCACCGCTCAGCCTTGAGCTTGATGCCCGCCAAAAACCCAATTGACAGCCCCATCTGAGCAGTCATCCGAAAAAAATCCTCATGAACCTGTTAATTCTTACGAGTTATTCCAAGTTTACTTGCAAAATATCGGTCTTTTTGCTCAAAAAAGGATCCACATGGCACACAACATCGGGCGTATGTTCTATTTCGGCGAAACACCTTGGCACGAGCTTGGCACCAAGCTCGACAAGCCAGCGACCCTGGAACAGGCTTTAAGCGCGGGTGGGCTGGACTGGACGGTGAGCATGCAGCCGCTGGTGCTGGCTGGGGAGCACCAGTCCGCAGTGCCACAGCGCCTGGCAATTGTCCGTAATGACGTGCTGCCCGGCCAACCCGGTCGGGTGCTGGGTGCAGTTCACCCAAACTTCAAAGTGCTGCAAAACCGCGACGGTGCTTCGTTGTTTGATTCATTGTTTGGCAAGGGCGCGGAGGTCTATCACACCGGCGGCTACCTAAAAAGGGGCGAAGTGGTCTGGCTAATGGCCAAACTGCCAAAGGGGATCGTCCTGCACGGCGAAGACAAGCTGGATACCTACCTGCTTTTCTCCAACAGCCACGATGGCACATTGCCAATTGACATCCGTTTGACCACAGTGCGCGTCGTCTGCAACAACACCTTGACCCTTGCACTACGGAAGAAAAACCAGGCCCATGTTTTCCGCCGTGGTCACAGTGGCAACTACCAGGTCCTCAAAGCCGACGCTGAAGCATTCTTCAAGTCCATTTTGGCCCAGCAAGACGAAACGCAAGTGGTCATGGAAAAGCTGGTGCAGGCAGGGTGTAACGATGATGCCTTTGCCGCATTCTTAAAGCTGCTACTGCCTGACCCCACCCGGCCCGCCACAGCCAACACGAACAAGGCAGTTGAGCGCGGGTTTGATACCCGGACCGCCACCATTACGGAACAGCGCGATCAAATCATGGCGGTACACCTAAACGGACATAAAGTAGCCGGTCAGTCAAACGTGGTTATTTCTCCAGCAGAAAAGACTTGGTGGGGTGGCTTGAACTCGATCACAGCATGGGTTGACCACGTCCGTGAAGTTGATGGTGATCGCTATGCCAATGCCATCTTTGGCGGTGGGGATCGACTGAAAACGGTTGCGTATCAAAAAATACTGAATGAGGCCAGGGCATTTGAAAAGGTTTGAGCGGCGCTTCAATCGATGCACGGTCGCCAGCGCTGTACAACATTTGGAGATGACGGTATGGCCGAGACAAACCCGACGACCATTTTTCTGACCAGCGAACCAGAAAGCGCTTCGGTGCGGATTTATCAATGCCAAAAGAGATGGGAAGAATTGCAATCGTCAGGACGCGCAGGTGTGCGGTACTGCGACCACTGTCACCAAAAAGTGCATCGCGTGGTCGATGCTGATGGTTTTGAGCGCTCTGTGGCCCGCGCGCAGTGCGTCATGGTTGCCGGGCTTGATCCTGTCGACAAGTCGCAGAAACTGTATGTGGGCAAACCGGGTGGGGTTAGTTATGCGGTGTATGCCGCGCTGCCCGTGCAGGACGACTGAGTGCATTGATTCTGGTTGCACGGCATGGCCCACAACTTCAGGTCGCTTGAGTTGCGCTTACCAGAGAGCGTCTTTGGCCTATCTGCCCGTCTACTGTGGGAGCATACCGAATTGGGTCAGATCAATGTGCTCGGACATGCCACCAGCGGCCGACCAGGTCACAACGATCCCATTCCAAGTTTTTATCGGTTAGAATTTTTTTGCGTCCCCCATCACCGGGCAGCCCAGCCAATCGCGGCTGGAACGATTCGGTGATAAGGGCCGCTCAAATTTTTTTCGGTTTGAATTTTTCTAATTCCCGGTTTATTCTGAAGCGCCGTTTCGGGCAATTGCCGCCCGACCGATGTTGCAAAGATAGCCGGGAATCCTTTTTTGCGGTCAAAGTAGCGCATCAAACTGTCAAGCAGCACCCGCCGAAGAGATAAATTGCGCACAAATCCGCCATTCGCCCATCGCCGGAACCGTTTGGCCACTTCCGGGGGACAAGCAGGTGAACCCAGCGCTCAGGTTTGCGCAGTCGCGGCACTGCACCCTTACGGTTTGATTGGGGTTGTCGGGAGGGCTTATCTCTAGCAGTTGAGTCACTAGCCCTGGTGCTGCTTTCAAATTCACATCCGTGCCAAGATACCAACGGTTTTTAACGGAATCCGTAGGGTTTGGTTTGCGAACTCGCCCCCGACCACCTAACTTCCCGTTTTCCCCCGACTTCTGTTTACCAGCGTCACTTAAAGGTCCAGTCGATAAGCCTCCGTGCAGTTTGCAACGGCCAGATTCGTAAAGGTCTGTGCGACTACACGGTTGACCAGATCGGGTTTTGGCACCACAGGTCAAGTCGCGCAAGGCGGCCGGTAGAGGCGGATATGGGCGGTTCTTCGTCAAAGTCGTACTTTGAGTGTGCTCTCGATAGCCCTGCCAATAGTCCCGATATGCCTTCCGTAAGGAGGCATCCGAAATATTCTGATCGCTCATGGTGCACCCTCAGAATAGGCCCGCCATAACGCCATGCCAGCACCACAGCGCAAACCATATCGGCTGCCGCGCCCAGCGGCGATGCAAGTGGGGCAGCTGAAATGGTGGGCTTGGTAGGCGGCATCCAGCACGCTCCAACTGGCGAGCTCCGGGACTGCGGCCTCGGCCTGGACATGGGCTGGGCCTGCGGGCTCAGCGCGGAGCGCATTTACCAATGCCGCCCGGTGCTGACGTAACCGATCCAGCCAGAGCGTTACGGATTGGCGGGGCCCGCATGCCTTGACTTTCCCGCCCACCAAGCGAAGCGCAACGCCCGATTCCTGCGCCTGGCGGATCAGTGCTTGCGGGCTCACAACTCCACCTCGATTACCTCATTCCTATCCGGGCCAACCGTCGAAGATTCCGAAAATTCCACTTTTTTAGATGGGAAATCTTCGGAACCTTCGGGCGATTGGGAATCTTCGCAGGGTAATGCCATGTCAGTCCCGCCTGGTAAACGCCAATACCAACCACCGCGCATACCGTCTTTTTTTCGAGCGATGTTGAGCTTCTTGGATGCAGTCCAAATTTGCTTCTTGGTAAACCCGGCATCTTTCAGCGGCTGGGTGGCCAGCTTCTCGGAAGTCCAACAATCTACCGTCAGCTCGGCCTGGAGCAAACTCACAGCATTAGCGTGGTCGGCGCCGTCCTGGCCCTGCACCGGGTCGGTCAGAAGGTCTTGGGCGGAGCCCTCTACCGCTTGGCCCCATTCGATACGGCTGGCATCAATACCGGGCAGCGCATTCACTTGGGCCAAGTGGTATTCAAACCCGCCGTTGTCTGGCCCGATGTTGGACTTGCCGCGCGCCAAAATGCGTTTATCGGTGCCGTCCTCACTTTTGACTCGCGCTGCCACCAGCACCACACGTGCAACAGCGGTGAACGCGATGCTTCCAATGACCCGCTGCGCCGGGTCAGAGCCCTGACCCCCTTTAGACAGATGGGTAATGCCCAACAACGCCGCGTTGATCTGTGTGGCTAAGTCAACCAAGGGTTGCAGGCCACGGCGTACCTCGGTGTTCTTGTGGCTGTCACCGGCCACAGCGGTCGATACCGGGTCGATCACGATCATGCGCACACTACCGATTTGCTCGATAGCTTCTTTCAAAGTGCGCGTGTCGATGGACGGGTCAAACGGTCTGATCCCCTTACCCGTGCGCATGCCGTTGACAAAGTGGACACGGCTACGGTCTGCACCGGCGGCGATCAGGCGTGGCAGCAGGGTGTCGGTGTAGTCATCCTCACCACTCCAGATTAGTACCTGGCCCGCCTCGCAACTGGTCCCGTCCGGCCAGCGCCCGCCGATGGTGACGGTGGCCGCCAGGCCCATGGCGATGGTGGTTTTTCCCTGCCCCGGTGCACCCGCTAACAGGTGGAACTTGCCCAGCGCCAGCCAGTCGGACCAGAGCCATTGCACGGGCTCTGGCGTAAGGTCTGCACCGCAAGTCAGCACCACAGTGCCCTTGGAAAGTGATTCAGTACCAACTTGGCCGCTGCCCTTAGAAGATCGCTTGTTAGCAGCTATTGAATTTCCAGGGAAGGCGAAGGCTACGTCGTCATCAAGACTGGTAGCCATGTGTTCATACTCTCGTGAATTCATGCGAAGGCCTCCACCAGTCGGTTGATGCGATTGACTGCCACCATCAGACGTGCCCGGTCTGTATCGGTCAGCACCAGACCGCTCGCCACATTGCCCGCAGCGACAGCCGCCAGCGTAGATTCAAACGCCATCACCGACAGGGCCAGGCGCGGGCTCAGTGGCGTGGGTTTGGTTTGTACCTGCGGGCGGTCATCCTCCACCCAGCAGCCCAATGCTTTCGCAGCTTCGACAAACTCGCGACCACCGACCCTGATCTCATAGGCCAGCACATCGCCGCCTTTCGCCCCGCAGCTCATGCACACCCATGCGCCGGTGGCGACGTTGACACGCATGGAGTCCGAGCCGCCGTGAAAGTTGCAGGTGGTGGTTCTCCACTTGGCAGAGCGTGGGCCTTTTAGCTGCAAGCCCTGATTTTCAAAATAAGTCGTTGCATCGGGTATTCGGGTGCGGTCAAAGCTCATAACGCACCGCCGATCCCAGGTCAGCGCGCTTGGCATGTAAAGCCCTTACCAGTTCGCGTATCTGCTCGTCGGACTTGCCAGCGATACGCGCCGTGATGATTGCGTCTACTTCGTAATCAGGCCACCCTCTTGCACGCTGCCCAATTGCTACGCCGGTTGTGAAAAGCCCGTCCCGTATTGCGTTGTAGATGCTGGCGTCCGAACGGTGTCCAGCCCGGCATTTGACGGCTGGCATTCTGAGAATCTGCATACCTGTATCCCCCTATCCCGCCTTGGCGGTTGTTGCGATAGAGGAATTGTCAGAATCGGTAAAGCATCCGTCACTGACGATAAGTATCAGATCTTTTTTGTCAGTGGCCGACTACCGGCCGCTAGCTCTTGCGTCAACTCATCCAAATGCTCCACATAGTCATCTAAGCTCAACTTCGGCACCGGAACACGAGGTTCATACATTGATCTGTAGAACTCCCATGCTCCAGGCTCACTGCCCGTCTTCCGCATAATCTGATTCCATTGTCGATTTCTCAATCGATCTTCAACTGTTTCTCCAACGATCTTTTTGTGCGGTGCGATTAACCGCATGATGTGGCGTTCGCTTTTGTGGAACTCTTTACTAAGCAGCTCGACGGCCTCCGGATACCCGATGCCGGAATCCATCATTTCCCAGTATCGTTCGGCAGCATTGCGCCCCACTGAATCCAGTTCCTTCCGCTTTGGACGACCCAACTTTTCCATTGGCAATGCGCCGAACATCACTGCCTTAGCTACTATCAAATTGATCAAATTTTGAAACTTTGGATCGATTGCATCACCCCACACAACCAATCCTGCAAAGTGGCTTAGGGCCTCAAGCTCTGCACCGTTCTCTTGCGTCGCAACGCGCTGAATCAGCTTTTTTTCTTGGCTTTCGATCGTCACCGTTATTTTTTTTCGTCGCGTTTTTCCCTGATGCAAATTCCGAAGGTACTTGTGTAATTTTTGTTTGTCTGCAAGTGTCAGGCTGTCCAGGGCACTCGCCTTCGGCACTCCGGCATCCCGCAATTGTGTCAATAGCGACTCCGGACTTTCCCCTAACTCCAGAGCAAAGTCGGCGACAGACTGCAGCTCGCGATCCGCTTCGATCTGCCGCAACCGTTGCTGATATTCGGTTATTTTTGACATGCGCCCCCTGCTACACCCCGATAAGGACCAGCGCCGCCAGATCCGGGTGTTCCGGTTTTCACCACGAGAAATTTGTCCGTGGCTAGGTGTGGTCAAAAACCGTTCTAAGCCGCCTTCATCTGAATCACATCCGCCCCCTGCGCCAGCTTGTCCAGGTAGTCAGCCCAGGCCTGCATCATGGTCGTGCGCTGTTTTAAGTATTGGGTTCGGTTGTAGGCGCGGCCGTTGGCGTCCTTCACCGCGTGGGCTAGCTGTGCCTCAATCACCAGCGGGTCGATATTCAATTCCTCTGCCAGTAGCGTGCGCGCCGTGGCTCTAAACCCATGCACGCTCTGTGCATCCGGGCCATAGCCCAAAGTCAGCAGCGCCGCGCGCAGCGTGTTGTCACTGATTGGTCTGGCGTGGCTGCGCTCACCGCGAAAGCACAGCGCGCCGTTGCCGGTGATGGGGTGTAACTCCCGCAGAATATTCACCGCCTGCCTAGGCAGTGGCACCAGGTGCGGGTCGCCGTTGCGCTTGCCGTCTACGCTGCGTTTCATGCGCGCCGCCGGGATAGTCCACAGTGCCGCGTCCAGGTCAAACTCTGCCCAGGCCGCCGCCCGCAGCTCGCCGGGCCGCTGAAACAGCATGGGTGCAAGTTGCAGCGCCGCGCGCACAATCGGCCCGCCCTGATAGCCCCGAATCACCCGCACCAGCGCGCCCAGCTTGGCCGGGTCGGTAATGGCTGCAAAGTGCTTGCCGTGGTGGGGCTTGAGTGCGCCGCGAATATCGGCGCTCACATCGCGTGGCGTGCGCCCGGTGGCTACCCCATAGCGCCATACCTGCCCGGCGGTTGTAAGTACCCTGTGCGCCACGTCAAGGGCTCCGCGTTCCTCTACCCTGCGCACCACGGCCAACAGCTCTATGGCCTCTATGGTGGCAATGTCACGGCTGCCCAAAAAAGGGAACAGGTCTTTTTCTAGGTTGCGCTTCTCGCGGATAGCGTAGTGGCCGCTCCAGCTCTCACGCTTGAGGTCGAACCATTCCAGCGCGGTCGCCTGAAAAGTGTTCCCCGCCGGGGTCAGCTTCTTTAGCTTTGCGACCTTGCGTGCCAGCACGGGGTCGATGCCTTCGGACTTTTGCGCTTTGGCAGCATCGCGCGCCTTGCGAACAGCCTTCAGGGTGACCTCTGGGTAGCTGCCGAGCGCCAGCCGCCCCTCTTTACCGTCCGAGTAGGTTTTCCAGAACCAGCGCTTCGACCCAGCGGGGCTTACCTCAAGGTACAGGCCGTTTGAATCGGTTAATCGAGCCCGCTGCTTATCCGGTGGACAGCTAGCGTTCTTGCAATCGGCATCGGTCAACATGGGGTTCTCCAGTGAAAACCGGGGAACAATCTCCAAAAAATCCCGTTTACCCCGGTTTGTTCCCCGGTATGTTCCCCGGTTTGACCTTAGTTGTCAATAGTTATTGTTATTGGTCACTAGAGGCTAAGCGCTTGATTTACCAATGAAAAAGGCCTCTGAGTATCGCTACTTAGAGGCCTTTAGAGTTCCTACTGGTCGGTGTGAAAGGATTCGAACCTTCGACCCCTTGCACCCCATGCAAGTGCGCTACCAGGCTGCGCCACACACCGAAGCCGCAGATTATAGCCCTGAGGGGTCCTTCAAACTACCGGTACTTCCCGCGGAATCACGCAGATAGCGGCTAGTCGACTTCAGCCAACAAATCCCGGATTTGCAGCAGCTCATGCCGGGCTTCTGCCGAGAGAAAAACGCCAAGGGTGTCGATTCCCTGGGACACAGCCGAGGGCCCTTGCGCGTACGCCAAGTCACTGGCTTCGCCAGGCAACGCACCGTCCAGCGCGGGCGACTCTTTGAGCTGCCGCTCTTCGGCCACCATTTCGATCATTTTGTTGCGCGCGCCGCTGATCGTAAAACCCTGCTCGTACAAAAGTCCCCGGATGCGGCGGATCATCAGCACTTCGTGGTGCTGGTAGTAGCGGCGGTTGCCGCGCCGTTTCATGGGCCGCAGCTGGGTGAACTCCTGCTCCCAGTAACGCAAGACATGGGGTTTGACACAGCACAGCTCCCCCACTTCACCAATGGTGAAATAGCGCTTGGCAGGAATGGGGGGCAGACTGTTTTCCATGGAAATCAAGGTCTTTGGATCTATATCTCAGAATTTACTGGAACGGGGGCGCGAGGTTACCCGAAGTTCGGGCAGGGCGGAAGACTTATTTTCTCAAGTCCCCGATGGGAGTGCGCGCGCAGGTTCGTCCTGGATCTGGTCTTTGAGTTTGTGGCTGGCGTGGAAGGTCACAACCCGCCTCGCCGCGATCGCGATCGCTTCTCCGGTGCGCGGATTGCGCCCCGGTCGCGGCTTCTTGGTACGGATCTGAAAATTCCCGAAGCCGGTGATCTTCACATCGGTTCCGGCCACCAACTGCTGCACCATCAGTTCAAAAAACGCATCGACCATGTCCTTGGCCTCGCGCTTGTTCAAGCCAATGTTTTCGTACAAAAGCTCGGCCAAATGCGCCTTGGTCAGGGCCGGGGATTCAAGGCTGTTGACAGAGATTTCCATGGCGGGCAATGCAGGTGCGGATGTGGAATGTAGCGCTCAGGTACGGGGGTGCGCACCTAGGGTTTGCGCTAGGTGGTCCCATACCGCCTGCATGGTGGCGTCGATTTCAGCGTCTGTGAGTGTCGCCACCCGCGAGGCCAGCGTGAGGCGCAGGGCCAGACTGCGAACCTTGTCATCCGCCTGGGGGCTCTTGGGGCGGTACACGTCAAATAGCTGGGCGTCCTGCAAGAGCCCGCCGTGCGGTGCCTGGTGAATGGCTGCGATCAATGCCGCATGGGTGCAGCTGTGCGGCACCAATAAGGCGATATCGCGCTGCACCGCCGGGAATTTCGGAATCGGTTCGAAAGCCGGCATGCGCCGCTCCAGCAGCGCAGCCAGATCCAGCTCAAACAAGACCGGCGCGGCGGTGAGCCCCCAGCTCTGGCGCCACTGCGGATGCAACTCGCCGACCACGCCCACAACACGACCGGCCAAGACCACCGAGGCACTGCGCCCCGGATGCAAAGCAGGATGGTGCGTGTCCGCGCTGGCCGGGACAAACTCCAGGACCTGGGGCGCAAACAAGGCTTCGACGTCGCCTTTGACATCGAAGAAATCCACCGCCGCGTCGCTGCGTCCCCATTGCAAGGTATCGGCACTGCCCATGGCAAGGCCGCCCAGGCGCATGGGCTGGTCGAACTGCGCCACTGTGGTGTCACTGTCGACCACCGAAGCGTCACGCAAGAACACCCGGCCCAGCTCAAACACCCGAACCCGGGACAGTTTGCGCGCCTGGTTGAATTGCGCCACCTGAACGAGCGAACCCATCAGTGAGGAGCGCATCACGCCCATCTGGCTGGCGATCGGGTTGAGCAGCTTGATGGGGTCCGGGTTGCCGGCGAGCTCATGCTCCCAGCGCGCGTCCACAAAGCTGAAGTTGATGGTCTCCTGGTAACCCAGCGCGGCAACCGCGCGGCGCAAGGCGAACGGGCTGCGCTGGGTCTCCGCGCGCAGCTTGGCAGTGACCGGCGCTTGGGGCGGCGTGTGGGGGAGATGCTCGAATCCGATGATGCGGGCGACTTCTTCGATCAGGTCTTCTTCGATCTGCAAATCAAAGCGGTAAGACGGCGGCTGCACCGTGATGACTCCGTCTTGCTCGTGCGGCTGCAGACCCAGCCGGTCCAGCGCCTGCACGCATTGCGCAGCACTCAGCGGCATGCCAATCACCTTGGCAGCACGCGCCACCCGCAATGGCACAGGACGCGCCTGCGGCATGGCTACTTGCTGGTCATCGATGGGGCCGAAGCAGGTCGCGGATGTACCGCAAATCTCGGCGATCAGCTGGCTGATGCGCTCAATGTGGGCCACGGTTAAAGCCGGATCGACGCCACGCTCAAAGCGATGGCCCGCGTCGGTCGAAAAGTTAAAGCGGCGCGAACGTCCAGCCACTGCCGTAGGCCACCAAAAAGCGGCCTCTACGTAAATATGGCGGGTGGCATCGCCCACCGCGGTTGCCTCCCCACCCATGATGCCGGCCAGCGATTCGACCTGCAGTTCGTCGGCAATCACGCCCACCTGCTCATCGAGCGCGACGGTGTTGCCGTTGAGCAGCGTGAGCTGCTCGCCGGGACGGGCCCAGCGCACCTGCAAACCGCCGTGGATTTTTTCCAAATCAAAAATATGGGTGGGGCGACCCAGCTCGAACATCACGTAGTTGGAGATGTCCACCAAGGCGCTGACACTGCGCTGCCCGCAGCGCGCCAGCCGGTCGACCATCCATGCCGGCGTTTGGGCCTGCGGGTTGACGTGGCGCACGATGCGACCGGAAAAGCGACCGCACAAATCTATGGCGGCAATTTTTACCGGCAGAATTTCCGACATACCCGCCTGGACCGGCGCGATGGCCGGAACTTTCAGCGGCACTCCGGTTAGCGCAGCGACTTCGCGCGCCACTCCCAGCACGCTCAGGCAATGCGCCAGATTGGGCGTGAGCTTGAGCGTAAACAAGGTGTCGTCCAACTGCAAGTGCGCGCGGATGTCCTGCCCAAGGGGTGCGTCGGCAGACAGTTCCAATAAACCGTCGCTGGCATCACTCACCCGCAACTCGCTGGCCGAGCACAACATGCCCTGACTTTCCACGCCCCGCAACTGGCCCAGCTTGATCCGCAAAGGCTTGCCATCTGATCCGGGGGGCAGCTCGGCGCCGACCGTCGCGCAGGGCACCCGTATGCCCACACGCGCATTGGGCGCGCCACACACAATATTGAGGAGCGCAGCCGCACCGACATCTACCTTGCACACGCGCAAGCGGTCCGCGTTGGGGTGCTGCGCGACCGCCTTGATTTCGCCCACGACGACCCCGCTGAAGGGCGGCGCTACCGCTTGGAGTTCCTCGACCTCCAACCCGGCCATGGTCAGTGTGTCAGCCAGTTGCTGGGTGCTCAGCGCAGGATCGCAAAAGGTGCGCAGCCAGGATTCAGGGAATTGCATGGTGGGGAAATATGAAGCGCGGCCTCAGGCCTGAAACTGGGACAAAAAGCGGATATCGCCATCGAAAAACAAGCGCAAATCGTTGACGCCATAACGCAGCATGGTCAAACGGTCGGGACCCATGCCGAAGGCAAAACCGATGTACTTCTCTGGCTCCAACCCCATGTTGCGGATCACATTGGGGTGCACCTGACCGGAGCCCGCAACTTCCAGCCAGCGCCCGGCCAGAGGTCCCGTCTGGAACTGGATATCGATCTCGGCGCTGGGCTCGGTAAACGGGAAGAAGCTGGGCCGAAAGCGCAGCACCAGGTCTTCGCTTTCGAAGAAGGTGCGGCAAAAATTGGTGAACACGTATTTCAGGTCTTTGAAACTCACGTTCTCGCCCACCCACAGGCCCTCACACTGGTGGAACATGGGGGAATGGGTGGCGTCGCTGTCGACGCGGTAGGTGCGGCCCGGCGCGATGACGCGGATCTCGGGCATATCGCCACTGAAAAGCGAACCGGATGCGGCACCGGCCCTGGCGCTGTACTTTTTGACATGCTGCACCGCGTAACGGATTTGCATGGGACTGGTATGGGTGCGCAAAAGATTGGGCGCCTGGGCGCTGCCGCCTTCCACATAAAAGGTGTCGTGCATGGACCGTGCCGGATGGTCTTGCGGCGTATTGAGCGCGGTGAAGTTAAACCAATCCGATTCAATTTCAGGGCCGTCGGCTACGTCAAAGCCCATGGAACTGAAGATCGCTTCAATGCGCTCCAGCGTCAGTGACACCGGATGCAGCCCACCCTGCCCGCGTTGCCGGCCCGGCAGGGTGACGTCCAGTGCTTCGGCGGCCAACTGTGCATCCAACTCGGCACGTGCCAGCGCCGCACGGCGCTGCGTCAGGGCGGCTTCAATGGCCTGTTTGGCAACATTGATGGCGGCTCCACGTGACTTTTTTTCCTCCACACTCAAGGCCGCCAAACCCTTCATGAGCTCGGTCATGCGACCGGTCTTGCCCAGAAAAACGGCTTTGGCATTCTCCAGATCGGCAGGCCCTGGCGCAGCCGCAAAAGCCGATTGCGCGTCCTGCACAATGGTGTCTAAGTCAGTCATAGGGTGTGAAAGAGAGGGGTAGGAACGGAAAGGGCTAGCGCTCTTTCAAGCCCTAGCCCTTTTGTGGCTCAAACAACCCGCCTGCGCTGCAGCAGCGGCAGCGCGGCCGGCTATTAAGCCGCCAAGGCAGCCTTAACCTGGTTGACGATGCCCGCAAAAGCGGCCATGTCGTGCACGGCGATATCGCTGAGCACTTTACGGTCGATTTCTATGTGGGACTTCTTCAGGCCGTTGGCAAACTGGCTGTAGGTCATGCCGCACTGACGTGCCGCCGCGTTGATACGGGCGATCCACAGCTGGCGGAACACGCGCTTTTTGGTACGGCGATCGCGGTAGGCGTATTGCCCCGCCTTCATCACCGCTTCTTTGGCGATCCGGAAAACATTGCCGCGGCGACCGCGGAAACCTTTGGCAAGGGCGAGAACTTTTTTGTGGCGGGCGCGAGCCGTTACACCACGTTTGACGCGAGGCATTGTGTTACTCCTTGTTCGTCGTTAATCAAAGGCCACGGCCGGGCAGCATCTGTGCCATACGACCCATGTCGGTCGCGTGCACACCTGTTGGTCCGCGCAAATGGCGCTTGTTTTTGGTGGTCTTCTTGGTCAGGATGTGACGTTTGAAGGCTTGGCCGCGTTTGACGGTTCCACCGGGACGGACGCGGAAGCGTTTTTTCGCTGCGCTTTTGGTCTTCATTTTGGGCATTTACATGCTCCTTCTTACATTGTGCTCGTGAGGCGTACGGGAAACTTTCCCGGCCTTGTTGGCCCCGAGCCACTTGGAGGGTCTGCAAACGCAGCCCCGACTTTTGTCCCGCTTGCGCGGAACGAAACCTTCTCTACCTCAACCTGCAGCCGCTTCAGAGGGGGCTTTTGCCACCGCTGCGGGCTTTCGCTTACCCGGCGCCAGCATCATCACCATCTGGCGGCCTTCGAGCTTGGGAAACTGCTCCACCACAATCAAATCCGCCAAATCGTCACGCATGCGGTTCAGTAGTGCCATACCAATCTCTTGGTGGGTAATTTCCCGCCCGCGAAAACGCAAGGTAATTTTGCATTTGTCGCCGTCATCCAAAAAGCGCTTGATATTGCGCAATTTGATGTTGTAGTCCCCATCATCCGTCCCGGGCCGGAACTTGATTTCCTTGACCTCGATGACTTTCTGCTTGGACTTGGCTTCAGCCGCCTTTTTTTGTTCCTGGTACTTCAGCTTTCCGTAATCGATCAAGCGGCAGACAGGTGGATTCGCGGTCGCCGCGATTTCCACCAGGTCCACATCAAGTTCCCCGGCCATTCGAAGGGCTTCGGTGATGCTCACCACGCCCAAGGGCTCGTTTTCAATGCCCGTCAAACGGACTTCGGAGGCCATGATTTCCCGGTTCAACCGGTGCTTGCGTTCTTCGCGCTGACGGCGATCACGAAATTCTGTAGCGATGGTTCAATCCTTCACAAATTCAAATAAATGCAGCTTGCATGACGCGCTCAGTAACCTCAAACCCTGGGCTGGCGAAAAAATTCGCAGCAGCCCTCAGGACGAAGATTTTTCGGCAATATCGTGTTGGAGTTTCTCAAGAAAGGCCGCTAACGACATGGCACCGAGGTCTTGGCCTCCCCGTGCGCGCACCGCAACTGCTCCTGCTGCCACCTCTTTGTCTCCAACGACTAACAGGTAGGGCAGCTTTTGCATCGAATGCTCGCGGATTTTATACGTGATTTTCTCGTTGCGCAGGTCCAAATCGACCCTAAGACCTTGATTTTGCAACGTTTTAGCCACAGAACGTGCGTATTCCGCCTGCGCGTCGGTGATATTGAGCACCGCAACCTGCACTGGCGCGAGCCAGGCCGGCAGTGCGCCGGCACTCTCCTCGATCAAAATTCCGATAAACCGCTCTAGGCTTCCAACAATGGCGCGGTGCAACATCACAGGCCGGTGGCGGGCGCCGTCTTCGCCTACGTATTCGGCGTCCAAGCGCTCCGTCATGAAAAAATCGACCTGCATGGTGCCGCACTGCCACTGGCGGCCGATGGCGTCCTTCAGTGTGTATTCGATCTTGGGCCCGTAAAACGCACCGTCACCAGCTGAGATTTCAAACTCGCAACCCGAAGCCCGCAGGCTTTCCATCAGCGCGTGTTCTGCTTTGTCCCAGCTCTCGTCCGAACCGATGCGCTGCGCGGGGCGGGTGGCCACCTTGTAAATAATGTTCTTGAAACCGAAGTCGGTGTAGACCTTTTGCAGCAAACTTGTGTAGTTCACGCACTCCTGCAGGATCTGGTCTTCGGTACAAAAAATGTGGCCGTCGTCCTGGGTAAATCCACGCACCCGCATGATGCCGTGCAAGCCACCCGAGGGCTCATTACGGTGGCAGTTGCCGAATTCGCCATAGCGCAGCGGCAGGTCGCGGTAGCTTTTGATGCCTTGCTTGAAAATCAGAATATGCCCAGGGCAGTTCATCGGCTTCAAGGCGTATTCGCGCTTTTCCGACTCGGTGACGAACATGTTTTCGCGGTACTTATCCCAGTGGCCGGTTTTCTCCCACAAGCCCTTGTCGATGATTTGCGGGCCTTTGACTTCCAGGTAGCCGTTGTCCTGGTAGACGCGGCGCATGTACTGCTCCACGCCCTGCCACAAAGTCCAGCCTTTGGGGTGCCAGAACACCAGGCCAGGGGCATGGTCGTCTATATGGAACAAATCGAGCTCGCGTCCAAGCTTGCGGTGATCCCGCTTCTCGGCTTCTTCCAGCATGGTCAGGTGCTGCTGCAAATCCTCTTTGGTCGCCCAGGCAGTGCCGTAAATGCGCTGCAACATCTCGTTGCGGTGGTCGCCGCGCCAATAGGCACCTGCCACTTTCATCAATTTAAAGTGCTTGAGCCGCCCGGTACTAGGGACATGGGGCCCGCGGCACAGGTCTTCAAAAGCGCCCTCGCGGTACAGGCTGACGTCTTCGCCCGCAGGGATGCTGGCAATGATTTCGGCCTTGTAATGCTCGCCCAGCCCTTTGAAATACGCAACCGCCTCATCGCGCGGAAGCACCCGCCGGACCACGGGCTCGTCCTTGGCGGCCAACTCGGTCATGCGTTTTTCGATAGCGACCAAATCCTCGGGCGTGAACGGGCGGCTGAACGCGAAGTCATAAAAGAAACCATGCTCAATCACCGGGCCGATCGTGACCTGCGCCTGCGGAAAAAGGTCTTTGACCGCATAGGCGAGCAAGTGGGCAGTCGAATGGCGAATCACTTCCAGCCCGTCGGCGTCCTTTGCCGTGACGATGGACAGCGAAGCATCCGACTCGATGCGGTAGCTGGTGTCGACCACATGGGAGTCAAGCTTGCCTGCCAAGGCGGCTTTGGCCAGACCCGCGCCAATGGAAGCCGCCACCTCCGCCACCGACACCGGGCCGGGAAATGCACGTTGGGAACCGTCTGGCAGGGTGATGTGAATCATGCGGGTATCAATATGGGAATGAATGGGCCAATCCGCGCCACCAAGGCTGTGGCGCTCGCGGCGCGGCAATGCGATGCCAAGGCGCTGCGGAAAGGCTTGGCATTCTAATCCCGCGTTCGCTGGCGGCCACCCGCAAGGATGCACACCAGCCGCAGCGGCAACACGCCCGCGAAGCGGCCGCAGCCGCCTCGCTCAAACCGATTTGCTGGCAGCAGCCTGGCGGTTGCGCGCCAGCCAGGCATCCACACGGGCCACGGTTTGGTCCACGGAGTCCGAATGCCGCCCCCGCTGCGCGGCGACCAGCTTGATTAACAAGTCAATACGCTCGACCTGAACCGCTCCGGCAACTAGCGCGCGCGCAGCGGACGAAGGTTTGAGCAAGCCCATGGCCGCCGCCGCGTACTTGTCAAACGGAACCATGTCCTCGGGAGAGGCTCCCAGGGATTCGCACAGTTCGGCGACCCAGGCGTACACGCTGCGGGACAGTTCCAGATCGCCGTGAACGGCTTGCTGAATAGGCTGCACGGTCTCGTCCAGCACGCAGCGGTAATTACCGGTAAGCAACATGCTCCATTTGGCCAGCGGCACAAACAGCGAGGCGTGCAATTTGAGCTTGACCGGGATGTCCAACACCTGGCCGTCCACGGTCCAGCGGGCCGCTGCGATGTCGGCGTCGAGTTGGGCCAGCATGGCGTTGTGCGCCGGGTTGGCGAACTCGGCTACCTTGAAATTCGTCGGCAAACCGACCTGCAAGATGTTGGCTGGCTCATCCGGCGGCCGGAAGGCCTGGGGATCCGGACTGCACAAAGTCATCAAACCCGGCTCAAACCCCTCCCAGACTGCAGGCTCCAGAAAAGCGCTGCGCAGGCCTTGCGCATCCAGGCCGGGAATGCGGGCCAGATAGGGTAAAGGCGGCATGTTCATGATGGACATGCATGGCACCCGCGCACTGGCGATGGCGTGCATCAACTCCCGTACACCCGATGCGCTGTACTGCGGCTCCTGCATGGCCAGGCACACCAGGTCGTAGTCAGCGGCCTGGACCTCCTCAGGCGCACGCGCGTCCAAGGTCCCCGGCGTGGCACGCGAATCGATCTCGACCAGGCCGTCGCGGCCCTTGACCGGTATGCGAACGCGCGTACCCTCACGCCGGATCAGGTCCGCAGTTTGGGCACGGCAGACCAAGGTCACCGCATGGCCAGCCATCAGCAATTTCGTTGCCAGCAGCGAACCATAGGATGCACCCAGTATCAAAACATGGTACTTTTTTTCCATGAAAAATCCCGCCGCCGCGCGGCGGGCCCCGCTTCAAAAATTAATGGAACTGCTCTTCTTCGGTCGAGCCACTGAGCGCCTTGACGCTGGACTGGCCACCCTGGATCACGGTGGTGACATCGTCAAAATAGCCGGCACCGACTTCCTGCTGGTGCGACACAAAAGTGTAGCCCTTGTCGCGCGCAGCAAACTCGGGCTCTTGCACCATGTTCACATAGTGCTTCATGCCCTCGCCATTGGCATAGGCGTGGGCGAACTGGAAGCTGTTGTACCAGTTGATATGGATGCCGGCCAGGGTGATGAACTGGTACTTGTAGCCCAGTGCCGACAGGTCTTCCTGGAAGGTGGCAATCTGGCTGTCGTTGAGGTTCTTTTTCCAGTTGAACGAGGGCGAGCAGTTGTAGGACAACAGCTTGCCCGGATGCACCGCATGGATGGCCTGTGCGAATTCACGGGCAAAACCAATATCCGGCACGCCGGTTTCGCACCACACCAGATCGGCATGGGCCGCGTACGCCACGCCACGGCTGATCGACTGCTCCAGACCGTTGCGCACCCGGTAAAAACCTTCGGCGGTGCGCTCGCCGGTCAAAAAGCGCTTGTCATTGGCGTCATGGTCGCTGGTGATCAGGTTGGCTGCCTCGGCGTCGGTACGCGCCAGGATGATGGTTGGCACGCCCATCACGTCGGCGGCAAATCGCGCGGCAGCCAGTTTTTCGATGGCTTCCTGCGTGGGGACCAGCACCTTGCCGCCCATGTGGCCGCACTTTTTCACCGCCGCAAGCTGGTCTTCGAAATGGACGCCGGCCGAGCCTGCGGCAATCATGTTTTTCATCAGCTCAAACGCGTTGAGCACACCGCCGAAACCGGCTTCGGCATCGGCCACGATGGGTAGGAAGAAATCGATGTAATCCTTGGTTCCGGGCTCGACGCCGCGTGACCACTGGATTTCATCGGCGCGCTTAAATGTGTTGTTGATGCGGCGCACCATTGCGGGCACCGAATCGTAGGCATACAGGGACTGATCCGGGTACATGGTCTCCGAGGTATTGCCGTCGGCGGCCACCTGCCAACCCGACAAATACACCGCTTCGAGGCCTGCCTTGGCCTGCTGCATGGCCTGACCGGCAGAAATCGCACCAAAGGAATTCACATAGCCTTTTTTGGACTCGCCATTAATCAGGCGCCACAGCTTCTCAGCGCCACGCTGCGCCAGGGTGTGCTCGATGTGCACGCTGCCACGCAAGCGCACCACGTCGGCGGCGCTGTAGTTGCGGGTAATTCCCTTCCAGCGCGGATTGGAGGCCCAATCCTTTTCAAGCGCCGCAATCTGTTGTTCACGGCTGAGTTGGTTATTGATCGCATGTGACATGGTGTTCTCCAAAAGTGGGGTGGCGAGGGGCGTGCGGCCCAAAACCGCAGCGCACGGAGACAGTATAGTCTTATATAAGACATAAGACACAACTTAACTCTTATATAAGACTAAAAATAATTGCACCCGGCGGCGGCCCGCCCGGTGGCGACCGGCTCTCTCAGGCATGATGGGCGGGCTCTACCCCACAAATTACGCCGTGCACGCCCGCTTCCATCGACCCTTGGCCTTTTTATGTCTGAGCGCCGCCATGGCGCTGGTGGGGTGCTACGTGGCCTTGTGCAAACCCCTGGTCGCAGCAGTTCCGGTGTTTTTGCTGGGCTGGATGCGTTTCGGCATTGCGGGAATTGCCATGGCAGCGTGGTGGCGCAAGCCCGCCGATGAGCCGCCCATGAGCGCCCAGACCCAAAAATTGTTGTTCCTAGAGTCATTTGTTGGGAATTTTTTGTTTTCCCTGTGCATGCTTTTCGGGGTCAGCATGACCAGCGCGGTATCGGCCGGATTGATTCTGGCCGCGATCCCGGCGACTGCTGCACTCATGGGCCATCTGGTGCTCGGCGACCGATTGAACGCACGCATAGGCATGGCGGTTGTGTGCGCCGCAGCGGGCATTGGCCTGTTGGCCCTTTCCAAGTCGCATCCAGAAGGCACTGCAGCAACCCTGGCCGCAGACGCAGCGCGCAGCCGCGAATGGCTGGGCGACTTGCTGGTGTTCGGTGCCGTGTTATGCGAATCCACCTTTATCGTGATCGGCAAGAAGCTCTCTGCAGGCATAGGCCCCAAGCGCATAGCCGCGATCATCAACGGCTGGGGCTTTGTGCTGATGACCCCCGCAGGCCTGTATTGGGCCTTGCGCTTTGACTTCAGCACCCTGGATGCCGGCCTGTGGGCCTTGCTGGTCTTTTATGCGATGGCCGCCAGCGTTTGGATGGTGTGGCTTTGGATGACCGGCATGAAGACCATCCCCGCTGCCGAAGCCGGCGTGTTCAGCGCCATGCTGCCCATTACGGCAGCAGCCATAGGGGTGCTGGTTTTTGACGAAAGCTGGACGGGTCTGCAAGCTCTGGCTTTCGGACTCGCGCTGGCCGGGTTGTTGTTGGCGACACTGCCAAACCGCAGCGCGCCTCAGCAGACAACGGGGGAAACCCCATGATAATTTTTGCCAGATAGGCGGCTTTTCACAGGAAAAGCCCTGTTTTCTCAAGTAGCATTCTCCCATCGGGCCCTTTGTTGGCCCGGTGAATGATTAACGAACAAGAAGGAAATCCTTTATGGCAACAGCAAAGTCAGCACCTGCAAAGAAAGCTGCACCCGCAAAACGCACCGCCAACGCGGCCTTCATGAAGCCCCTGACCCCCAGCGCCGCATTGGCTGCCGTGGTCGGAGCCAAGCCGCTGCCACGCACCGAAGTCGTGAAAGGTCTGTGGGATTACATCAAGAAGCACAAGCTGCAAGACGCTGCCAACAAGCGCAATATCAACGCCGATGACAAACTGAAAGCGGTCTTTGGCAAGGCCCAGGTCAGCATGTTCGAAATGGCCGGCCTGATCGGTAAACACCTGAGCTGAATCGGCTCCACCAGAAAAAAGGTCGGTTTTCCCGGCCTTTTTTTTCTGGTGCGCTGTGGTGATGGGTAACAACATGACGACGCCGGCTACGCCCTGATGCGCCTGCGACTGCCACGATGCTGAAATTCTTTCTCACGCGACTCGGATTGGTCATCCCGACTTTTTTCGGCATGACCTTGCTGGCATTCGTGTTGATCCGCCTGGTGCCCGGTGATCCGATTGAAACCTTGGCCGGTGAACGCGGTATTGATGCCGCACGCCACGCCACGCTCTTACATGCCTATGGCTTGGATCAGCCGCTACCTACGCAATACGGCATGTACATCCTGAAGGTCTTGCACGGCGATCTGGGCAAGTCCATCATCACGCAAGCACCGGTGCTGGAAGAATTTTGGGCTTTGTTCCCTGCAACCATGGAACTGGCGCTGTGCGCCATGGTGTTTGCGCTTTTGCTGGGTATTCCGGCGGGGATTCTGGCCGCTGTGAAACGCAACTCCGTGTTGGACCATGGGGTGATGGGTGCCGCGCTGACGGGTTACTCCATGCCGATTTTCTGGTGGGGACTTCTGCTCATCCTGCTGTTTTCGGTGCTGCTTGACTGGACCCCGGTTTCCGGCCGGATCGCGGTTCTGTACTTTATTGAGCCACGAACCGGCTTCCTGCTCATTGACAGCCTGCTGTCCGACGAGCCCGGCGCATTCCGTTCGGTACTGGCCCATTTGATACTGCCAACCATTGTGCTGGGAACCAACCCCCTGGCGGTCGTCGCGCGCATGACCCGCTCGGCCATGCTCGAGGTCATGGGCGAGGACTATGTGCGCACAGCGCGGGCCAAAGGACTGCCGCCCTGGCGCGTCCTGGGCGTGCATGCGCTGCGCAATGCACTCATCCCCGTGGTGACCGTGATCGGATTGCAAACCGGCGTGCTGTTTACCGGCGCGATCCTGACCGAAACCATATTCAGCTGGCCCGGTGTTGGGAAATGGCTGATTGAAGCTATCGCCCGCCGCGATTACCCGGTCTTGCAGGGCGGCATGCTTTTGCTGGGTGGCGTGGTCATGGGCGTCAACGTGCTGGTGGACGTAACCTATGGCTGGATCAACCCGCGCATACGGACCGGTTCGGCATGACGGGGACTGGTTCTGCAGCCCGCATGGCACCCGAAACCCCGGGCCAGGAGGTATGGCGCGCGCTGTGCGAGAACCGCGGCGCGCTGCTGGGTTTGGGGGCCATCGTCTTCATCACACTGGTCGCTATGCTCGCACCCTGGCTGGCGCCCTACCACCCCCACCTCACGGACAACACCGTGTTTCTCTCACCCCCCGCCTGGCAGCAAGGTGGAAGCCTGGCGCATCTGCTGGGCACCGATGCAATCGGCCGCGACATCTTGTCGCGACTGATGCACGGCGCAAGACTCTCGCTGTTGATCGGACTGGCGGTGGTGGCGATTTCCATGGTTGCGGGCATGGCGCTGGGGATGCTGGCCGGCTATGTGCGTGGTGTTTTTGAAATGGCCGTCATGCGGGCCATGGATGTCATTCTGACCCTGCCCAGCCTGCTGCTGGCAATTGTGATCGTGGCCATACTGGGGCCCGGCCTGATGAACGCCATGCTGGCAGTTGCCATCGTGTGCCTGCCCCACTATGTGCGCATCACCCGGGCCGCCGTGATCGCGGAATCCGGCAAAGACTACGTCATGGCGGCGCGGCTGTCCGGCGCGGGCAATCTGCGCTTGATGCTGATCGAAATCCTGCCCAACTGCGCTGCGCCCCTCATCGTGCAGGCCTCCCTGGGCATTAGCACCGCGATTCTGGACGCTGCGGCTTTGGGTTTTCTGGGACTGGGCGCGCAACCGCCCTCGCCCGAATGGGGAACCATGCTGGCGGATGCGCGTGAATTCGTGGTTCGCGCCTGGTGGGTCGTCACCTTTCCCGGCCTGGCAATTCTGATCACCGTGCTGGCCTTCAATTTGCTGGGCGACGGGCTGCGCGACGCGCTGGACCCCAAGCTCAAGCGCTAAGCGCCCTCCCAGGACCCCGCCATGCCGCTGCTAGAAATCGAAGGTTTGACCGTTGAATTCCCGGCGCGCCAAGGCGTTTTGAAAGCGGTGAAAGACGTCCACATCCAGCTCGAGCCCGCAGAGGTGCTGGGAATTGTGGGCGAGTCCGGCTCCGGCAAAAGCGTCAGCATGCTGGCCTTGATGGGCCTGGTTCCCTTTCCCGGCCGCGTTCAGGCTCGCACGATGCGATTCAAGGGCCATGATTTGCTGCGCCTGGATGCCCAGGAGCGCCGTCGCATGGTGGGACGGGATATGGCCATGATTTTTCAGGATCCGATTGCCAGCCTGAATCCTTGTTTCACAGTGGAGTACCAGCTCACCGAACCCCTGCGGCTGCACCTGGGTTTGACGCACCGGCAAGCGCGCACGCGTGCCATCGCGCTGCTCGAGCAGGTGGGGATCGCTGATCCGCAACGCCGCCTCACCGCCTACCCGCACCAACTCTCAGGCGGTATGAGCCAGCGCGTGATGATTGCCATGGCGATTGCCTGCGGCCCCAAGTTGCTGATTGCCGACGAGCCGACCACGGCTTTAGATGTGACGATTCAGGCGCAAATTCTCGACCTGCTGCAACGCCTGCAAAAGGAACTGTCGATGGCGGTGGTGCTCATTTCCCACAACCTGGGCGTGGTCAGCGACCTGGCGCAGCGGGTGGCGGTGATGTACGCCGGACAGGTGGTGGAAGTACAAAGTGCGGCAGCCCTGTTTGCCAAACCCCGGCACCCCTACACCGACGCACTCATGCGCGCACTGCCCCAGCACAACCAGGGGCGCAACCGCCTGCAAACGATTCCCGGGCTAGTTCCGGGCATGCTGGACCGGCCATCCGGTTGCCTGTTTGCCCCACGGTGCAGCCATGTGCAGCCGCTGGCGTGCACGCGCGCGCCCGCACTGCAGCAGGTGGCGGAACACGGGGGTGACTGCGTGCGCTGCCACTTCCCCCTGAAAGGCACGCCATGAACGCAGCATCCACCGGCACGGTGAGCGGTTTGCCTATCGTGGAGGCGCAGGATCTGGCGCAGATCTACCGCATACGCCGCGGCTTTTTCAAGCAGCCGGCGCTTTTGCACGCCGTGCGCGGCGTGTCTTTCAGCCTGCACGCCGGCCGCACGCTAGCGGTTGTGGGGGAATCCGGTTGCGGCAAGTCGACCCTGGCGCGCATGCTGGCATTGGCCGAACCACCTTCCAGCGGCAAGCTGCGCATCGATGGACAGGCACTTGCAGATGCCCGCGGCGATGCGGTGCAGGCCATGCGCCGCAAGGTACAAATGGTGTTCCAAAACCCCTACGGCTCCCTCAACCCGCGCCAACGCATTGACCAGATCCTGGAAGGCCCGCTGGAGATCAACACCGCGCTGAACGCGACCGAACGCCGCAGCGCTGCCCAGGCTATGTTGGAACAAGTAGGCCTTCGGCCTGAACACGGCGCACGCTACCCCCATATGTTCTCCGGCGGACAGCGCCAGCGCATCGCCATCGCCCGGGCCTTGATGCTCAAGCCGGCCTTGTTGGTAGCCGATGAACCGGTATCGGCACTGGACGTTTCTATCCAGGCCCAGATTCTGAATTTGCTGGCCGACCTGCAGGCCGAATTCGGTTTGGCTTATCTGTTCATTTCCCATGACCTGGAGGTCGTGCGCTTTCTTGCACACGATGTACTGGTCATGTATCTGGGACAGGTCATGGAATACGGTGACAAAACCACGGTGTACCAGCGCCCCATGCACCCCTACACCCGGGCGCTGATGGCAGCTTCCCCCGGTAGTGGTGCGGCGGGAAGGGCCAGACAGCAAGCCCTATTGCAAGGAGAGTTACCATCTCCGTTAGATCCTCCAAGCGGCTGCGTGTTTTCGACGCGATGCCCCCACGCCGTAGGGCGCTGCCACCAGGAGCGTCCTGCGCTGGAAATGGTGCACGGGCGCCAGGTCGCCTGCCATGAGGCCCGCAAGCTGGATACCGATTCATAACCCGCTGCGCTGCAGCATTTTTTAGGAGTAGCCGCCATGCATTCTTTGTCCCGACCTGGTCCATCCGGCAAACGCGCCTTGTTGGCCTTGCTGGCGATTCCAGCGCTGCTGGCCCTGACGCCACTGAGCGCCAAGACCCTGGTGTACTGCTCCGAAGGCAGCCCGGAAAACTTCTACCCCGGCATCAACACCACGGGAACTTCATTCGACGTATCCGAACAAATTTACGACAACCTGGTCGGATTTGAACGCGGCGGCACCTCGGTGGTCCCGGCGCTGGCCGAGAAATGGACGGTGTCCAAGGACGGCCTGGAATACACCTTCAGCCTGCGCAAGGGTGTCAAGTGGCAGTCCAACAAGAACTTCAAGCCGAGCCGGGATTTCAATGCCGATGACGTGCTGTTCATGATTGAGCGCCAGTGGAAAGAAAGCCACCCGTATTTCAAAGTCACCAGCTCCAACCACTCCTACTTTGGCGACATGGGCATGCCCAAGCTGCTCAAATCGGTAGAGCGCGTCGACGACCACACTGTCAAAATCGTGCTCAACCGCCCGGAGTCACCCTTTCTCTCCGACCTGGCAATGCAGTGGGCGGGTGTGCAGTCCAAGGAATACGCCGACGCCATGCTCAAGGCGGGAACGCCCGAGAAAATCGACCAGGAACCCATAGGAACCGGTCCGTTTTCGCTGGTCCAGTACCAGAAAGACGCCATCATCCGCTTCAAAGCCAACCCTGACTACTGGGCCGGCAAAGCGGCAATCGACGACCTGATTTTCTCGATCACACCGGACTCCGCAGTCCGCTGGGCCAAAGTGCAAAAAGGCGAATGCCATGTGATGCCCTACCCCAATCCGGCCGATCTGGACGCGATGCGCAAAGACCCCAATGTGCAGGTTCTGGAGCAAGCCGGTTTGAACGTCGGCTACCTGGCTTACAACACCACCAAGAAGCCATTCGATGACGTGCGCGTGCGCAAAGCCATCAACATGGCCATGGACAAAAACGCCATCGTGTCGGCCGTGTACATGGGAACCGGGGTGCCGGCGGTCAACCCGATTCCGCCCAGCATGTGGGCCTACAACAAGTCCATCAAAGACGATGCTTTCAATCCCGCAGAGGCCAAAAAATTGCTGGCCGCCGCTGGCTACCCCAATGGTTTCACCACCGATTTGTGGGCCATGCCGGTGCAACGTCCTTACAACCCCAATGCCAAGCGGATTGCCGAGTTGATGCAAGCCGACCTGGCCAAAATTGGCGTGACTGCGGAAATCAAGAGCTTTGAGTGGGGCGAGTACCGCAAGCGTATGCAGGCCGGTGAACACCAGATGGGCATGCTGGGCTGGACCGGCGACAACGGTGATCCCGACAATTTCCTGGACACGCTGCTGGGCTGTGACGCCGCGAAAACCAATGGCTCCAATGTCGCGAAGTTTTGCTACCAGCCCTATGAGGACCTGGTCAGCAAAGCCAAGTTGGTGACCAATGTGGCCGAACGCACCAAGTTGTATGAGCAAGCGCAGGTGATTTTCAAAGAGCAGGCGCCCTGGTTCACCATCGCACATGCGGTGCAACTCAAGCCGGTTCGCAAAGAAGTCGTGGGCTTTAAATTGAGCCCCTTCGGCCGCCACACTTTTTATGGTGTGGACCTGAAGTAAGCCTTCGCAGCAAAGAAAAAACCGGCCTAGGCCGGTTTTTTTGGGTCTGGAACATTCACGCGGAGAACTGGAACTCCCCCGGGGCGCGGATGGGGTCCACGCTCACATGGATGCTGGACTTGGGCAAAAACCTGCCCTCGAGCAGCAGCTTGGACAGCGGGTTTTCAATCCGCTGCTGAATGGCCCGCTTCAAAGGTCGTGCTCCGTACACGGGATCAAAACCGACCTTGGCCAGTTCGGCAACCGCCGCATCGGACACATCCAAAGCCAGATCCATGTGCGCCAGCCGGGCGACCAGCCCCGCCAACTGGATCTTGGCAATGCTGGCGATGTGTGCCGCGCCAAGCGCGTGGAACACCACCGTCTCGTCGATGCGGTTAAGAAACTCGGGGCGGAAATGGGTTTTGAGTTCCTCCAGCACCGCTTCCTTGATGTCCTCGCTGCTTTTGCCCACCATGCTCTGGATGATGGGAGAACCGATATTGCTGGTCATCACGATCACCGTGTTCTTGAAGTCCACGGTGCGGCCCTGGCCGTCGGTCAGGCGGCCATCGTCCAGAACCTGCAGCAACACGTTGAAGACGTCCGGATGGGCTTTTTCAATTTCATCCAGCAGCAGCACGCTGTAGGGCTTGCGCCGCACCGCTTCGGTCAGGTGGCCGCCTTCTTCGTAGCCCACATAGCCGGGAGGCGCACCGATCAGGCGCGCGACCGAATGCTTTTCCATGAACTCGCTCATGTCGAGCCGGATCAAATGGTCTTCGCTGTCGAACATGAAACCCGCCAGCGCTTTGCACAGCTCGGTTTTGCCCACGCCGGTCGGTCCCAGAAACAGGAAGGAGCCGGTCGGGCGGTTCGGATCAGACAGGCCCGAACGGGCGCGGCGTATCGCGTTGGAAATTGCGGCAATGGCTTCGTCCTGCCCGACCACGCGTTCGTGCAATTTGGCCTCCATGACCAGCAGCTTGTCGCGCTCGCCCTGCATGAGCTTGGCCACTGGGATGCCGGTCGCACGCGCCACCACCTCGGCGATTTCCTCCGCGCCCACCTGGGTGCGCAACAGTTGCGGGGCCGCAGCGTGACCGCCTTTCGCGCCCTGGGCCTTGCCGGTTTCCAGGTCCTGCGCCTCTTTCAGATGCTTCTCCAGCGCAGGCAATTTGCCGTATTGCAATTCGGCGACTTTGGCTAAATCGCCTTTGCGCGTGAGCGTCTCAATCTGCTGGCGCAGGCTGTCGATTTCCTGGCGGATCTGGGCGCTGCCCTGGGCAGCGGCTTTTTCCGCTTTCCAGATTTCATCCAGATCGGCAATCTCTTTTTGCAGACTGGTGATTTCCTCTTCAATCAATTCAAAACGCTTTTGGGATGCATCGTCTTTTTCGCGCTTAACGGCTTCGCGCTCAATTTGCAGCTGGATCAGACGGCGGTCGAGCTTGTCCATGACCTCAGGCTTGGAGTCGAGCTCGATTTTGATTTTGGCCGCCGCCTCGTCGATCAGGTCAATCGCTTTGTCGGGCAAAAAGCGGTCGGTGATATACCGGTGGCTGAGTTCGGCCGCAGCCACGATGGCCGGGTCGGTGATGTTCACGCCGTGGTGCACCTGGTAGCGTTCTTTGAGGCCGCGCAAAATCGCCACCGTGGCTTCGACCGAGGGCTCGCCCACCAGAATTTTCTGGAAACGGCGCTCCAGCGCGGCGTCTTTTTCGATGTACTTGCGGTATTCGTCCAACGTGGTGGCGCCCACGCAATGCAGCTCGCCACGCGCCAGCGCGGGCTTGAGCATATTGCCCGCGTCCATGGCGCCTTCGGCCTTGCCCGCACCCACCATGGTGTGCAGCTCGTCAATGAAAACAATGGTCTGGCCTTCGTCTTTGGCCAGGTCTTTGAGCACGTTTTTCAGGCGCTCTTCAAACTCGCCGCGAAACTTGGCGCCAGCCAGGAGTGAGGCCATGTCCAGCGACAGCACGCGCTTGCCCTTGAGCGAATCGGGCACTTCACCGGCCACGATGCGCTGGGCCAGGCCCTCCACAATCGCGGTTTTGCCCACGCCGGGTTCGCCAATCAGCACGGGGTTGTTTTTGGTGCGGCGTTGCAGCACCTGGATGGCGCGGCGGATTTCGTCGTCGCGGCCAATCACCGGATCCAGCTTGCCCATGCGTGCGCGCTCGGTCAGGTCCACGCAGTATTTTTTGAGCGATTCACGCTGCTCTTCGGCGTCGGCGCTGTCCACGTTCTGGCCACCGCGCACGGCGGCAATCGCGGACTCCAGGCTTTTGCGGGTCAGGCCCTGGGCGCGTGCCGCGTTGCCCAAATCGGACTTGCTATCGGCCAAGGCCAACAGAAACAACTCGCCGGCAACAAACTGGTCACCGCGCTTGATCGCCTCTTTTTCCGCCGCCTGCAGGAGCGACACCAGATCACGCCCGACCTGCACCTGGTCCTGGCCATGCACTTCGGGCAGCTTCTTCATGGCGGCCTCGGCCACACCCAAAAGTCCGGCGTGGTTCACACCGGCGCGCTGCAGCAAGGCTTTGGGCCCATCGTTTTGGTGCAGCATCGCCGCGACCACGTGGGCGGGCTCAATAAAGGCATGGTCTTGTCCGAGCGCAAGGGTTTGGGCCTCCGACAGGGCCTCCTGGAATTTGGTCGTCAGTTTGTCGATACGCATGGTGATCTCCGGTTCACCACCACCTGAGGCATTACCGGGGAATTTCAAGCCCCGGGGCGGTTGAGGGATTAGCCCGCGTTACCGGCCCGGATACCCCAGCGTGCCAGCGCGGCATCGTCGCTCACCCGGGCATCCACCCAGCGTGCGCCCTGCGGGGTTTGCTCCTTCTTCCAGAACGGAGCCTGGGTTTTCAGGTAATCCATCACGAACTCGCAGGCCTGAAAACTCTCGCCACGGTGCGCCGAACTCACCACGACCAGGACAATCTGATCCAAAGGCTGCAAGCGTCCGATCCGGTGGATCACACGGGCACCCAGAATGTCAAAACGCGCGTGGGCAGCGTCAATCATGGCCTCAATGGCGCGCTCGGTCATGCCGGGATAGTGCTCCAATTCCAGCGACGCGATGTCACCCGGACCACCCGCGTTGCGGTCACGCACCGTGCCCACGAAACTGCAGACCGCACCGACGCGGGGATCGGCAGCGCGCAAATCCGCGACTTCCGCACCCAGGTCAAAGTCCTGGCTTTGAATTCGCACGCGGGCTGGAACGAACACCGCCCTCAACCCCCGGTGACCGGTGGAAAAAAGGCCACTTCGGCACCCTCGGACAGGGTCGCGGCCTCGTCGGCCATCACCTGGTTGAGCGCCATGCGCAAGGCCCGGCCCGGCGCCAGGGCCTCGGCATAAACGCCACCCCGGGCCAGCAACTCGGCGCGCAATTGCGCCAGCGTAGCGGCTTCTGTGTCCCAGTCTTCGGCGCTGTGCCCAAGAGCTTCGCGGATGGATGCGAAATACCGGATCTGTACCTTCATGTCAGCAACTCCGCAAAACCCAGATAAGCAACCATCTCGCCGCGCGCAACGGTCTGCCCGGGTGCCAGGTTCACCAGCCCGTCACCCCAGACCAAAGAGGTCAGCACACCCGAACTCTGGTTGGGAAACACATCCAGGCCGCCCTGTGCGTTGCGGCGCACCCGCACAAATTCCTGCCGCTTATCGGCACGCGGCCAGTCGAAGTCCGCCCGGGTCGGTACACCGCCCGGGTCGCCCAAGCCGGACTGCGACACGCCCTGCAACTTGCGCAAGAGCGGCCGCACCAACAACAAAAAGGTGACAAAGCTGGAGACCGGGTTGCCTGGCAAGCCGACAAAATGCGCCCATCCGATACGGCCGTGGGCAAAAGGTTTGCCCGGCTTGATCGCGATTTGCCACAAATCCAGGCTGCCCAGCGCCTGCACAGCGGGCTTGATGTGGTCTTCCTCGCCCACCGACACGCCACCGCTGGTGACAATCAGGTCGTGCGTGTGCGCGGCATTGCGCAAGGCCTCGACGGTGGCAGCGCGCTGGTCGGGAACAATGCCCAGGTCGCTCACCTCGCAACCCAAGCGCCGCAACAGCGACACCAGAAAAAAACGGTTGGAGTTGTAAATCGCCCCAGGCGGCATATCGGCCGGCGCGCAGTCGCCCGGCATCACCAGTTCATCGCCAGTGGAAAACAGCGCAACCCGCACGCGCCGCAGGACCTGCAAGCTGCCCATGCCCACTCCCGCCGCCTGGCCCAGTTCGGCCGGCCCCAAGCGGATTCCACGGGCCAAAACTACGTCGCCGCGCGCCACGTCTTCGCCGGCACGGCGTATCCATTGCCCATGCTGCGGCAGGACATTGACGCGCACCGATGGCACTGCGCCGTCCGCCGCGTCCTGCACCGTGCAATCCTCTTGCATGACCACCGCATCGGCTCCGGGGGGCAGCGGCGCGCCGGTGAATATGCGCGCCAGCGTGCCGGCCTCCAAAGGCTTTGCGCCCATTCCCGCAGCGATGCGCTGGCTTTGCGGCAGAAGGGTTCCCACCTGCGGAACATCGGCACAGCGCAGGGCATAACCATCCATGGAACTGTTGTCCTGCGGCGGCACATGCAAGGCCGACACCACGTCCTGCGCAAGCACGCGGCCGTCGGCATCCAGGGTCGCGACCTGCTCGGTAGCGTTCAGCGGCTCGACCGCCGCGAGCAGCTGGGCCAGGGCTTGGGACAGCGGCTTGAGCGGCGGGCGCGGGTTCATGGGGTCGGCAGGGCCCTCAGGCCCCGCAGGTACGGGCGATCAGGGCTTTGACTGCCGCAACGTCGGCATCCATCTCCACCACGCGCTTGGGCAAGGCTTCTATGCCCTCAAAACGCGCAGGCCGCTGCGGCTCGCGGCCCAGGGCTTCGACGATGGTGGACGCAAACTTGATCGGCAAGGCGGTTTCTAGCACCAGCATGGGCACGCCGCTTGCGCGCTGCTCCTGGGCGACCTTCAAACCGTCTGCCGTGTGCGTATCGATCACCACCCCGTAGCGTGCGGCGCAGTCGCGGATGGTGGCCAGGCGTTGCGCGTGCGTGCTCTTGCCGCTGGAAAAACCATAGCGGGAGGTTGCCTGCGCAAACGCCGGGTCACCGCTCAAATCAAAGCGCCCATCCTGCGAAATCGCATCGCTAAAAAGGGCTTTGGTGCGTGCGCCGTCGCGACCCAGTAAATCAAAAATGAAACGCTCGAAATTGCTGGCCTTGGAAATATCCATAGACGGGCTGGATGTTTCGTGGGTGTCGGCGCTTGCGCGCACGCGGTACACACCGGTGCGGAAAAATTCGTCGAGCACATCGTTCTCGTTGGTCGCAACCACCAGCTTGTCGATCGGCAATCCCATCATGCGGGCCACATGGCCGGCGCACACATTGCCAAAGTTACCGCTGGGCACGCAAAAACTCACGCGCTGCGTGCTGTGCGTGGTGGCCTGCAAATACCCGGCAAAGTAATAGACCACCTGCGCCATCAGGCGCGCCCAGTTGATCGAGTTGACGGTACCGATGCGGTAGCGGCGTTTGAAATCCAGATCGCCTGAGACCGCCTTCACCAGGTCCTGGCAATCGTCAAACACGCCACGCACGGCGATGTTGATGATGTTCTCGTCCATCAGGCTGAACATCTGCGCCTGCTGGAAAGGGCTCATGCGACCCTGGGGGCTGGTCATAAAGACGCGCACGCCTTTTTTGCCGCGCATGGCGTACTCGGCGGCGCTGCCGGTGTCGCCGCTGGTGGCACCAAAAATATTCAGCTCCTCGCCCCGGCGTGCCAGGTGGTACTCGAACAAATTACCCAGCAGCTGCATGGCCATGTCTTTGAAGGCCAAGGTGGGGCCGTTGGACAGCCCGAGCAAATACAAACCTTCGTCCAGACGCGTCAGCGGCGTGATCTGCGGCGTGCCGAAAACCGAAGGCGTATAGGTCTTGCGGCACAGGGCGCGCAGATCCTCAGCGGGTATATCGTCCACGTACAGGGAAACAATTTCAAATGCCAAATCCGCGTAGTCCAGCGCGCGCCAGCGGTCCAGCGTAGCGCTGTCAATTTGCGGGTAGCGCTCGGGCAGATACAAGCCGCCATCGGGTGCCAAGCCCTCCAACAAAATGTCACAGAACTGCCGCCCGGCGGGCGCGCTCTGCCCGGCGGAAGACGTGGCGCGGGTCGAAAAATACAGCATAGGGAATCAGGCCAGCTCTTCTTTGCGGATACGCACGATTTTCTGCAACACCGTGGGCAGCGACTGCATGCGGGCCAGGGCGGAATCCATGCGCGATTCAATGCAATCGTGGGTGAGGATGATCAAGTCGGTTTGTGCCGCGTTGTCGCCATCGATCTCGTCGGCTTCCCGTTGGATTACCGCGTCGATGCTGATGTCGCAGTCGGCCAGAATGCCCGCGACCTTGGCCAGCACACCGGCCTGGTCGGCGACCCGCAAGCGCAGGTAGTAGCTGGTGACAACCGCGCTCATGGGCAGCACGGGCTCGGAACTCATGGCGTCGGGCTGGAAGGCCAGATGCGGCACACGCTGCGCAGCGTCTGCCGTATGCAGGCGCGCGACATCGACCAAATCGGCAATCACGGCCGAGGCGGTTTGTTCGGAACCGGCGCCCGCACCGTAGTACATGGTGATGCCGGCAGCGTCGCTTTTGACCATGATGCCGTTCATCGAACCTTCCACATTGGCCAGCAAACGCTTGGCCGGGATCAGCGTGGGATGCACGCGCAATTCAATGCCCTGGCTGGTGCGCTTGGCGATGCCCAGCAACTTGATGCGGTAACCCATCTGAAACGCGTAGCCAATATCTGCGGCCGCCAGTTTGGTAATGCCCTCCACATGGTCGGGCTTGAACTGGATCGGAATGCCAAACGCCACCGACGCCAGGATGGTGGCCTTGTGCGCAGCGTCGAAACCTTCGATGTCGAAACTCGGATCGGCCTCCGCATAACCCAGCGCCTGGGCCTGCGCCAGCACCGCATCAAAGCCCAGGCCCTTGTCACGCATTTCGCTCAAGATGAAATTGGTCGTACCGTTGATGATGCCGGCCACCCACTCAATCCGGTTGCCTGACAGGCCTTCGCGCAAAGCCTTGATGATGGGAATACTCACCGCGACCGCGCCTTCAAACGCCACCATCACGCCATGTTGCTGCGCGGCCGCAAACACTTCGTTGCCATGCTCCGCAAGCAGCGCTTTGTTCGCCGTCACCACATGCTTGCCGTTGGCAATCGCACGCATGACCAGGTCTTTGGCCAGCGTGGTACCACCTATGACTTCGACCACGATTTCCACATCCGGATGGTCCACCACCGCAAACGGATCGGCGGTGACGTGAGCGGCCGATCCGACCACGCTGCGCGCACGGTCCAGGTCGCGGGCAGCAACGATGGAAATTTCAATACCGCGCCCGGCGCGGCGTTTGATTTCCTGTTGGTTGCGCTGCAACACGCGGAAGGTGCCGCCGCCTACGGTGCCTATGCCCAAAAGGCCGACCTGTATGGGTTTCATGGAAAACGTGTCTGACATGGTGGGGGAACTTACGCTGTCGCGTGGGTGTGGCGGTAATGGGCCAGGAAGCGGGCGATACGCGCAATGGCCTCGCGCAAATCGTCCTCATGGGGCAAAAAGACAATGCGGAAATGATCAGGTGCGGCCCAATTGAATCCGGTTCCCTGCACCAACATCACGCGGGTTTCATTCAGCACATCGAGAAAGAATTCGCGGTCATCGGCAATCGGGTAGACCGTGGGATCCAGACGGGCAAACATGTACAACGCGGCAACCGGTTTGACGCAGCTGACGCCGGGTATCGCGGTAATCAGCTCGTAGGCCAGGTCACGCTGGCGGCGCAGACGGCCGCCCTCGGCCACCAGGTCATCGATACTTTGGTAGCCGCCCAAAGCGGTCTGCACCGCGTACTGCCCTGGCACATTGGGGCACAGGCGCATGTTCGAGAGCATGTTCAAACCCTCAATGTAGTCCCTTGCGTGGCGCTTGTCACCGGACACCACCATCCAACCGGCACGGTAGCCGCAAGAGCGGTAGCTTTTGGACAGGGAGTTAAATGTCAGCGTCAGCACATCGGTGCTCAAGGACGCAATCGCTGTGTGGCGCACACCGTCGTACAGCACCTTGTCGTACACCTCGTCGGCAAATATCACCAGCCCGTGCTGGCGTGCCAACGCCACAATCGCACGCAGGGTCGCATCTGCATAGAGCGCGCCGGTCGGGTTATTGGGGTTGATGACGACAATGCCTTTGGTGCGCGGCGAGATTTTGGCGCGCATATCGTCCAAATCGGGCTCCCAGCCCTTGGATTCGTCGCACAGGTAATGCACCGGCTTGCCGCCCGACAAGCTGGCAGCGGCGGTCCACAAGGGGTAATCGGGTGCGGGCAGCAGCAACTCATCGCCATCGTCCAGCAATGCGTTGGTGGCCATCACAATCAGTTCGCTCGCACCATTACCCAGGTAAATGTCGTCGAGGGTGACGCCGTGGATGTGCTGTTTCTGGGTCTCATGCATCACCGCCTTGCGCGCCGCGAAAATGCCTTTGCTGTCCGAATAACCGGAGGCGTTGGACAGGTTGCGCACCATGTCCTGCTGGATTTCCTCCGGCGCATCGAAGCCAAATACCGCCAGGTTGCCGATATTGAGCTTGATGATTTTTTGCCCCTCCTCCTCCATCTGCCGGGCGCGGTCCATGATGGGGCCGCGGATGTCGTAACACACGTTGGCCAGCTTGGCGGATTTGAGAACGGGCTTCAAGGTCCCTCCTTGGGGGATGCGGTGATTGCGGAGCCGATAATTGGAACACAATCGGCGTGCTTTCGGCGGCATCGGAAGCCGCTTCGCAATCTATGAAATTCAACCCAGACCCCACGACCGGCAACACCATCTCCGGCTACGGCCCCGGCTGGGTGTCGGTCAACGGCCAGCGCTTCCACGGCAACGTGTTGATTGGCCACACGCTTTTGGAGCCCTGGAATTGTGGCGATTTCGCCTCGCTGCGGGCGGAGAACTTCAGCCCTATTGCCAGCCAGAATCCGGAAGTGCTGATTTTCGGTAGCGGCGAGCGTTTGCAATTCCCGCCGGCGGAGGTACTGCGCGGGCTGTACGCCCGGAGAATCGGTGTGGAGACCATGGACACGCAGGCGGCCTGCCGCACCTACAACTTTTTGCTCGGAGAAGGCCGCCGGGTGATTGCCGCCCTGTTGATCGCTTGAACCTGCTGGCTGCAATGGCTGACAACTTGCGGTCAACGCAGCTCCCTGGCGGGCGAATTACGGCTAAAATACGCGGCTTCGGTCGGGGCACCCGCAGACTAGCAACCATCGGTCACTCTTCCACCTTCCCTGACACATACAGCACGCGAGACTGAATCAATCCTATGGCGATCGTTGTCAATAAACCCCTTCCCGAGTTCGAAGCCATGGCCACCGGTGGCGTGCGGGTGTCCAACACCTCCCATGTTGGCAAAACCATGGTGCTGTACTTCTACCCCAAGGACAACACCCCCGGTTGCACAACCGAAGCTATGCAGTTCCGGGACAAGTACAAAGATTTCGTCAAAGCCGGTGCCCAGGTTTTTGGCGTATCGCGCGACAACATGCGTTCGCACGATGAGTTCAAAAGCAAATTGGAACTTCCTTTTGAGCTGGTTGCCGATACCGAAGAAAAGATGTGCCATATGTTTGGCGTCGTCAAGAACAAGATCATGTACGGCAAAAAGGTCAAAGGCATTGAACGCAGCACCTTTTTGATAGGCCCGGACGGTGTCTTGCGCGAAGAGTGGCGCGGCCTCAAAGTGCTGGGTCACGTAGATGAAGTGCTGAAAGCCGTCAAAGCCTTGAAGAAGGCCAACGGCAAACCCCTTGAAAAGCAGTCTGAATCCGTTGCGGAAAAAGTTGGCACCAAGGTCGCAGAAGTCGCGCAATAAGGGCGCGCAGTGGCACCGCGGGTGTCATCCGGCTTGTGCATAATGTTCTGATGCGTACAGCCCAAAAGGTTTTTTCTCTGTAGGCCGCCTGTAATCCAGGCGGCTTTTTTTCGTCCTGATCGGGGATCTTCCCCGCTCCAACTGATTGCCATTCATGCCCTTGCCTCCCGCACCCGCCAAGCGCGCTGACCGTATTGCGCTGGAAAAAGTCGCGAAAAACCAAGCTACCGAGCGAAAAATCCCCACCGCAGCCGCCGCACCGTCGCGACAGGCCGCAACCCACGCCCCGGCTGCACCAAAGGCAGCCGCACCTGCCTTATTGCAAGCGGACAAGGCAGCAGCCGGTGCGCCGGTTCGGTACTTGCAGACCGGCGGTGGCAAGCCCGCGCCGGCCAGCCAGGCCCAACGCAAACGCAGCAGCGGTCCGGCCAAACTGTTCGTGCTGGATACCAATGTGTTGCTGCACGACCCGATCTGCCTGTTCCGTTTTGAAGAGCACGATATTTTTCTGCCCATGGTGGTGCTGGAAGAGCTCGACGGCCACAAAAAGGGCATGACCGAAGTTGCCCGCAATGCGCGCCAGACCAGCCGCACGCTCGACGCTTTGGCGGCCAACCCGGACGCCGACATCACCCGTGGCCTGCCCCTGCACACCACCGGCCATAGCGATGCGCGCGGCAACCTGCTGTTCCAGACCGAGCCGCTGGACTACACCCTGCCCGCCAGCCTGCCCCAAGGCAAAGCGGACAACCAGATTCTGGGTGTGGTGGAGGCCCTGCGCCGCAAGTTGCCCCAGCGCGAGGTGGTGCTGGTGTCCAAAGACATCAATATGCGGGTCAAGGCGCGGGCGCTGGGCCTGAACACCGACGACTACAAAAACGACAAGACGCTGGAAGACGGCGATTTGCTCTACTCCGGTGCCTTGGCCCTGCCATCGGACTTCTGGGCCAGCCACGGGCAGGCAGTGGAGAGCTGGCAGCAGGGGCCGCACACCTTTTACAAGGTGGACGGGCCGGTGGTGCCGGATATGTATATCAACCAGTTTGTGTACTTCGAAGCCCCGGGCGAGCCCAGCCTGTACGCCCGGGTGGCTGAGATCCGGGGGACCACGGCCGTCTTGCGCACGCTCAAGGACTTCAACCACCTGAAAAACGCGGTTTGGGGCGTGACGGCTCGCAACCGGGAACAGAATTTTGCGATGAACCTGCTGACCGACCCCGAGGTCGATTTCGTCACCCTCACCGGCACGGCGGGCACCGGCAAAACCTTGATGGCCTTGGCAGCGGGGCTGACGCAGGTGCTGGATGACCGGCGCTATACCGAGATCATCGTCACCCGCGCCACCGTCAGCGTGGGCGAAGACATCGGCTTTCTGCCCGGCACCGAAGAGGAAAAAATGGGTCCCTGGATGGGCGCACTCGATGACAACCTCGAAGTGCTCGCCAAAACCGAGAACAGCGCCGGTGAGTGGGGACGCGCTGCGACCAATGAACTGGTGCGCAGCCGCATCAAGATCAAAAGCATGAACTTCATGCGCGGACGCACGTTTTTGAACAAGTACGTGATCATCGATGAGGCCCAGAACCTCACGCCCAAGCAAATGAAAACCCTGATCACCCGCGCGGGTCCGGGTACCAAAATTGTCTGCATGGGCAATCTGGCGCAAATTGATACGCCTTACCTGACCGAGGGCTCGTCTGGCCTCACGTTTGCAGTCGACAAGTTCAAAGGCTGGCCGCATGGCGGCCACATCACACTGGCACGCGGTGAGCGCTCGCGCCTGGCCGACTTTGCCAGCGAAGTGCTCTAAAAGTCGCCGCCCCCCCCGTGGGCCAGGCTTTCGAACTTGGTGATGTTGCGCAGGAAGGCCAGCTTCACCGTGCCGGTGGGGCCATTACGTTGCTTGGCGATGAGGATTTCGGCCACACCCGGCTCTTTGCACGCGTCCTTGGTGTAGTACTCATCGCGGTAAATAAACATGATGATGTCGGCGTCCTGCTCAATCGCGCCCGACTCGCGCAGGTCACTCATCATCGGGCGTTTGTCGGGGCGGGACTCCACGCTGCGGTTGAGCTGTGACAGCGCAATCACCGGGCACTGCAGCTCTTTGGCCAGGGTTTTGAGTCCCCGGGAGATTTCGCCCAGCTCGGTCGCACGGTTCTCGCCGTCGCTGGCAGTGCCGCTCATGAGTTGCAGGTAGTCAACCACAATCAGCCCGAGCTTGCCGCACTTGCGCGCCAAGCGGCGCGCGTTGGCACGCAACTGGGCCGAATTCAATCCCGCGCTCTCGTCAATATGCAGCGACACCGTGCGCAGCTTTTCAATCGCCTCGGTCAGGCGCGGCCACTCATCGTCGGTCAGCTTGCCTGTGCGCAAATGGCCTTGGTCGATACGGCCAATAGAGCCCACCACCCGCACCGCCAACTGTGCGGCACCCATTTCCATGGAAAACACCGCAACCGGCAAGCCCTCGTTCAAGGCCACGTGCTCTGCGATATTGATGGCCAGCGCGGTTTTCCCCATGGACGGACGCGCGGCAAGAACAATTAAATCGCCCGCCTGAAAACCCGCCGTCATTCGGTCCAGGTCGTAAAAACCCGATGCGACCCCGGTGACGTCGTTGGGGTTGTCGGCCATTTCCTGCACGCGGTCCAGCAAGGTGACAACCAGGCTGCCCATGTCCTGAAAGCCCTGTTTGTGGCGTTGCCCCTGCTCGCCAATGCTGAAGATCTTCTGCTCCGATTCGTCCACGATATCGGATACCGGCCGGCCTTTGGGATTGAATGCGTTGGTGGCGATCTGGTCGCTGGCGGTTAGGAGCTTTCGCAGAATCGAGCGGTCCCGCACGATCTCGGCATAGCGGCGGATATTGGCGGCACCGGGCACGTACTGCGCCAGCGCATTCAGATAGGCCAGGCCACCGGCCTCGTCCGCCTTACCCTGGCTCTGCAAATGCTCGAAAACCGTGATGACGTCGGCCGGTCGGCTGGCATTGATGATGGAAAAAATCGCGCCAAACACCAAACGGTGCTCGTAACGGTAAAAGTCCTCCTCGGTCAGGATGTCTGCGACCGCATCCCAGGCCTGGTTGTCGAGCAGCAAACCACCGAGCACGCTGGATTCGCCCTCAAGCGAGTGTGGCGGCACGCGCAGCTGCGCTATCTGCCGGTCCGGCGCTGTCTCTTCGCTGCTTCCAACTGCCATAGATTCTCCAAAGAAAAAGCCGCTCGGCGTCAACCCAGCGGCTTCTTGTCAGGGCTGCCCGCGGACCTGCGTCCGCGCGCGCCCGGCGGGTGTCAGGCCGTTTCGCCGTAAACCGAAACCGTGATGTCAACCACCACATCGGTATGCAAAGCCACCGAAACCGTAGTATCGCCCACGGTTTTGATCGGGCCGTTGGGCATGCGGACTGCGGCTTTGACCACCTTGTAACCGGTCTTACCCAGCTCTTCGGCAATGTCAAAGTTGGTCACCGAGCCGAACAAGCGGCCGTCGACGCCGGCTTTTTGGGTCAGCTTGACGGTGGAGCCGGCCAGTTTTTCGCCCAAAGCGGTGGCTTCGGCCAATTTGGCGGCGGCTGCAGCCTCGAGCTCTTTGCGGCGGGCTTCGAATTCGGCTTTGGCCGATTCGGTTGCGCGGCGTGCGCGTCCCGAGGGGATCAAAAAGTTGCGGGCGTAGCCGTCTTTGACTTTGACAATCTCACCGAGGTTGCCCAGGTTCACGACTTTGTCGAGAAGAATAATTTGCATGCTGGTACTCCTCAGATTTTGTGCTGGTCGCTGTAGGGCAACATGGCCAGGAAGCGAGCGCGCTTGATGGCGGTATTCAACTGGCGTTGAAAAATCGCGCGGGTTCCGGTCAAACGCGCGGGAATGATTTTCCCGTTTTCAGCGATGAAGTCACGCAGGGTGTCGATGTCCTTGTAGTCGATTTCCTCGACACCGGTCACGGTAAAGCGGCAAAAGCGCTTGCGTTTGAAAAGCAAAGACTGGGTGTTGCGCTTGGGGCGCTTGTCTTTGTTGAATTTTTTGAATGTAGCCATCTCTATTCCTCAACTAATCTTGAACAAATTCCTGAACCTGGAAAACCAGCGACTTCGATTGCCGCCCGTTTGCCAAAAAACCACTGAACTTCCAACTGCTGCCCAAAGGCTGCGCTGCCAACCGTTCTGCAACCGCTCCAAAGGCCATGGACTTCACCGTCACATCAACTTTGCGCTGCGCATGCACATCGTGCACCTGCGAGCTGTGTTGCACGATGAAACCAAGGGCCGGTAGTCCCGCCGGTGTGTAACGCATAGCGTCACGCTCGACCAGCACGCCACTGAGCTGGACCTGGTTCATCGCCCGGTTGCTGCCGCGCGCGCTCCGGTCAGGCGTGGAAATCCGAGGGTTGCGAGCGACGCGCTTCTTCGCGCTCGACCGAACGCATCATGGAAGACGGGCCGGTTTCAGCCTTCTTCTTGGAAACGGTCAGGTGGCGCAGTACTGCGTCGTTGAACTTGAAGGCATGCTCCAACTCAGCCATGACGGCTTGGCTGGCTTCGATATTGATGCACAGGTAGTGGGACTTGGCCAGCTTGTTGATCATGTACACCATCTGGCGACGGCCCCAATCCTCAACCCGGTGGATATGACCACCGCCAGCGGTGATCATCCCTTTGTAGCGCTCCAGCATGGCCGGAACCTGTTCGCTCTGATCCGGATGGATCATGAGAATGATTTCATAATGACGCATTGAAACTCCTTATGGAAAGCCCCTTAAAGGGCGTGAAGTCACCCCCAGCGTCTGCGGGGTGTGACAAGGCGAAGCCCGCGATTCTAGCAGTAAAGCGCCGGCCAGCTGCTTCCAGGTCGCGATCACGCTGTCGGGATTGAGCGAAATCGACGAAATCCCCTCCTCCAGCAGCCAGCGCGCAAAGTCCGGGTGGTCACTGGGACCCTGGCCGCAAATGCCGATGTACTTGCCCTGTTTTTTGCAGGCCGCAATCGCCATGCGGATCAGCGCCTTGACCGCCGGGTCGCGCTCATCAAAGTCCGCCGCCAGCAATTCCATGCCGGAATCGCGGTCCAGACCCAGGGTGAGCTGGGTCAGGTCGTTTGAGCCTATCGAGAAGCCGTCGAAATACGCGAGAAATTCCTCCGCCAGGATCGCGTTGCTGGGGATCTCGCACATCATGACCAGTTGCAAGCCATCTTTGCCCCGCTCCAATCCCTGGGTGGCCATCAGCTCGGTCACCCGGCGCGCCTGCTCGAGCGTGCGCACAAAGGGCACCATCACCTGCACATTGCTCAAGCCCATGGTGTTGCGCACGCGCTTTATCGCTTCGCACTCCATGGCAAAGGCTTCGCGGAAATCGGCGCTGACATAGCGCGCCGCGCCGCGAAAACCGAGCATGGGATTCTCTTCCTCGGGCTCGTAGCGGCTGCCGCCAATCAGTTTGCGGTATTCGTTGCTTTTGAAATCGGACAGACGCACGATGACCGGCTTGGGCCAGAAAGCCGCGGCGATGGTGGCCACACCCTCGGCGACCTTGTCGACGTAAAAAGCCCGGGGTGAGGCATGGCCGCGCGCCACGGATTCCACTGCATTTTTCAGATCCGGGGCGACATTGGGGTATTCCAAGATTGCCTTGGGATGCACGCCGATGTTGTTGTTGATGATGAACTCCAGGCGGGCCAATCCCACGCCGGCGTTGGGCAGCTGGCAAAAGTCAAAAGCGAGCTGCGGATTGCCCACATTCATCATGATCTTGAGATCCATCTCGGGCATGGTGCCGCGCTGCACCTCGCTGACCTCGGTTTCCAGCAGCCCATCGTAGATAAATCCGGTATCGCCTTCAGCGCAGCTGACCGTCACCAGCATGCCGGTTTGCAAATGGTCCGTCGCATCACCGCAGCCGACTACGGCTGGAATCCCCAACTCGCGGGCAATGATGGCCGCGTGGCAGGTGCGACCGCCCCGGTTTGTGACGATGGCCGAGGCGCGTTTCATGACCGGCTCCCAGTTGGGATCGGTCATATCGGTCACCAAGACGTCACCGGCCTGGACCTGGTCCATATCGTCCAGGCTGTGCACCACCCGCACCGGACCGGTTCCGATTTTTTGTCCGATTGCCCGCCCCTGCGCCTTGATTGCGCCGCGCCCTTTGAGCGCATAGCGCAACTCGGGCGCATTGCCCGCCTGGCTTTTCACCGTCTCCGGGCGGGCCTGCAGGATGTAGAGGCCGCCGTCCACGCCGTCTTTGCCCCATTCGATGTCCATGGGACGGCCGTAGTGCGCCTCGATTACCAGCGCATAACGCGCCAGTTGCAAGACATCGGCATCGCTCAGCGAATAACGGTTGCGCATCTCAGCGGGCACGTCGCTGGTCTTCACCAACTTCCCGCTTGCCGCCTTTTCCGCCGCGTCGGCAAATTCCATCTGGATCAGCTTGGAGCCCAGGCTGCGCCGGATCAGGGCGGGGAAGCCGGCGCGCAAGGTCGGCTTGTGCACATAAAACTCGTCCGGATTGACCGCGCCCTGCACCACGGTTTCGCCCAGGCCGTAGCTGGCCGTGATGAAAACCACGTCATCAAAGCCCGACTCGGTATCCAGGGTGAACATCACGCCTGCGGCGCCCTTGTCCGAGCGCACCATGCGCTGCACGCCGGCGCTGAGTGCGACCACGTCGTGGGCAAAACCCTTGTGGACGCGGTAGCTGATGGCGCGGTCGTTGTACAACGAAGCAAACACCTCCCGCATCTTGTGCAACACGTCGTCGATGCCGGTGACATTCAAAAACGTCTCTTGCTGCCCGGCGAAGGAGGCGTCCGGCAAATCTTCGGCGGTGGCGGACGAGCGCACGGCGAACGAAGCCTGGGCGTCGCCTGCGGCCAGCGTGGCAAATGCCGTGCGCACCGCTTGCTCAAATGCAGGCGGCAAGGGCTGCGCCTCGACCAGGGCCCGGATGCGCGCGCCGGTTTGCGCCAGCGTGCGCACGTCTTCTCCGTCCCATTGCGCCAACTCGGCACTGATTTTTTGATCCAAACCGCCGTAGCGCAAAAATTCGCGGTAGGCGTGCGCGGTGGTAGCAAAGCCGCCGGGTACCTTCACGCCCTGCGGCAACTGGGAAATCATCTCGCCCAGGCTGGCGTTTTTGCCCCCTACAGCCTCCACATCGGACATTCGCAGGTGCTCAAAAGGCACGACCCAATCGGTCGCTTGGAACAGGTTTGACATCACAACTCCTAAGTTAAAAACCGGTTTTGCAAGGCCTGCTTCGCCCGCTCCCGCGCCGGCGCGCATGCGCCAGAAGCCGGCCTGTAGTTGTGTTCTGGGACGGCTGGAAAAGCCTGATTACAAATTGGTAACAATTGTAGGCCGCGCAATCGCGCCCCACCCGCTAGGTTTTCGCATGTCCCAACGCAGCGTATTTTTTGTCTCCGACGGCACCGGCATCACCGCCGAAACCTTTGGCAACGCCATCCTGGCGCAGTTCGAAACCACCACCCGCCACGTGCGCCTGCCCTTTGTGGACACGGTGGACAAAGCCTACCAGGCGGTGCGCCAGATCAACCATGCCGGCGAGATCGACGGGACCCGCCCCATCGTCTTCACCACGCTGGTGGACATGCAGGTGCTGGCGGTGCTGCGTGAGGGCTGCAAATGCATGTTCCTGGACATGTTCGGCACTTTTGTGGAGCCCTTGGAAGCCGAGCTTGATCTGAAGTCCAACCACCGCGTGGGGCGCTTCAGCGATGTATCCAAAAGCCAGGCCTACCACGACCGGATCGAGGCGATTAACTTTTCTTTGGCCCACGACGACGGCCAGAGCAACCGCGATCTGCAGCAGTCGGATGTGATTCTGGTGGGCGTGAGCCGCAGCGGCAAGACGCCTACATCGCTGTATCTGGCCATGCAATACGGCTTGAAGGCCGCGAACTACCCCTTGATCCCGGAAGATTTTGAGCGCCAGCAGCTCCCGCCGGCGCTGCTCCCGCACCGGGGCAAGATGTTCGGCCTGACCATACTGCCCGAACGCCTGAGCGAAATCCGCAACGAGAGGCGGCCCGATTCGCGTTACGCCTCGCTTGCCAACTGCCGCATGGAGGTCAGCGAAGCCGAAGCCATGATGCGCCGCGCCGGCATCCGCTGGCTGTCGACCACCACCAAATCCATCGAAGAGATTGCCACCACCATCCTGCAGGAATTGCACCCGCAGCGGCTGGCTTACTAGCGCGCGGCCAGCGCGTTACAACCCGATTGCGGCGATGCCCGCGCGCGCCACTTGGGCATCTTCGGGCGATTTGACGCCGCTGACCCCGACAGCGCCCAGGCACTGACCGTCTTTCATGATCGGTACGCCACCTTCGAGCATGCCCTCAATGGTGGGCGCGCTCAGGAAAGACACACGGCCTTCCTTGTTGATGACCTCTTCGTAAATGCGCGACTCGCGGCAACCCAGAGCCGAGGTGCGGGCCTTGGCGGGAGCGATCAGTGTGGAAATAGGTGGCGCGCCATCAAGGCGCTGAAACCACAGCAAATGGCCGCCGTCATCCACGATACAAATACACACGGCCCAATTGTTTTTGACAGCTTCGGCCTCGGCGGCGGCGGCAATCGCCTTCAGGTCGGAGGCTTCCAGTACAGATTTATTTTTCATGGTTCAGGCTTTACAGTGGTCAAAAGTCCAAGCATACCGCGCCCGCAGCGCCCACAACGCGGCCCGGCGCGCCTTGAAAAGACTGTGTTGTGCAGGGGTTTTACGGCGCGCACTTGCAATCGGCGCGGATGGCGCAAAATAGCGATGTGGTCAGACAACACGGCCGCATTACCTTTTGAGGAGTTTCATCGTGAACCAACAGTACGACACCCTGGAACAGACGTTTGGCTACGCCCTGTCGGGTGCGGAGCGCAACCGCGTTTTGCGCAATACCTACTGGCTTTTGGCCATCAGCATGGTCCCCACCATTTTGGGTGCATGGATCGGTGTGGAAACCGGGGTTGGCGCAATTTTTAACGGTATTTTGGGCTTTGTCCTCATGCTGGCCGGCATGTTCGGCTTTATTTACGCCATTGAGCGCACCAAGAATTCGGCCGCAGGCGTCCCGGTTTTGCTGGGATTCACCTTCTTCATGGGCCTGATCCTGTCGCGCCTGATCGGCCATGTGCTGGGCTTTCGCAATGGCGCCGAGCTGGTAATGACAGCGTTCGGCGGAACGGCGGGCGTGTTTTTCGTCATGGCCAGTCTGGCCACCGTGATCAAGCGTGATCTGTCTGGAATGGGCAAATGGCTGTTCGTCGGCGTCGTCGTTTTGCTGGTTGCCAGCGTGATCAACATCTTTTTGGGATCAAGCGCTCTGATGCTGGCCATGTCCGTCATTTCCATGGCGATTTTCAGCGCCTACATGCTGTACGACCTGAAACAAATCATTGACGGCGGCGAAACCAACTACATCAGCGCCACCCTGGCCCTGTACCTGGACATCATCAACGTGTTCCAGACTTTGCTCAGCCTTCTGGGAATTTTCGGCGGTGAACGCGATTAAATCAGCGACCTTGCAGAAGAAAAAGGCCCTTCGGGGCCTTTTTTGCGGCTCACCGTCGGCGGTATACATCGCCGGGCCCCATCCATTCCACTTAATCCCGCTCAAACACCGCCATGCTTTCCACGTGCGCCGTGTGCGGGAACATATTCACCACGCCCGCAGATACACAGCGGTAGCCTGCCTGCTCAACAAGCACACCGGCGTCGCGGGCCAAGGTAGCGGGATTGCAGCTGACGTAGACCAAGCGCTGGGGCGCGCGCCAGTTCCCACGCAGCTCGGGCGACTGCTCCAGCGCGGCCAGGGCTTGGACCAAGGCGTACGCACCCTCGCGGGGCGGGTCCAGCAACCATTTATGCGCCACGCCATCGGCGACCAGTGCCTGCGGCGTCATCTCGAATAAATTGCGCACCACAAAACGGGTGGATGCCAGCGCGGTCGGGCGCTCGGGGCGCTCGGCGTTTTCCCGGTAATTGTCCTGGGCGCGCTGCACCAGCGAAGCCGCGCCTTCCACTCCCAACACATCGCCCGCGAGCGTGGCCAAGGGCAGCGTGAAATTACCCAAACCACAAAACCAGTCAATCACCCGCTCCTGCCGGGTCGGAGCCAGCAGCGCCAGCGCGCGTGCGACCAGCGTGCGGTTGATATGCGGGTTCACCTGCGTGAAATCCGTGGGCCTAAAAGGCATGCGCACGTCAAACTGCGGTAAGGCGTAGGCCAGCGCAGCGGTCGTGTGGTCCAAGGGCTCAGACAGGCGAACAATCGCCTCCGGCCCCTTGGCCTGCAACCACCACTGAACGCCGGGGTGCTGCAGCGCAAACTCCTGCAAACGTGCCACATCGTCCGGACTGAGTGGCTGCAAATGGCGCAAGACCAGTGCTGTGGTGGGACCCGCGCTGCCGTCCGCCGGGGCCTCCCCCACCGCCAACTCAATTTGCGGAATCAGCTGAACCGCGTCGAGTGCGCCAATCAGCGTGCGCAGCGGCATCAGCATGGCGCTGACGTGGGGTGGCAGTACCGGGCATTGGCCCATGTCCGCTACAAAATGGCTTTTGCGCTCATGAAAGCCGATCAGCACCGTGCCCTTTTTGCGCACAAAACGCACCGACAAGCGGGCCCGGTAGCGGTAGCCCCAGGCCGGCCCCTCGATCGGGCGCAACACCATCCCGGCCTTGACCTTACCGATATGCGCCAGGTTGTCTTCGAGCACACGCTGCTTGACCGCCACTTGCGCGCCGGCATGAAGATGCTGCATCTTGCAGCCGCCACACGATCCGGTGTGCAGGCCGAAATGCGGGCAGCCGGGCTGCACCCGCTGCGATGATTCCCGGTGGATCTCGGTCACCACGCCTTTGTCAAAGCTGTTCTTGCTGCGGTGAATCTGGGCGCTGACCACCTCATAGGGCAAGGCCCCATCGATGAACACCACCTTGCCATCCTCCCGGTGCGCAACGCCCTGCGCTTCCAGGTCCATGGCGAGCACGCGCAACTGCCCAGGCGGCAAAGGCGCGGGCAAGGGTGTGGTGAGAGAAGGATTCATAAATAGATGCGGTACAAGCCCGCCAAAGCTGCGCCGGCTTCAGCGGCTGACAAGGTATTTGAGTGGGTCAACGGGCTTTCCGAGCCGGCGAATTTCAAAATGCAGCTTGACCCGGTCGGCGTCAGTGCTGCCCATCTCGGCAATCTTCTGGCCTTTTTTGACACTTTGGTCTTCCTTGACCAGTACCGCCTGGTTGTGGGCGTAGGCCGTCAAAAACGTGTTGTTGTGCTTGATGATGATGAGCTTGCCATAGCCGCGCAAACCCTCGCCCGCATACACCACCTTGCCCTCGGCGGCGGCCAGGACCGGGTCACCGGCACCTCCGGAGATATCCACGCCTTTGCGGTTTTTGCCTTCGTCAAATCCCGCGATCACCTCACCTTTGGCAGGCCACACAAATTCCACGGACTCATCCGCGGCAGGGGCTGATGTGCCGGAAACAATGGGTTTGGACGGCGCGGGAGCAGGAAGTGGCGTCGCGTTAGGCAGGGGCGCCGCAGCAGGCACTTCAGGGCCGGGGCTGGCAGCAGATGCAGACGCTGGCGCAGCAACCGGTGCCGCCTTGGCCTGTGCGGGGCTGGGGGCTGGGGCAACACCGGAGACAGCGCTAGGCAGTGGCGTTGCACTCAGACGGGCACTTGTCACCGGTTTGGCCAGTACCGGTTCTTCCGGCGGAACCACCCGGTACACATCGCCTATTTCAATTCTGTTGGGGTTTTCGATGGCATTCCAGCGTGCGATGTCGCGGTAATTTTGACCGGCATCCAGGCCGATGCGGATCAGCGTATCGCCCTTTTGAACGGTGTAGTAGCCCGGTTTGCCGGCGTTTTCCACGCCAACCGGCGCGCGGCGCACCACCGTTTCAGCAGACGCCTTTTCGGGTGCGGCATCCTCACTAGGTGCCGAAACCGACGCAGAAGCGCCCTCGGCGCTGGCTGCCGGTGCGGCAGCTTTGGGTTTGGGCTTGCTCCAGTCCACCACCGGTGCGCGGCGCTGGTGACCCCAGCCGCAGGCAACCAAAGTCATTGCCAGCGCCACCGCCGTCCACGCTCCGATTCTCAGACGCACCATGCACAAGCCTTTCAAGCAGAGCCGGATTTTAGGGGGACAAAATGCACCGCTTCCAGCACCGTCTGGCGCAGGCCCTGGGGCGTTTTGTCAACCACCATCAGCACCTGCTCCCCGGCGGCGTTACCCGCCACCGGCGCAACCAGGCGACCACCCGGCGCCAGCTGCTCCAGCCAGGCCGGCGGTATCGCCTCTCCCCCTGCCGCAGCAATGATGCCGGCATAGGGCGCACCCTGCGGGAAACCGAGCATGCCGTCGCCAAACAGCAAATGCACATTGGGCAAAAACAGCGCGCGCAAATTGGCCCGCGCCTTGTCGTGCAAGCCGCGCAGGCGCTCTATCGAATAGACCTCGCTGGCCAACTGGCTCAGGACCGCCGCCTGGTAACCGCAGCCTGTGCCGATTTCCAGCACGCGGCCCAGTTTGGCGCTGCCGCCGTTGCGCAGCAACTCAGCCATGCGCGCCACCACGCTGGGTTTGGAGATGGTTTGCCCCAGGCCTATGGGCAAACTGGTGTCCTCGTAGGCCTGGTTGGCCAGTGCGCTGTCCACAAACCGGTGGCGCTCAACAAAGGCCATGGCCTGCAGCACGGCTGCGTCGCGCACGCCCAATGTCGCCAGCTTGTCCACCATGCGCTGGCGCACGGCGCCGGAATCCAAGCCGATTCCCTGGGGTGTTTCAATCGGTGGCGGGGCCGGCCGGGCCTTGGGCTGCGCGCCCAGGCCCTGGACCCGCGCGGGGAAGGATGGGCGCTCCTTCATCGAACCGCCGCAGCCTCAGACCTGCTGCACGGACCAGACCGGTTTGTCGGCCCACACCTGCAAAGCGGAATGGTCGGTCAAATCCACTTTGAGCGGCGTGATCGCCACATGGCCCATGGCGGTTGCGTGGAAATCGGTGCCGTCGGCGTCGTCCTTGGCCGGACCTGCCGCGCCGATCCAGTACATGGTTTGGCCCCGCGGGCTGTGCTGGGTGATGACCGGCTCCGCAGCGTGGCGCTTGCCCAGGCGGCACAAGCGGGTGCTGCCAATGCGGTCAAAAGGCAAGTTGGGGATATTCACATTGAGCAACCAGGGCGCGCCGCCGATTTGCCCGTGGTGCATCAGGCCCTGGACGATTTCCCGGGCCTTGCGGGCAGCGGATTCAAGCTCATGCCAATCTTTGTCGACCTGCGAAAACGCGATAGCCGGAATATCGAACAAATAGCCTTCCATTGCCGCACCCACGGTGCCGGAATAAATGGTGTCGTCGCCCATGTTGGCGCCGTTGTTGATGCCTGAGACCACCAGATCCGGCCGGTAATCCAGCAGCCCGGACAGGGCAATGTGCACGCAATCGGCCGGGGTGCCGTTGACGTAGCGGAACCCGTTGCTGCCGCGCTGCACATACAGGGGCGCGGTCAGGGTCAGGGCGTTGGATTTGGCACTGTTGTTGTGTTCCGGGGCGATGACCTCGACCGTCGCAATATCTTTGAGCGCCTCGTACAGCGCCACGATGCCAGGTGCGGTATAGCCGTCGTCGTTGGAAATCAGAATGTGCATGTGCCTGCCCGCAAGGACGGCTTAGCCGCCCTTTTTGGAGCGCTTGCCGGGATTCTTTTTGCTGCGCGTGGCCACACCACGCTCTAGGCTGACGCGCTGACCGCGACCGGCGGTGGGGATGGACATGCCGGGCAGCGGTTTGGGAGCGGGAGTGGCGCGGCGGTCGGCCTCGGTGACGATCTTGTTGCCCATGGCGGAAATTCCTGAAAGGTTGAAAACGAAGGCGCGTATTTGAACACTGTTTTCGCGGCGGCTCCTTGGCCGCCTATCCGCAACCTACGACGCTGGCGCCGCCGTCCACGGCCAGCCATTGGCCGGTGATGTGTTTTCCCGCGTCGGACGCGAATAACACGCACAGGCCCTTGAGGTCCTCATCATCCCCCAGGCGTTGCAGCGGCGCGGACGCCGCCAAGCGCTCCTCGCCGATGGAGGCCAGCAGGCCGGCGCTCATCTTGCTGGGGAAAAAGCCCGGACAAATCGCGTTCACCGTGATGTTGTATTTGCCCCATTCCGCCCCCAGCGTGCGGGTGAAATTGATCACCGCACCCTTGGATGTGTTGTAGGCAATCGTGTTCATGGACGGTGTGTTGCCATTCAGGCCGGCGATGGACGCCACGTTGATGATGCGCCCGCTGCGCCGGGCAATCATGGAATTTTTGGCAATGCTTTGGCTGAGCAAAAAATAACCGCGCACATTCAGGTTCATCACCTTGTCCCAGGCCTCCACCGGATGATCCTCGGCGGGTGCGCCCCAGGACGCACCGGCGTTGTTGACCAGAATATCCACCTGCCCGAGCTGCGCAATCGTCTCGTCAGCCAGCCGCTTGATCTCCGAATCTTGCGCGCAATCGGCCGCGATCCAGCGGGCATCGATTCCGGCAGCCTGCAAATCGGCCGCTGCTTGCGCCAGGTCTTGCGCCTTGCGCGAACTCAGCATCAGCGTGGCCCCGGCCTCGCCCAGCGCGCGTGCCATTTGCAATCCCAGGCCGCGCGATCCACCGGTGACCAGGGCGGTCTTGCCGCGCAAGTCAAATAATTGCTGAATGGTTTTGCTCATGGGGCGGTCCTCGTCAATCAAACAGCAGGCATGGCAGCCCGCACGGCGGGTACAAAGCTATTCTTCCATGCGGCTGCGCACATAAATCAGCACGCAGCCCAGCACCACCAAGGGCAGCCCCAGCCAGAAAGCCCAGTCAGCCAGGACCGCGTCCATGGCTTGAACAAAATGCGACAAGGTCAGCAGCAGCAAGCCGCCATAAATGCAGATCCACACCCAGCGCTGAATGCGCTTGAAACGCGGGTTATCGACTTTGTAATGGGATTTGATCAGGGACATGGGGCGCTTTCGCTTTCTGGTGAGGCAAGGGGGACCTTGGCCAGCGCTCCATCATAGGCGCGGGAGCTACCCGAGCGGCTTCATACGTAGGTGAGATTCACCATGATGGTGGGTACTGTGGCGTCCATGTCGCCAGACCCGCCGGCGCCGGGAACCGTGCGGTACTGCAGGTAGAGGTCGGCATGAGCGGCTTCATTGGTTGCTGCTGCGGCGCTTGGCGTAAGCGAAACAGCATTGGGATTGGATGCGTCCAGGTGGTACGCCGCCGACCCTGTGCCCAACTCAATAACCAGGTTTTTCACCCCGGTCGCAATGTAACCACCGACCGCCTGTCGCGAGCTGATCGACACGCTAGGCACGGCATACGAACTCGCCGTACAACCGGTCATACCGATCGTGAATGCTGTCTTAGCAAAGGTGTTTTCACCGGTGGCGGCCGGAACTGAGAGCGCATCCGGCAGCGTAATCGTTCCGGCGTGAGAGGAGGCAGCGGCCCCGGATACAGCGAGCGCGCAGGTAGGGTTGATAACCATGCCCGTAAAGCCAATAAATGCACTCTGCGCCATCGCACCCGTGCACACCACTGCCAGCGCAAAAGCCGTCCAACGGCTTTTCACTTCCAACGTATTCATATTTTTTTCCTTGGTGACCCAAGGTCGTCATGCAAGCAATATGCCAAAGCGAAAGCAGAAATGCACGCCGGCATCCCCCTGCTTTGGGCATGGGGCGGTTTACGCAGGCATCAGGGCCCGGCGAACGGCGCTACCTTCGCACCAAAAGCAGTCGGTTTTCTGACACTTTCCAGCCGCAGCTGGCAGGAAAGTGGCACCCGCCAAGGCTACGGCGCATGCAAGGCCGTGGGGCGACCAAGCACTCAAAGAACCTCAAACACCCCCGCCGCGCCCATGCCACCGCCTATGCACATGGTCACGCACACCCGCTTGGCGCCACGGCGTTTGCCTTCGATCAGCGCATGACCGGTCAGGCGCTGGCCACTCGCGCCATAGGGATGACCAACCGCAATGGCACCCCCATTGACATTGAGCGCCTCGGGTGGAATGCCCAGTTTGTCGCGGCAGTACAGCACCTGCACCGCAAAGGCTTCGTTGAGTTCCCACAGATCGATATCGCTGACCTTCAGACCCAAACGCGCCAGCACTTTGGGCACGGCGAACACCGGGCCTATGCCCATCTCATCGGGCTCGCAACCCGCCACCGCAAAACCCAAGAAGCGCCCCAGCGGCTGCAGACCGCGTTGCGCCACCAGGCGCTCGTGCATCAGCACCACCGCACCGGCTCCGTCAGAGAATTGGCTGGCGTTTCCTGCGGACACCAGACCGCCGGGTAGCGCGGAGCGCAGACCGTGTATGCCCTCAAAGGTGGTGCCCGCGCGTATGCCTTCGTCGTCCCGCACGGTCACTTCGCGGGTGACCATGCCGGTTTGCTGGTCGGCCACGCCCATGGTGACGGTAATCGGCGCGATCTCGTCGGTGAACCTTCCGGCCTGCAGCGCGGCGCTGGCTCTTTGCTGGCTTTGGGCACCGTACACATCCATCGCTTCCCGGCTGATCTGGTAGCGGCTGGCCACCTTCTCGGCGGTTTGCAGCATGTTCCAGTACAGCTCAGGTTTGTGCTGCACCAGCCAGGGGTCGGTCGCCATGTGCTGGTTGGCCTCCTGCTGCACGCAGGAGATGGACTCCACGCCACCCGCCACATACACATCGCCCTCGTTGGCCACCAGGCGCTGCGCGGCTAGCGCAATGGTTTGCAAGCCCGAGGAACAAAAGCGGTTCACCGTCAGGCCAGACACCGTCACCGGACAACCGGCGCGCAGCGCCGCCTGGCGGGCGATGTTGGAGCCGGTTGCGCCTTCGGGAAAGGCGCATCCCATCAGCACGTCCTCCACCTCGGCGGCTTCAATGCCCGAGCGCTGGATGGCGTGGGCGATCGCGTGCCCGGCCAGTGTCGCGCCGTGGGTCATGTTGAACGCGCCCTTCCAGCTTTTGGTCAGCGGCGTGCGGGCGGTGGAAACAATCAGGGCGGCAGTCATGGGGAAATCCTCAAGTAAACGTTCTTCCAGCAGCCGCCAGGCTGGCCAGCAGGGGCGCGGCTTGCCAAAAGCCCGGGTCGGCATGCGGGTTGGCGGCGAAGCGCCGCATGGTTTGCGCCACCGTGAACAAGCCCAGCTCGTCCGCGTAGCGCATAGGCCCGCCCCGAAAGGCGGGAAAGCCATAACCGTACAGGTACACGATATCAATGTCACCCGCAAGCAGCGCAATGCCCTCTTCCAGGATATGCGCAGCCTCATTGACCAGGGCGAACACCAGGCGCTGCACGATCTCGGGCGCGCCGATGGTGCGCGGGGTGATGCCCAGCGCGCTGCGGCAGGCTGCAATGGCGGCGGCCACGTCCGCACTCGGCAGGGCATCGCGCTTACCCGCCACGTAGTCGTACCAGCCTGCGCCACTCTTTTGGCCGAAGCGGCCCAGTTCGCAGACCGCGTCCGCCGTGGGGCTGTAGCGCATGCCGGGGTTCTCGATGGCGCGGCGCTTGCGGATGGCCCAGCCGATGTCGTTGCCCGCCAGATCGCTCATGCGGAACGGCCCCATGGCCATGCCAAAGGCTTCCATGGCCTTGTCCACTTGCTGCGGGCTGCAGCCCTCGTCCAGCAAAAAGCCGGCCTGGCGCAGGTACTGTTCAACCATGCGGTTGCCGATAAAGCCGTCGCACACGCCAGACACCACCGCCGTTTTGCGGATCTTCTTGGCCAGCGCCATCACGGTTGCCAGCACATCGGGTGCGGTCTTGTCGCCGCGCACCACTTCGAGCAACTTCATCACATTCGCCGGGCTGAAGAAGTGCAAGCCAACCACGTCCTGCGGGCGCTGCGTGCAGGCGGCAATCAGGTTCAGATCCAGCGTGGACGTGTTGGACGCCAGGATCGCACCGGGCTTCATCACCCGGTCCAAGGCTTGGAACACCGCCGCCTTGACGCCCATGTCCTCGAATACCGCTTCAATCACCAGATCGGCCTGCGCCAGTTCTTCGTAGCGCAGCGTGGTGCGCAACAAGGCCATGCGCTGCTCCAGGGTCGCGGGCTTGAGCTTGCCCTTGCTGACCTGCGCCGCGTAATTGCGGCGCATGGTGGCCACGCCGCGCTCCAGCGCCTCGGGCTGCAACTCCAGCAGCTGCACCGGGATACCGGCGTTCAAAAAATTCATGGCGATACCACTGCCCATGGTGCCCGCGCCGATGATGGCCACCGATGCAACCGGACGCAGCGCCGTGCCAGGCGGCACATCCGGAATCTTGGACGCCGCACGCTCGGCCGTAAAAAGGTGGCGCAACGCCCGGCTTTGCGGCGTGGCCATGAGGCGCTCAAAAATGGTCCGCTCAGTGGCCAACCCCGTATCGAATGCCTGCCGCGTGGCAGCCTGCACCGCGTCCACACACTGCAGCGGCGCGGGCAGGTTCCTGGAAGACGGGCCAAGCATATTGCGCACAAACTGGAAGTACGCATCGCCCTGCGGATGGCTGCAAGGCAGCACACGCACAAGCGGCAAGGGGCGTACGGCCACCACCGAACGGGCAAATTCAACGGCCTCGTCCAGCAGCGAATCCGCGCTCGCGCTCATGCGCTGGAACAGGCTTTGGCCGGGAATGGCTGCCAGCCGCTCGCTGGCCACGGCCTGGCCGCTGACGATCATGTTCAGCGCAGCCTCCACCCCGACCACGCGCGGCAGGCGCTGGGTGCCCCCGGCGCCGGGCAGCAGCCCCAGCTTGACCTCGGGCATCGCCACCTGGGTACCCGGCGCGGCCACGCGGTAGTGGCAGGCCAGCGCCAGCTCCAAGCCGCCGCCCATCACCGTGCTGTGAATCGCCGCCACCACCGGCTTGGTGGACTGCTCCAGCGCAGCAATCAGCGTGTGCAAATTCGGCTCCTGAAAAGCCATTGGCGTGCCGAACTCACGGATGTCCGCCCCGCCGCAAAAGGCCTTGCCTGCACCCGTAATCACAATGGCCTGCACGGCCGCGTCAGCCAGCGCTTGCGCCAAGGCTTCCATGGCGGCCACGCGGGTCGCGTAGCCCAGGCCGTTGACAGGCGGGTTGTTCAGGGTGATCAGGGCCACGTCGCCGTGGAGCTGGTAATCGGCTTGCATGGGGGAATCCTCAGGGGAACACAAAAGCGGTCATTGTCGGGGCATATCAGCGCGGCACAGACCCGCGGGCAGGCGCATCCGGGCGTCGGTGCGTCGCCTACTCACAGCTCCAGCCATTCCCTGCGCACCCCGGCATCTGCCAGCAGCGCCGCAGGCGCTCCGTCAAACACCACCCGCCCATGGCCCATGACCAGGCAGCGGTCGGCGATGCGCAGCGCTATCGCGAGTTTTTGCTCAATCAGCAGCACGGACACACCGCGCGTGCGCAGCAGCAGTAAAAAATCGCCGACCTGCTCCACCAACTGCGGGGCCAGCCCCTCTGTGGGTTCGTCAACGATCAGCAGGTCCGGGTCGCCCATCCATGCGCGGCCCAGCGCCAGCATCTGCTGTTCACCACCGGACAGCACGCCCGCAGGCGTATCGCGGCGCAGGGCCAGTTGCGGGAACAGGCGGTACACATCGGCATCGGTCCAACGCGCGTGCCGCTGGCCGGGTTTGACGCCCAGCGCCAGGTTGTGCTGCACGCTCAGGCCCGCAAACACATCGCGGCTCTCGGGCACATAGCCCAGGCCGGCGCGGGCCCGTGCGTGCACAGGTTGGTCTCGCAAATCCTGCCCGTGTAATCGGACGCTGCCCGTGCAGCGCACCCAGCCCATGATGGCGCGCGCCAGGGTGGAGCGGCCCGAACCGTTGCGGCCCAAGAGCGCGACGATCTCGCCTGCACCCACATGGAAGTCCACACCGTGCAGCACCTGGCTTTGGCCGTAGCCGGCGCGCAAGCCGCCAAGCTCCAACACAGGCTTGTGGGCGACCATAGTCAGACCACCGCACCCAGATAGGCGGCTTGCACCGCCGGGTCCGCGCGCACCGCCTGCGGGGTACCAAAAGCGATGATGCGGCCCTGGACCAGCACGGCAATTTTGTCGGCCAGGTCCGCAACCACCGCCATGTCGTGTTCGACCAGCAGCAGGGTTTTGCCCTCGGTCAGCCTGCGGATCAGCGCGGTGAAGTGCGCCGCCTCGCTGCGGTTCATGCCGGCCGTGGGCTCGTCCAAGAGCAGCACATCGGCACCGCTGCCCAGGGTGATGCCCAGCTCCAATGCGCGCTGCTGCGCATAAGGCAGATGGGCGGCCAGGGTCTGCGCCTGCGCCGCCAAACCCAGGCCTTCGATCAGCGTGTCGGTGCGCGCCGTGGCGTCACGCAAAGAACCCACCAGCCGCACAAAGCTGTAGCCATAGCCCAGGCTCCACAACACGCTGCAGCGCAGGTTCTCGTACACGCTGAGCTGGGGGAACACCTTGCTGATCTGGAAGCTGCGCGCCAGCCCCAAGCGGGCAATCGCAAAAGGCTTCATGCCGTGGATGCTTCGGCCGTGCAGCTCAACAGTTCCGGCGCTCGGTCGGGCATGTCCGCTGATCAAATTGAATACCGTGGACTTGCCCGCGCCGTTGGGGCCTATGAGCGCGACCCGTTCACCGGCTTGCACGCACAAATCCAGGCCGCAAACGACCTCGGTGCTGCCAAAGCGCTTGTGCAGCGCCTGCAAGGTCAAGGCCGGTGGCGGCGTCACCACTGGCCTCGCTGCAAGTGCGCTTGCGCGTTCCATTCCGCAGCTGTGTGGGCGCGCGCGTGGCGCGCTGCACAACGCGGGTACAGCCAGGCGATGGGTAAAACCCCCGCCACGAAAAACGCCAGCGCAGTCAGCCAACTGCGCGGCGTGGCGAAGTCCAGCGCCAGGCCCATGAAGTGGAATGCGCTGCCGCTGGCCGCGTCCAGTTGCCGGTGGTAGAGCATCTCCACCGCCAGCGCCAGACCCCAGAACGCCAGGGCTGTGCACGCCGCCAGCGCGCCATACCAGGGCAGCAGCGCCGCAAGGCGTCCGCTGCGCGCCAGGCGCAGCTGCTGCGCCAGCAAGCCGGACACACCGCCGGGCGCGTACAAGACCACCAGCACAAAGCCCAGCCCCAGGTAGAGCAACCAGGCCCGGGTCCAGGCGCTGAGCAGCACGGTGCAAACAACCATCAAAATGCCGCCGAGCACCGGCCCGGCAAAGCTGCCAGCGCCACCGATCACCGTGAACACCAGGTAGGCACCTGAGCGGGCCGCGCCCACCGCCTCGGCATTGACGACTTCAAAATGCAGCGCAGCCATGCCCCCTGAAACGCCTGCAAAAAACCCGGCGACCACCATGGCGAGGTAGCGCACGCGCTGCGGGTCATAGCCGAGCGACGCGACCCGCTGTGGGTTGTCGCGCACCGCACAAAGCATGCGCCCCAGCGGCGTTTGCGTGAACAGGTACATCAGCCCGGCGCAGACCAGTGTGTACAAGGCCAACAGGTAATACAAAGCGATGGGCGGGCCGAAACGCAGGCCCCAGACCGCAGGGCCGGTCGCCCGGTTGCAGCTGATGCCGGCCTCGCCCCCAAAAAATCCCGGCAACAGCGTGGTCAGCGCGTAGACCAGTTCGCCCAGGCCCAGGGTCACCATCGCAAAACTGCTGCCCGCATGGCGCGTGCTGAAGTAGCCGAACACCGCCGCAAACACCAAACCACCCAGACCACCGCACAGCGGCACCAGCGACACCGGCAGGTAAGCCCCTGCAGTGCTCCAAGTATTGAGCGCGTGCATGGCCACAAAACCACCCAGCCCCACATAGACCGCATGGCCGAAACTCAGCATGCCGCCCTGACCGAAAAGCAGATAAAAGGACAGGCAAGCGACCACTGCAATGCCCATTTGTGACAGCAGCGCGAGCGCAAAGCTGCCGGGGAAAAGCAGGGGCGCAAGCACCAGCGACAGGGCGCACACAGGCCAGACCATCCAGTCGCGCCAGGCTGGCAAACGGTGCATCGCGTTCACGCTGAAGGCCGACCCAGCAAGCCCTGCGGGCGCAGCACCAGGACAGCGAGCATCAGCACAAAGGGCAGAACGGGTGCCAGCCGGGCCAGTGTCACACCCGGCAGCAGCGACACATCCAGCGAGACCGCTGCGGTTTGCAGCAGCCCGATCAGCAAGGACGCGGCAAAAGCGCCACCCAGCGAACCCAAGCCGCCCACCACGGCCACCACGAAAACCATCGCCCCCATGCTGGCGGCCATGCCAGGCTCGGTCAAATAAGTGCTGCCACCCACAACCCCGGCCAGAGCCGCCAGGGCACTGCCCACACCGAACAGCAACATGTGCAAGCGCGGCAGATCGTGGCCCAGGCTGTTGACCATCTCCGGGTGGGTCAGCGCAGCCCGTATCACCAGCCCGGTGCGCGTGCGCGTGAGCACGGCTGCAATCACTGTGAGCATCAGCAAAGCCACGAGCACCATCAACGCCCGTGTGGCGGGAAAAGGCGAACAGCTCAAAGCCACCGCAGCGCTTGCGCCGCACAGCCCCTGCGGCGCGGCCCCCCAGACCCAACGCAAGCCCTCGCCGGTCTGCTGCACCAAGGTGAAGGCCGGCCCTTGCAGGAGCGACGCAGGCTGGAAGTCCAGCGCCGCGCGGCCCCACATCAGTTGCACGATTTCCAAAACCACATAAGAGAAGCCGAAGGTGACCAGCAACTCGGGCACATGGCCCAAAACATGGACCCGCCGCAGGCAGCAGCGTTCAAACAAGGCACCCAAAAAGCCCACCGCCAGCGGCGCCAGCAGCAGCGCGGCCCAGAAGCCGCACACCTGCGCGATGCTGAAGCCCAGGTAGGCCCCCAGCATGTAAAAGCTGGCGTGTGCG
>CANCTD010000002.1 GCA_947380945.1 Comamonadaceae bacterium
ACCGCTGACTGGGATTTTTTCTACCGCTGCTACGAGCGCACCTATCTGGAACACGGCAACGCGCCCTACCTGAGCCGGGATTTTTTCCAGCGCATGCAAGACAGCATGGCCGACAACTGGTTGCTGTTTATTGGCTTGCGCGGCGAACAGCCGATTGCCTGCAGCCTGATCGCACTCAACGATGCGGGTGGCCCGCAGCGTGTGGCCTACGGTCGCTACTGGGGCGCGCTGGAGCGGGTTGACTGCCTGCATTTCGAGGCCTGCTACTACCAGCCGCTGGAATGGTGCATTGCCCACGGCTACCACCGTTTTGAAGGCGGCGCGCAAGGCGAACACAAAATGGCGCGCGCCTTGCTACCCGTCAAAACCAGCAGCGCGCACTGGCTGTCGCACCCGGCATTTGCGGATGCAGTCGCCCGCTATTTGGAGCGCGAAGGGGCAGGTGTGGAGGATTACCTGGAACAGCTCGAATCACGCAGCCCGCTGCGCCCCGCCGTGCGCCAAGCCGCCCTAGAGGGCGGCGACGCACCGGCGGGCTGATACCGCTTCAGATCGAACCGCGTCCGGGGCTCTCATCAGCCCTGGGCCTTTTGGTAGTTCGCAATGCCGTCGAGAATTTCCTGGTGCGCGGACTCGGGGCCTTCCCAGCCCAGAATCTTGACCCACTTGTTGGGCTCCAGGTCTTTGTAGTGCTCAAAGAAATGGGCGATAGTTTTGAGCCGCATCGGGTTCAGGTCTTCGGGCTTTTGCCACTGGGTATAAATCGACAGTATCTTGTCGGTCGGCACAGCCAGGATCTTGCCGTCCTGCCCGGCCTCGTCTTCCATCTTCAAAATGCCGATGGCGCGGCAGGTCACGACAACGCCCGGAATCAGCGGCACCGGAGTGATCACCAGCACGTCAACCGGGTCGCCGTCGCCAGAAATGGTTTTGGGCACATAACCGTAATTGGTCGGGTAGTGCATGGATGTGCTCATGAAGCGGTCCACAAAAATCGCACCGGTTTCCTTATCGACCTCGTATTTCACCGGGTCGGCGTTCATGGGGATTTCGATGATGACGTTGAAGGCCTGGGGAGCGTTCTTTCCGGGGGAGACTTTGTCGAGTGCCATAAATGATCTGGAAGTTATCGGGGTGCAGGCCCGGGTTGCGGGTGCGACCTAGGATTAACCCCTAGTTTACTGACTCGGCACTTGCACACAGGCTGTGGCGCCATGGAATGGCGCTACAGTGCACCGGTTGGCCAATCGGCGCTACCTGCATACCCATGCACCTGCGCGCGAGGAAGCAACGCAAGCGGGGGTCTCGCAAGCGTTGCCCCCACCATCGCGCAACAAATGCAGGAGTGTTTTTTATGTCAGCAATTAACGCGGTCAACTTGGCCGTCGGATGCGGTTTGATTGCCGTCATCTACGGCGTATGGGCCCGCAGTTGGATTCTTTCGCAGGACGCGGGTAACGCGCGTATGCAAGAAATCGCAGCAGCCATCCAAACCGGCGCTTCGGCCTATCTGGCCCGCCAGTACAAAACCATCGCCATGGTCGGCGTGGTTTTGGCCATTCTCATCGCGGCATTCCTCGACCAGCTCAGCGCGGTCGGCTTTGTCCTGGGCGCGGTGCTCTCGGGCGCCTGCGGCTTTATCGGCATGAATGTGTCGGTGCGCGCCAATGTGCGCACCGCCCAAGCCGCCACCCGCGGCATTGGCCCGGCGTTGGACGTGGCCTTTCGCGGCGGCGCAATCACCGGCATGCTGGTGGTCGGCCTCGGGCTGCTGGGTGTGACCGGCTTTTATGCCTACCTGACCGCAGGCGGCATTCCCGCAGACGGCAAGGCTTTTGCGGGCCTGCTGAATCCGCTGGTGGGTTTTGCCTTCGGCTCGTCGCTGATTTCCATTTTTGCCCGCCTGGGCGGCGGCATTTTCACCAAGGGCGCGGACGTGGGCGCGGACCTGGTCGGCAAGGTTGAAGCCGGCATTCCGGAAGACGACCCCCGCAACCCGGCGGTGATTGCCGACAACGTGGGCGACAACGTGGGCGACTGCGCCGGCATGGCCGCCGACCTGTTTGAGACCTATGCGGTAACCCTGATTGCCACCATGGTGCTGGGTGCGCTGATGGCCGGTGCCGCCGGTCCCAACGCGGTGCTGTATCCGCTGGCGCTGGGCGGCGTGTCCATCGTCGCATCCATCATTGGTTGTTTCTTTGTTAAAGCCGAGCCCGACATGAAAAACGTCATGCCGGCTTTGTACAAAGGCCTGGCAGTGGCCGGGGTGCTTTCCTTGGTCGCGTTTTACTTTGTGACCGAGTCCATGTTTCCGGCACCGGTCGCACTGGCCGACGGCGGCTCGCTCAGCGCCGGGGGACTGTTTGGCGCATGTGCCATCGGCCTGATCCTGACCGGCGCCCTGGTCTGGATCACCGAGTACTACACCGGCACCCAGTACGCGCCGGTACAGCACATTGCCCAGGCCTCCACCACCGGCCACGGCACCAACATCATCGCCGGCCTGGGCGTTTCCATGCGCTCCACCGCCTGGCCGGTCTTGTTTGTCTGCGCCGCCATTTACAGCGCATTCAACCTGGGTGGCTTGTACGGCATTGCGATTGCCGCCACCTCCATGCTCAGCATGGCCGGCATCGTGGTCGCCCTGGACGCCTACGGACCCATCACCGACAACGCGGGCGGCATCGCCGAAATGGCCGAACTGCCAGCCAGCGTGCGCGACATCACCGACCCGCTGGACGCGGTAGGCAACACCACCAAAGCAGTGACCAAGGGCTATGCCATCGGCTCGGCCGGTTTGGCCGCACTGGTCTTGTTTGCCGATTACACGCACAAGCTCGAAGGCCTGGGCGCGCATGTCAAGTTCGACCTGAGCGACCCCAAAGTCATCATCGGCCTGTTCATAGGCGGCCTGATCCCCTACCTCTTCGGGGCGATGGCGATGGAAGCCGTGGGCCGCGCCGCAGGTGCGGTGGTGGTCGAGGTGCGGCGTCAGTTCCGCGACATCAAGGGCATCATGGACGGCAGCGGCAAACCGGAATACGACACAGCGGTTGACATGCTGACCACGGCGGCAATCAAGGAAATGATGATCCCCAGCCTGCTGCCGGTGGTCGCACCCATCGTGGTCGGTCTGGTGCTGGGGCCAGCGGCGCTGGGTGGTTTGCTGATGGGCACCATCGTCACCGGTTTGTTCGTGGCCATTTCCATGTGTACCGGCGGCGGCGCCTGGGACAACGCCAAGAAATACATCGAAGACGGCCACCACGGCGGCAAAGGGTCTGAGACCCACAAAGCCGCGGTCACCGGCGATACCGTGGGCGACCCGTACAAGGACACCGCGGGTCCGGCGATCAACCCCTTGATCAAGATCATCAACATCGTGGCACTCCTGATCGTGCCGGTGATGATGTCCATCCACGGCATCTGACACTGCCGCAACCGTAAAAAAGCCCGCTTAAGCGGGCTTTTTTACGAGCGTGCGCCGGCCGGCGGCGCCCTGCGATGCCGTTAATATGCGCCAATGAAAATTTTGGTGATTGATGACCACGAACTGGTCCGCGAAGGGCTGCAGCAGGTCTTGCGCGGACTGGACCAGGACATCGACATCGTGCAGGCCGACAACGCGCAGGAATCACTGGCGCTGCTGGTCTCGCACCGTGACCTGGACCTGATTCTGCTGGACTACCACCTGCCTGATATGACGGGGCTGGAAATGCTGCAGCAACTCGGACGGCGCGCGCCTGAAGTACCGGTTCTGATGATCTCGGGCATGGCCAACGCCCACCTGATGCGCCAGGTACTGCACGCCGGTGCCGCCGGTTTTATCAGCAAGTCCAGCTCCAGCCGCGCCCTGCTCAAGGCGATCAAGGTGGTGCTCGACGGCGACATCTACACGCCGGAGGACCTGCGCGACCTGGCTGGGCAGATCGTGGATGGGAGCATGCCCAAGCGGCCTTCGCTCTCGCGCACCCAGGAGCGGGTGTTCCGCTGCATGATCGACGGCTTGAGCAACCGCGACATTGCGCTCAAGCTCGAGGTCGGGGAAGAAACCATCAAATCCCATGTCACATCCATACTGCGGCATTTCGATGTGCAAAACCGCACGCAGGCGGTGCTGGCTGGCGTGAACTACGGCTTTCGGCCCGGCATCTAAGGCGGCGCACAGCCGGTCCTCAGTCTGCGGCCGCGTCCTCCGCGCGTAAACGGCGCAACCAGGCCCGCAACTTGGCCGGGCGAACGGGCTTGTCGAGCACCACCACGCCCTGCTCCTGCCATTGCGCGCGCAACGCAAGCTCGCCCGGTCCGCCAAACAAACAAGCTGGAATTTGCGCGCCCACGCAGCGGCGCAGCACGCTGACCGCACCCAAATCCGGCAGTGCAAGCGGCCCGTCCTGAACCGCGTCCATGCCGGACGGCCTGGTCAATGCAATGTCGCACACGATGGCACCGGGCGCGAAACCACCGTCCTGCAAGCGCCGAAGCGCCGGCTCCAGCGCCGCTGCCGCAAACACCGCGCAACCCCAGGACAGCAGCAGGCCTTCCAGTGCCGCGCGGACCTGCTCGTCGGGCTCCAGAACCACCACATGGATGCCCTGCAAGTCGGCGTAGCGCGCACCCACCCCCTGCGCCCGTTCAGGCTGCGCAGCGGCGGGGCGGGGCCGGGCAATCGGCAAGGTCACCGAAAAGCGGGCACCACAGCCGAGGGCGGAGCGGACCGCCAGGCTGGCACCCAGCACCTCGGTTGTCCGGGCCACGATGTGCAGCCCCAGGCCCATGCCTTTGGACACATCCGCGCTCTCGCCATCGACGCGGTAGAACTCCTGGAAGATATGTTGCTGATGCGCCGGGTCTATCCCACGCCCGCTGTCCATCACATCAATGCGCACGCCCATCCCGTTTTGCACCTTGCGGCACACAATCATCACCGCGCCCTGGCTGGTGTAGCGCAGGGCGTTGTGGCCCAAATTCATCACAACCCTTTGCAGCAAGGCCGGATCGGTCAAAGCCCACAAGCCGGTGGGCCGGACCCGGAAGCGCAAACCCTGTGCGCGGGCCTGCGCCGACAAGGCCGTGCGCACGGCCTGAAAGGTCTGCTCGATCGGATGCGCCTGGAAATTGGCTTTGACCGCCCCCGCCTCCAGCTTGGACAAATCCAGCAAGCCGTCCAGCAAATCCTGCATGGACTGCACCGCCGACTCCAGGTTGTCCACCAAACCGTCGGCCCCGCGCCCCAGCGGCAGCTGCCCCAGCCGGGCGATGAACAAGCCCATGGCGTGCATGGGTTGGCGCAGGTCGTGGCTGGCCGCAGCGATGAAGCGGGATTTGGCCTGGGTGGCGCTTTCTGCCTCTTCTTTGCGCAGGCGCAGCTCGCGGGTGACATCCGCCACCAGGGCCTCCAGTTCTTCCTTGCCCCACTGGACCCGCTTGCCAATGGCGCTCAAGGTGCGGTAGCTGGGTGCCAGCGGCCCGTTGGCCTGGGCCAGCGCCGCAATTTCCGAAAAATCATTGCTTTCGATGCGCTGAATCGCCGCGTTCAGGCGCGCCACGTTGCTGCGCTCCCGCCGCAGGGTGCGCCAGGCGACCAGGCCGCTCATGCCGCAGGCCAGAGCCAATAAAGCAATTAACCATTCCCGCACCCGCGACCCTCCTTTGAAAAACCGGCCGACGCCCGCGGCACCGGATGTACGCCTTCAACGGCACCTACCCACCCGGTACACAATCAGGCCATGGCCGAAAACTCCACCCCCCGCATTGTCCCCCTGCGCGACGCGCGCCCGAGGCACATTCCGATTCCGGCTGCGGCAATGGATGCATCCAGCCGGATTTCTGCGGACGGCAGCCTGCGCGACCGCTTGCAACGTCCGCTGCGCGACCTGCGCATCAGCGTCACTGACCGCTGCAACTTCCGCTGCAGCTACTGCATGCCCAAGGAGGTTTTCGACAAAGATTATGTCTACCTGCCGCATTCAGAATTGCTGAGTTTTGAGGAAATCACCCGGATTGCCACCCAGTTTGTTGCCCATGGTGTGGAAAAAATCCGCCTCACCGGCGGGGAGCCGCTGCTGCGCAAAAACCTGGAACTGCTGGTGGCCCAACTGGCCGCTTTGCGCACCCCGCAGGGCAAGCCGCTGGATTTGACGCTGACCACCAACGGCTCCTTGCTGGCGCGCAAAGCGCATGATTTGAAGGCCGCAGGCTTGCAGCGCGTCACCGTCAGCCTGGACGGCCTGGACGATGCGGTCTTCCAACGCATGAACGATGTGGACTTCCCCGTTGCGGATGTACTCGACGGCATTGCTGCGGCACAGGCTGCGGGCTTGGGGCCTATCAAGGTGAATATGGTGGTCAAACGCGGCACCAACGACCAGGAAATTCTGCCCATGGCGCGGCATTTCCGCGGCAGTGGCGTGGTGCTGCGCTTTATTGAATACATGGACGTGGGCGCAACCAACGGCTGGCGCATGGACGATGTGCTGCCCTCTAGTGCGGTCATCGCACGCCTACAGTCCGCCATGCCGCTGGTGGCGCTGGAGCCCGCGCAAGCGGGCGAGACCGCGCAGCGCTGGGGCTATGCCGACGCTGGCGGACGCTACGACCCGGCGCTGGGCGAAGTCGGCGTGATCAGCAGCGTCACCCAGGCCTTTTGCGGCAGCTGCAACCGGGCGCGGCTTTCCACCGAGGGCCAGTTGTTCTTGTGCCTTTTTGCCAGCCAGGGCTACGACTTGCGCAGCCTGGTGCGGGGGCACTTGGACGACGCGGATCTGGCCAGCGCCATCGGCCATATCTGGCAGGGCCGTAGCGACCGCTATTCCGCACTGCGCGCGGGCATGCCCCCAGACCATGCGCAGGGCGCCAAGCGGGTGGAAATGAGTTACATCGGGGGCTGAGCGGCGATGGTGCAAGCAACAGCGATACGCGCAGACCAGGTTTGTGCCGTGGTGCTGGCCGGGGGCGAGGGGCGGCGCATGGGCGGCGTGGACAAAGGCTTGCAAATGCTCGGCGCCAAGCCCCTGGCACTGCACGCCATCGAACGCCTGCAAGCGCAAACCCTGGGCGCACCGCGCACCCTGGCGCTCAATGCCAACCGCAACCTGGAGGCTTATGCCGCTTGGGGTTTTGCGGTCTGGCCCGACACGGTCGGCGGTTTTGCCGGACCGCTGGCAGGTTTCCACACAGCCTTGGCGCGCTGCGGCTCCGACCATGGCTACCTGCTGACCGTGCCCTGCGACTCGCCCCTGTTTCCGCTGGACCTGCTGGCGCGCCTGGCCCAGGCGCTGCAAAGCGGGACACAGCCCATCGCCATGGCCTGCGCCGCCGACGGCCCGCAGGACCGCAGCCTGCGTCGGCAACCGGTTTTTTGCCTGATCAAGACCAGCCTGCGCCCCAGCCTGGCGCAATTTTTGGAAAGCGGCGGGCGCAAGATCGACGCCTGGACACAGGCGCAGGGCCAAATCGATGTACCCTTTGACCAGCCGCATGACGATCCGCGCGGATTTTTCAATGCCAATACCCTGGCCGAGTTGCAGACCCTGCAAACCGCGGCGCCGCACTCTCTATGAAAAGCCTGGACGCGATTGCTGCCGCGCTGCAGGGCTATGACCCGCAGGCCCTCCCGGCGCACACGGTCAACGCCTTTTTGGCCGAGCTGGTACCCGCTCCCACCCGCAGTGAGCGCGTGGACCTGCTGCAAGCGCTAGGGCGGGTGCTGGCCGAAGATGTGATCTGCCCCATCGATGTACCCGCGCACGACAACGCGGCCATGGACGGCTACGCCTTCGATAGCGCGCAATTGCGCCCCGGGCTGCCGCTCACGCTGCGGGTCGCGGGCACCGCCCGCGCCGGAGCCGCTTACACCGGGGCGGTGGCGCAAGGCGCGTGCGTCAAGATCATGACCGGGGCGGTCATGCCTGCCGGCTTGGACACGGTGGTGCCACAAGAACTGGTGCACGCTGCAGAGGGCGCGGTAGAGATTGCCGCCGGCCTCATACGCCCGGGCGACAACCGGCGTCTGGCGGGCGAAGATCTGCGACGGGGCAGCACCGCGCTGGCGCGCGGCACCCGCATCACCCCTGCCGCCCTGGGCCTGGTTGCCAGCCTGGGGATCGCGCAGGTGCCGGTCTACGCCCGGCTGCGGGTGGCGTATTTCAGTACCGGGGACGAAATTTTGAGCCTGGGGGATGCACCGCGCGAAGGTGCGGTGTTTGACAGCAACCGCTACACAGTTCTGGGGATGTTGCAGCGCATGGGCATCGAGGTGCTGGACCTGGGCGTGGTGCCGGACCAGCCCGCTGCCTTGCAAGCCGCGTTCAGCCGCGCTGCGCGCGAGGCCGACGCCACCATCACCAGCGGCGGCGTGAGCGTAGGCGAGGCCGACCACACCAAAGCGATGATGCGGCAACTGGCGCAGGCCACGCCCGATGGCGGCGGCGGGGTGGTTTTCTGGCGCATTGCCATGCGCCCGGGCCGGCCCATGGCCGTGGGGCGCATAGGCCACAAACCGCTGTTTGGCCTGCCCGGAAATCCGGTGGCGGTCATGGTCACCTTTTTGGCCTTTGTGCGGCCTGCGCTGTGGCAGATGATGGGAGCCCGGGTCAGCGAGCCGCCCATGCTGCAGGCGCGCAGCAGCGAAGCCATCCGCAAAAAGCCCGGGCGCACCGAATACCAGCGGGCCATTGTCAGTACCGACGCAGCGGGCGGACTCACCGTTCGCACCACCGGTCAACAGGGTTCGGGCGTGCTGAGCTCCATGGTGCAGGCCAATGGCCTGCTGGTACTGTCCCACGCGCAGGCCGATGTGCAGGTGGGTGACACCGTGCGCGTGATGCTGTTTGACGGCGTGATCTAGGGCCTGCGCTCAGGCCACGCCCATGGCCAGCGTGACGCCCTGGTTGGCCAGCGCGTCGGCGCGCTCATTGCCCGGATCACCGGCATGGCCCTTGACCCAGCGCCAATCGATGCGGTGGCCGCCCGTGGCAACCAGTTCGTCGAGCCGCTGCCACAGGTCCACGTTTTTGACCGGCTGCTTGGCTGCGGTTTTCCAGCCCTTGGCTTTCCAGCCGGGCAGCCATTCGGTAATGCCCTTGAGCACGTACTGACTGTCCAGATGCAGCGTCACGGCGCAGGGTCGCTTGAGCGCGCCCAGGGCCTGGATCACGGCCATCATTTCCATGCGGTTGTTGGTGGTGCCCAACTCACCGCCGCACAACTCCTTGCGGGTGCCGTCGCCGGCGCACAGCAACACGCCCCAGCCCCCGGGGCCGGGATTGCCTTTGCAGGCGCCATCGGTGTAAATCACGACTTCATTCATGGGGTACGCTGTGCTTTCCGGCCTCCGAATGGCTGGCCACGGGTGCCGTTTGCGCGGCGCGCTTGGGCTTGGGTTTCCAGGCCGGTGCCAACAGGCGCATTCCGCGCACCCGTTTGACGCCGACCACCATGTAGGACGCGCCCAGAATCGGCCACCAGCGCGCGCCCAAACGTTCCATAAAGCCCCAGCGGGCTATCCATTTCTGGCTGCGCACCGGCGGCACATAGCAGCCGAATTGGACCCGCTCGGTCTCGAAACTGAGCAAGCGCAACCAATCCCGCAAGCGCCAGTAGCCTATGGTTTCGCCCGGCTGCGGCAGATACAAAGGGCCCAGCTGTCCGCGCAAACCAAAGCGGCGCAGCACCCGCCCCAGGGCCTGGCGCAGGGTCCACCAACTCAGCGGGTTCAAGCCACAAATAACCACCCGGCCTTCGGGCACCAGCACCCGCTCCACCTCACGCAGCGTGGCGTGCGGGTCGGCGCTGCACTCCAGCGTGTGGGGCAGGACCAGCAAATCCAGGCTGGCGGCGGCAAAAGGCAGGGCCGCAAAATCGGTCACCAAGGCACAGCGCAAAGCCGGCGCGCAGGCCAGCGGCTGTTCGGCCAGCCACTGGTGCGGCATGCGGTTGCTGCGCAAGGCGTCTAATGCGGGTATTCCCAATTGCAGGGCATGAAAGCCAAACGCATCGGCAACGACAGCGTCTATCTGCACTTGTTCCCAGTCCAACAGGTAGCTGCCCACGGGTGTGGCCAGCCAATCCTGCAAACCTATAATTTGTTCGTCCATGAAACCTATTTATTCGCCCGTTCGGGAACCCAGCCCATCCCAGCGTGCGGGCATTCTATGCACCCGCTGGCAGGCGACCATGGTGTGGGCCCTGGCGCTGGGTGTGTACTGCGCGACGGCAGCCGCCCAGACCGAAGCCGAGCTGCAAACGCCGATGACCACGCTGGAGTCCGGCAGCCGCAAGGTTGCCACGCTCCAAGCGCCCGCCGAAATCTGGGACCGCATCCGCACCGGTTTTTCGATTCCCGATCTGGATACCGACCAGGTGCGCGACCGCGAAACCTGGTACGCCAGCCGCCCGGATTACCTCTACCGCATGACCGAGCGCTCGCGCAAATACCTGTTCCACATTGTTGAAGAACTGGAGCTGCGCGGCATGCCTACCGAATTGGCCTTGCTGCCCTTTGTGGAAAGCGCTTTCAACCCGCAGGCAGTGTCCTCGGCCAAAGCGGCCGGGATGTGGCAATTCATGCCGGCCACCGGCAAATCGTTTGAACTCAAGCAAAACGTGTTCCGTGACGACCGCCGGGACGTGCTGGCCAGTACGCGGGCGGCGCTGGATTACCTGCAAAGACTGCACGGCATGTTCGGCGATTGGCACCTGGCGCTGGCCGCTTACAACTGGGGCGAAGGCAATGTGGGCCGCGCCATCGCCCGCAACCAGCAACGCGGGCTGGGAACCACCTACCTGGACTTGCCCATGCCGGCGGAAACCCGGCTCTATGTGCCCAAACTGCAGGCCATCAAAAACATTGTTGCGCAACCGCAGGTTTTCAATTCGCAGCTTCCCGCCATCGGCAACCACCCGTATTTCGCCAGCGTACCCATCAGCCGTGATATGGATGTGACGCTGGCAGCCAAACTGGCGCAGATACCGCTGGATGATTTCAAGGCGCTCAACCCCTCGGCCAGCAAGCCCGTCATCCTGGCCGCCGGCATGCCGTACATCCTGCTTCCCTGGGACAACGCCGAAGTGTTTCAGGACAATCTGAACGGCTTTGCAGGTGCCCGTCTGGCGAGCTGGACGGTGTGGGTTGTTCCCCAAACCATGACCGTGGCGGCGGCGGCCAAACGTGCGGCCATGGGCGAGCAGCAGTTGCGCGAAATCAACGGCATCCCGGCGCGTATGTTGATCAAGGCGGGTTCGTCCCTGCTGGTGCCGCGCGGAGCGAAGCTGGAGCAGGATGTCACGGTCAAGGTGGCCGACAACGGGCAGTTGTCGCTGGCACCCGAAATCGTGCTCAAACGCATACTGGTCAAGGTCGGCAAGAAGGACACCATCGCCGCCATCGCCAGCCGCTACAAAACCACACCCGCCAACGTGGCGCAGTGGAACAAGTTCAGCGCCACAGCCAGCTTGAAGACCGGTCAGAAAATTGTGCTGTTTGTCCCGCTCAGCGCGGACAAGAAAAGCGGCAAGGAAAGAAAAACCGCCACCGCCCGGCGCGACAAAAAAGTGGGCTGAACCCTGCGCGGCGCTCAGCCGCCGTTGTAGCCAATAAGCAAGATCGCGATATTGGTCGCCAGCGCGCCCGTCCACACCAGGCTGCGGGCATTGGCCAGACCGCCCAGATACAAACCGATGTAGACCACCCGCAGGGTGATAAACAGCGCCGCCAGCAAATCAAGCCAGTTCTGGTTTGCGCCAAGTTGGTGGGCGATGATGACCGCGCCTATGAAAAATGGCAGGGCCTCAAAACTATTGGCCTGCGCCGCATTGGCCCGTGCGCGCCAAGCGGTTTGCTGTGCGAGCCACGCGCGCGGGTTGCGGTTGTCATAGCCGCCTTCGCTGACTGCGGTAAAGCGACCCGACTTGGCAATACCGGCGCACACGATGGGCAGAAGCGCTGCGGCCAGCACGCACCAATAGGCCAAAGAAAAATGGGCCATGTTTTTTTTCCTCCGGGTATGTATCAGCGCCGGTCTACCAGCGCATGCGCAATGGTACCGAGATCCACATATTCGAGCTCGCTTCCCACCGGAACCCCGCGCGCCAGCCGTGTCGGGCGCAGGCCCCGTGCCTTCAAACCCTCGCTGATGACATGGGCGGTGGCCTCGCCCTCGGCGGTGAAGTTGGTTGCCAGAATCACCTCGCGCACGACGCCGTCGCCCGCACGTGCAAACAAGGCTTCAATCCCAATGTCTTTGGGGCCTATGCCGTCCAGCGGACTGAGCTTGCCCATCAGCACAAAATACAAGCCCCGGTAGGCCTTGGTACGCTCCAGCGCCGCCTGGTCAGCCGGTGTTTCCACCACGCACAACAGCGTGGCGTCGCGCTGCGGATTGGCGCAGACCTCGCACAGGCCCGATTGGGCAAAGGTGTTGCAACGCTGGCAATGCTGCACATGGTCCACCGCGTGGAGGAGCGCACGCCCGAGTTGCTGGGCCGCGCCACGGTCATGCTGCAACAGGTGAAACGCCATGCGCTGCGCCGACTTCTGCCCTACGCCGGGCAGGCGGCGCAATGCGGCGATCAGTACCTCCAGCGCTGCGCCGTCGCCAGCCCCCGCGTGTGGCTCCACGTCAGAACGGCAGCTTCATGCCGCCCGGCAGGCTGGGCATACCGGCAGTGACCTTGCCCATCTTGGCGTTGCTGGTTTCCTCGACGGCGCGGGCGGCGGCATTGAATGCGGCTGCGACCAGGTCTTCGAGCATGTCCTTGTCATCAGCCAGCAGGCTGGGGTCAATCTGCACCCGCCGGACCTCGTGTTTGCAGGTCATGGTCACTTTGACCAGACCGGAGCCCGCTTCGCCGCTGACCTCGATGCTGCCCAACTCCTCCTGCGCGCGCTTCATGTTTTCCTGCATGGCCTGCGCCTGTTTCATGAGGCCGGCGAGTTGTCCTTTGTTGAACATGGAATTTTCCTTAGAGGTCAATAAAACGATAGGTCACAAGGGCTGGATGGAGCCGGGGACAATTTTCGCCCCAAACTCCTGCACCATGCGCTGCACAAACGGGTCGGACTCGATCAGGCGGCGTGCCGCGTCCAGACGGTTTTGGCTGGCGGCCTGGCTGCGGCGCACCGGGCAATCGCTGACGCGCCCGATTTCCACCACCAGGTCCACCGGGTAACCGGCCGCGCGCACGGCGGCCGTCAGCCGCTCGCGGCTGGAAGCCTGGTTAAGCGATTCGCGCTCCACCCGCAGCAGCCATTGGCCTTCGTCCCGGGCCATCAACTGCGACTGCAAGGCGAGCTCGCGCACCATGGCATTCACCGACCCGCTGTCCACCAGTGCTTGCACAACCCCAAACCAGAAAGCGCCCTCTTCGGTAGGCACCAGGGGTGCTGCGGCCGCCGGCTCGGGCGCTGCCGGGCTGGCGCTGCGCACCGGAATACCAATCAAGCGGGTGGGCGGCGCGGGTGCATGCGGCGCGGCAGTCACGGTCGCGGCGTCCGCTTCAGCGGCCGGCATGTCGGCAAACAGGTGCGCATCGCCTGCGGGGAGGGCCTCCAGCGCCTCCTCAGCCGGCCATGCCGCCTGCGGCCCGGCGTGCTTGTCGCGCTCCAGGTTCATTTCCTGCACTACCGGGTCGGCATCGTGCGCCGGATCAGGCGCGGCGGCAGCCCGGGCGGCCGGCGCGGTGTGCGGGGTGCCGGCTTGGTTTGCGGCGGCCGCATCCACGCCCGGCGCGCTGTCGCGCACCGGCACATGCCGCCCGGGCGGCGTAGGCGCTGCGCCGGGGGAACTATTCAGGCTTTTTTTTTCCTGCAAGGCGGCAGGCACGGCGCGCGCGGTAGCCGGCTTGAAGGCCAGAAGCCGCAGCAAGACCATGGTCAATGCGGCGTATTCATCCGGGGCCAGGCCCAAATCGGCACGCCCGTGCAGACACAGGCTGTACAGCAACTGCGTTTCATCGGCGGGCAGCAGTGCGGCGAGCTGGGCAATCCGCGCCGCATCGGGATCGCTGTCCTCGTCGGTACCGGGGGCGGCCACCTGGTACACCGCCATGCGCTGCAACACCGAGGCCATGTCTTCGAGGGCGGCAGCGGCGCTCAACCCGTGTGCGCGCAAGACTTCGCACAGGCCGCACACGGCCGCACCATCGCCCTGGGCCAAAGCATCTAACAGCTGGAACACATAGGACTGGTCCACGCTGCCCAGCATCTGCCGCACCATCGCCTCTTCGATCCGGCCGGCGCCAAAAGCAATCGCCTGGTCGGTGAGACTGAGGGCGTCGCGCATGGAGCCGCGCGCCGCGCGCGCGAGCAGGCGCAAAGCCCCGGCATCGGAGTTGATGTGTTCGGCGGCCAAAACCGTCTGCAAATGTTCGCGCACGGTCTGCGGCGCCATAGGCCGCAGGCTGAACTGCAAACAACGCGAGAGCACGGTAACCGGTACTTTTTGCGGGTCGGTGGTGGCCAGCACAAATTTCAGGTAGTCCGGCGGCTCCTCCAGCGTCTTGAGCATGGCGTTGAAAGCGTGACCGGTGAGCATGTGCACCTCGTCGATCATGAAGACCTTGAAGCGCCCCTGCACCGGCTTGTACACCGATTGCTCCAGCAGGGATTGCATTTCGTCAACACTGCGGTTGGAGGCCGCGTCCAACTCGGTGTAGTCCACAAAACGCCCGCTGTCGATGTCCACACAGGCCTGGCAGACCCCACAGGGCGTGGCGGTGATGCCGCCCTGCCCGTCAGCGCCTACGCAGTTGAGCGATTTGGCCAGTATCCGCGCCACGGTGGTTTTGCCCACGCCGCGCGTGCCGGTAAACAGGTAAGCATGGTGCAAACGCCCGGACGAGAGCGCATTGGACAGCGCCTGCACCACATGGCCCTGGCCCACCATTTCCGCGAAATTGCGCGGGCGGTATTTGCGGGCAAGCACAAGATAAGACATGGCAGGATTCTAAGAGCCGCACCCGTGCAGGCCGGGGCATACAATCGCCCTCGACGGGCCTTCCCGCATGGTGAAGCGGCCAACCGGGTCAGGTGGGGAACCAAGCAGCCCTAACTGCAGAGCCAGTGCCGGGGTCAAGGCTCGTCACCTTTTTCGCCCCTCGCCACATTGGTTGCGGGCCTCCACCCCCATCCGAGAGCCTGCGCCATGCCATCCCCCACCGGCCGCCTGACCCCCCGCGCTGCGCTGCTGCTCAGCCTGGCACCGCTGTTCTGGGCGGGCAATGCGCTGGTCGGGCGCATGGTCCACACGCTGATTTCGCCCATGACGCTGAACTTCTTGCGCTGGACGCTGGCCGGCTTGCTGCTGCTGCCGCTGGCGCGATGGGTGCTGCGCAGCGACAGCGTTGTGTGGCCGCACTGGCGGCGCTACGCCTTGCTGGGCTTGCTGGGCGTGGGTTGCTACAACAGCTTCCAGTACCTGGCCCTGCAAACCTCCAGCCCGATCAATGTGACCCTGGTGGCATCGAGCACACCGGTTTTCATGCTCGCCATCGGCGTTTTGTTTTTCGGCCAACGCCTGCGCAAACAACAACTGGTCGGCGCGGCACTGTCGGTGCTGGGTGTGCTGCTGGTCTTGTGCAGGGGGGATATTTCCGCCCTGCTTCAGGTGGAACTGGTATGGGGCGATGTTTTTGTTCTGGTCGCTACCGCCTGCTGGGCGGGCTACAGCTGGCTCATCAGCGTGACCAAAGAGCCGGCTTCGGTGCGGGAGGACTGGGCGGCGTTTTTGCTGGCACAAATTGCCTTCGGCTTGTTCTGGTCGGGCAGCTTCACGGCCACCGAATGGCTGACCGGACAAGCCCATGTGGAGTGGGGCTTTGCGCTTGTCGCTGCTTTGGTCTACGTGGCCGTGTTTCCCGCTTTGCTGGCCTACCGCTGCTGGGGCTTGGGCATACAGGCCGCAGGGCCGAATATTGCCGGCTTTTTTGTGAACCTCACGCCGCTGTTTGCCGCCCTTTTGTCGGCGCTGGCGCTGGGCGAATGGCCGCAGTGGTACCACATGGCGGCCTTCGGGCTGATCGTGGGAGGCATCGCGGTCTCCTCGCGCGCATCGCCTGCGTAAGCGGGCGCGCGGTTTGCGGGAGCGCGTCGTCCGCGCGGAGTGGGGCTGCGGGGCCCCACGCCAGCGCAGCAGCTTACTTCTTAGGCTTGTTGAACCAGTTCGCCAGCATGAAGAACAGGGCCAGGAACCACAAAATCAACAGGATATGGTGAACTTTCATGCAGACTCTCCTTGAAAAAGGGCGGGATGGGAAGGGGAACGTAACAGGGGAAACATGGCCACCATGGTGACCAGCAGCAGGACAACTTCCAGCGCATACACCGACAGATAACCCGTGACCGAGTTGCTCACGTGGGCAACCAGGTCGCGCATGATACCGCCCCAGGCTACGGCAACGCCGGCGGCAGTGGCCTGCACCGCGCCCCAAGCGCCCAAGGCCAAGCCGGCCTGTTCTTTGGGTGCCAGATTCATGGTGGCGGTGAGTGTTCCATGGCCGAAGATGCCGGCGCCAAAGCCGATCAACAAGGTGCCCACGACAAACATCCAGGTTGCGCCACTCAGCGCCGACCCGATAAGGAGCAAAAAGGCAGGAATACCGATGTAGGTGCCCCAGATCGCCATGCGGAATGGATCAAAGCCCCGGCTCAAAATGCGCGAAGCCCAGGCAAAGCCTGCCAAACCGCCCACGGCCAATGTGGCCGTCAAGGCGGTTGTCATACCCACGGACAAACCCAGAATCTCGCCGCCGAATGGCTCAAGCAGCACATCTTCCATGGTGAAAGCCATGGTCCCCAGCCCCACGGCGACCAAACGCCGTTTGGCAAGGTCCCCTTCCGTAAAACGTCGCCATGCCTGGGCAAAGTCCTGCTCGGCTTGCGCCGGCGCCGGTCGGGATGCGCCAATGGTTTCCTGCTTCCAAACGGCAATGCCGTTGAGCACCATGGTGAACACTGCCGCCCCCTGGATTACCTCAATCAGCGCGCCGGGGCTGAATTCGCGCAGCCAGTAACCAAACAACAAGGCGCTGACAACCATGCCGGCCAGCAGCATGACGTACATCAGGCCCACCACTTTGGGCTGATCTTCCACAGGGGCCAGGTCGGTCGCCAGCGCCAGGCCGGCTGTTTGTGTGGTGTGCAAACCGGCACCCACGAGCAAAAAGGCCAGGCCAGCAGCCAACTGCCCGACCCAGGCCGGTACGCTCGCCGACTGGCCGGCACCGGCCAGCACCAGCAGGGCGAAGGGCATGATGGCCAGCCCGCCAAATTGGACCAGACTGCCCATCCAGATATATGGAACACGCCGCCAGCCGATAGCCGATACATGCCGGTCGGAGCGGAATCCGATGAGCGCGCGAAACGGGGCAAATACCAGCGGCATGGCAACCATCACACCCACCAGGGATGCGGGCACCTTCAACTCGACAATCATCACGCGGTTGAGTGTGCCGATCAACAGCACCAGGGCCATGCCGACCGAGACCTGAAACAGGGCCAGGCGCATCAGGCGACCCAGCGGCAAATCGTCCGACGCGACGTCAGCAAAGGGCAGCAAACGCACCCACCAGGGCGGCTGCGGCTTGAACGAAGCGTCTTGGGTCAAGGTGCGCATACGAAAAATGGACCGGGAACAAGTCCCCGGTCCATTAGGAAAGGCATAAACCGAAGCTTATGCCGTTCAGGCCGAATCAATCGGCATTTGAACCACGACTGCCGCCGTTGCTCCCTTGCCGTTGAGAAAGCCTTTCACCCACGTGGTGTTCAACGTGATCGCCAGATGCACCGAGAACGATGCAATGGCAACAGCAGCGATGAAGATGGGAATTCCAACCGTAGGTTTAACCACGGTCCAAAGTTTTCCATAAATCATGTTGCTCTCCTTTTACTTGAGCCAAGGGGAATAGATGTACGCCAGCAAATGGGCCAAGGCAGCAATCATTCCGAAGATTTGCGTGCCTTGAATCAGGTGCCGGTGTATTTCTTCCGATTGGGCGTCGGTCAGGCCGGTTGGCCCTACGCTATCTGACATAGTTCTGACTCCTCAATAGACCTACACGTCCGTGCTGTACCCGCACGGGGGGTTTACGGCCCCCATGACCGTAAATCTTTTACCTGGTTTCAGTGTAGTCTAATTCTGACAGTCTGTACTGTCAATCGATTGTGACAAATGGGACGGCACCCGAAAACACCCTCAATTTAAGGGTAAACCCGTATCGCTGTGGTGACGCCTACGCCACATAGGCCGCTGCGCCCGCGCCCGCCTGCCGCCCGCTGGCCAGACAGGCGTGCAGCAAATAGCCACCGGTTGGCGCTTCCCAGTCGAGCATCTCTCCGGCGAAAAAAACACCGGGCAGAGGCCCCATGAGCTGCGGGCTCAGGGCCTCCAGCCGCACGCCGCCTGCGCTGCTGATCGCCTCATCCAAAGGGCGTGGCGCCGACAGCCGGATCGGCAAGGCTTTGATGGCCGCTGCCAAAGCCGCTGCGTCCTCGAACACCGCCGGCGGCAGCAACTCGTGCAGCAGCGCGCTTTTGATGCCATCGAGGCGCAAACGGCTCTTGAGATGGCTGCTGAGGGAGCGTGCACCACGGGGATGGCGCACCGCAGCCAGCACTTTTTCAGCCGGTACGGCGGGCAGCAAATCGAGCAGGAAACCGGCCTGCCCGTCGCGCGCCACCGCATCGCGCAGGGCCGCGCTGGCCGCGTAGACCAGGCTGCCTTCCAAGCCGCTGGCAGTTGCCACCATTTCGCCCTTGCGCCGCCATGGTGCGGCACCGGCTGCGGCAGGAAGTTCCAGGGCCACGGTTTTGAGCGCTTGCCCGGCAAAGCGCGAAGCGAAAAACGGGCTCCATCCACCGGCCACATCGAATCCGCAATTTGAAGGCAGCAGCGGCGCGACATCCAGGCCCCTGCCCTGTAGCAGCGGCACCCATGCGCCGTCCGACCCCAGGCGCGCCCAACTGCCGCCGCCCAGCGCCAGCACCACGGCCCGGGCCTGCACGCTTACCGGGCCGCCCGGGCTGTCAAACAGCCAGCCTTGCGCACTGTCCCAACCGGTCCAGCGGTGGCGCATGTGCAGCACCAGGGCAGGGCCTTGAGCCGGGTGGCGCAGCCGGTGCAACCAGGCGCGCAACAAGGGCGCGGACTTCATGTCCACCGGGAAAATCCGCCCCGAACTGCCGACAAAGGTATCCAGCCCCAGCCCGTGCACCCAGGCGCGCAACGCCTCCCCGTCGAAGTCCTGCAACCAGGGACCAACACGATCAGCACGCGCCGCGTAGCGGCTGGTAAACAGCGTGGCCGGCTCGGAGTGGCTGATGTTGAGCCCGCCTTTGCCGGCGAGCAAAAACTTGCGCCCCACCGAGGGCATGGCGTCAAACAGGTGGACCGCGTGGCCAGCGGCCTGCAGCACTTCGGCGGCCATCAGCCCGGCCGGGCCGCCGCCTATGACGGCCACGGGAATCTCAAGAACAGGGGTCGGTAAAGGGTTCAATGCATGCGCCTTGTGGGGTCAAAAAAGCCGCGCGCACAATGGCCTGCGGGTAAGCGCGCGCCACCGCATCGCGGTAGCTGCGCAGCTGGGACAGCAGTGCGGCGTCCTGCTCGGGAGCGGCGGCCGATTTGTAGTCCAGCACCCACCAGTGTGCGCTATCGCGGCGCTGCACCAGCCGGTCTATGCGCAAACTGCGCCCGCCGACCTGAATCGCCACTTCGTTACCCGCCCACATCAGCGCGGCGGGTTCAAAGCACCAGGCCCCCTGGCCCCGCAGAATCCCCAGCGCCATGGCGTGCGCGGCCTCGGTTTGCGCGGCATCCAGCGCAAATTCGGCCGCCACTGCGGCCAGGTCTTGCGCGCGCCAGGGTGCGGCGGGCGGCGCGTCAACCGAAGCCGTATCCGCTGGGCCCCCGCCAGCAGCCGCATGGGCAAGGGGCAGCCGCTCCAGCAGCCGGTGCATGGCCTGGCCGGTGCGCGAGGCGGGAGTGGACGGATCGGGCTGCTGGGCAGCGGCGGCGATGCCTGGCGCCATGGGGACACGCGCCAAGGGCGGCAGCACCGGCAGTTGTACCGTGGTGGCGGGTGCGGCTATCTGGGGTGCGACAGCTGCAGTCGGAGCAACCGGCGCGGAAGAATCGACCAAGTCCTGGGCGCGCAACAGCGCCCACCAACTCAGCGGGTTGGCGTTTCTGGGTGCCGTGGCCGAAAGCAGAATCGTGGATTCGGCGCGGGTCAGCGCCACGTACAGGGCGTTGAGTTCCTCGCGGGCCTGCGCCTGCCGGTCCTCGGCCAGGGCCTGCGCCGCGCAGGCAGGCGGGCGCGCGCCGCTGGCCATGAACACAAAGCGCGTCGGATGCGCCGCCTCTCCCGGCCACTGCACCAAGGTGCCCATGCTGTCGGCGCGCGGGGCCTCGCCGTCGGTGTCCAACAAGACCACCACCGGCGCTTCCAAACCCTTGGCTCCGTGGACGGTGAGCAAGCGCACTGCGCCCTCCGCCGCGACCACCGGAGCCGGAAAGCCGCCCGCGCGCAGCGCCCGCACCAACGCATAAGCATTCACAAAGCGCCCGGCGTCGACCTGCAAAGCAGCCAGCAAGAGCGCACGCAAATGCGCCAGCACCCCCGCGCAGCGCGACGGAGACACCGATTGGGCGTAGCGGCCCAGCACATCGCCCTCGTCAAATATCTGGCTGAGCGCATCGTGCGGCGGCAGCGCGTGCAAGAGCGTCTGCCAGCGTGTCAGCGTCTGTGCATGCGGCACGAAAAGCTGCAGCGCAGCCGGGGCTTGCGGGCCCAGTTGGTGCAGCGCCTCCAACCAGCCCGGTGGCCTGTCGCCCGCCGCCCGGGCCGCCTCGCGCAGGCCGCGCATGTGCAAGGCCCAATCGGCCAGGGCCGCGTCTGCGACCCCGAACAGCGGCGACTTCAGCGCCTGCGCCAGCGACAAATCGTGACCGGGCGAGACCAGCGCGTCGACCAGCGCCAGCAAGTCCTGCACTTCGGGAATGTCGGCGAGTTCGCGTTTCTCCACCTGCTCCGCAGGAATGCCTGCCGCCGCCAAGGCATGCTGCATCACGCCCAGGGTTGCGCGCTTGCGCGACAGCACCATGATGTCCTGTGGATGGCAGTGGCGGGCCGGGTCGTGCACCGCCTGCGCAATCCAGTGCGCCGCCTGGGCGCACTCACGCAGCTTGCGGCTTTCTTCCGGGTCCAGGCGCGGGCTGTCCAGCGAATCACGCCACTGCGCCGGCTCCAACGCATCGGACCCGGCAGCGCCGCGCGGCACGGACGCGTCCCGGGGGATGGGTGGCAGCGCGAGCACCTGACCCGGCTTCTGCGACTGCGTGGTGTGGGCCCGAAAACCCTGGAAGAGGCCGGCGTCCTGCGCCGCCACAAAAGTGCGATTGACGCAGTCCAAAACATCGGGTGCATTGCGCCGGGTATGGTCACAGCGCAACACCACGCCTTGCAAGCCCTCGCGCACAAAAGTGATGGCAGCCTGAAAAACCTGGGGCTCGGCGCGGCGGAAACGGTAAATGCTTTGCTTGGGGTCGCCCACGATGAACACGCCGGGCGAATGGCCGGCGCCGCTGTAGGCCGCGAGCCAGCTTTTCAAGGCCTGCCATTGCAAGGGGCTGGTGTCCTGGAATTCGTCGATCAGCACATGGGCCACGCGGACGTCGAGTTTTTCCTGCACCCAGCCGCTGAGCACAGGGTCGGACATCAGGTGCAGCGCCAGCTGCTCCAGGTCGTTCATGTCGACCCAGCCACGCTCGCGCTTGAGCGCCGCATAGTCCTGCAACAGCCCCCGGCTCAGACGGGTCAGGCGCTGCTGGTGGTCCCATGCATCCTGCTGGTGTTGCGCCTGGCGCACACGCAGCAGCAGGTCTTGCGCCTGGCGCACCTGCGCAATGCCGGGCAGGGTTTCGTTGAAGGCCCGGGGCGTGCCCGTCTTGGTCAGCAGGGCAGCAAACAAACTGTCCAAGTCGGCATCGGTCAGGGCCTTTTCCACCTCAGCCGCGGCCTCGACATAGCTCTTTTGCTTTGCCGCACCCAGCGCCTTGGCCCCGGCCCAGAGCAGGTCCTGGGCATCCGCAGCCTGCAGCCGCTGGGCGGGTGCGTCCACCCCCGCGAACTCGGGAAACTGCGCGCCCGCTGTGGCAACCGAAGCACCCACCACACCGACAGCGTCCGCCAGCGCAAATTCCACGCGCTTGGCCAAGGCGGCCTCCAAGGCCTTGCGGGTGCTGCTGCGGCCATGGCTGTGCACCAAAGCGACATAGTCGGCCCGCGCTGCGGCATCGGCTGCGAGGCGCGAAAAAAAGCGCGGCCAGACCTGCGCCACTGCCAAGCTGTCGTCTTCCAGCAGCTCGTATTGCGTGGGCAGGCCGCGCGCGGCCAGCTCTGCCAGCGGCGCGTTCGCAGCGATGCTGGCAAACCAGCTGTGGAAGGTGCGCACCTGCACCGGCCGCCCCGCTTCCAGCAAGTGCCGGTGCAGGCCGCGCAGCCGTTCCAGGTCCTGCTGTGTGGCCGTGGTCCCCAGACCGCGCGCGGCCAGTTCTTGGCGCAGTTGGGCGTCATCGGCATGGCTGAATTCCTGCAACCACTGCTGCAGCCGCGCCCGCATTTCACCGGCGGCTTTTTTGGTGAAGGTGATGGCCAGGATTTCATGCGGCTGCGCGCCTTCCAGCAGCGCGCGCAAGATGCGCGAAACCAGCATCCAGGTCTTGCCCGCGCCGGCGCAGGCTTCGACCACCACATTGCGGCGCGGGTCGCAGGCGGCGGCATAAAACGCCTCCTGCGCCACCGGCTGCCCGTCGCAGGCGTAGGCTGCTGGGGTGTGGGCGCTGCTCATGCGGATACCCAAAAATCTTTGCGGCACAAGCCACGGGCGGCGCAGTAATCGCAGGCCACGCCCTCGCCCAAAGCCGGCAGCGGCGCGCCTGCGGCAATGCGCGCCATATCGCTGTCAATCCCCTGCAGCAAGGCATCGCGGGCCAGCGCAAGCGCTTTTTGCGGCACGGCGGTCACACCCTCGCGCTCCGAGAAATTCAGGTACGCACCCTCCACCTGCTCCTCCCCCAGCAGCGCGGCATAAAACGCCATTTGCGTGTCCTCCAAGGGATTTTTGACGCGGGCGCGGCTGGCATCCAGCGGCTCCGTTTTGTAGTCCAGCACCAGCGCTGTGCCGCCATCCACGTGATCAAGCCGGTCCAGCCGCCCCTGCAAGACCGTGGACCCCAAGGGCTGCGTCAGCTCCAGCTCGGCCCGCTCAAAACGGGCTGTGCCTTCATGGCCTTGCAGCCAATGCAGATAGGCATCGCGCAGCCGGGGCCAGCCCGCGCGAAAGGGCAAAAACTCCGCTTCGCCCAAACCTTTTTCCAACGCAACGGCATCGGCCAGCGCGTCCAGCCTGGCACTGCGCTCCGGCGGGGGCAGCATATCGGCGGCCTGTGCACTGTGGAAGCGGCTGAGCACCTCGTGCAACCACAGGCCGAACTCACGCTTGCCCAGATCGCGCTCCAGCTCGTCGCGCGCCGCAAGCCCCAGCTGGCGCAAGGCGAAAAAGCGGTAGGGGCAATTGCGCAAGTCCTCGTACGCGCCCTGGCTCAGGCGCGCCAGGGGCAGTTGCATGGCGCGCGGCATGGGCGGCGTCACCGGCTGCAGCGCAATGCTTCGCAGGGTCCGCAGGTCAGCACCCGCAGCCACCGCGTCCGCGCCGTCCAGCTGTAACAACTGCACCAGCGGGCTGGGCAGCTGCGGCTCACCGGCAGCGCTGCTTTTGCGCCAGAACACCGCGCACCCTGCCTGCGCCAGCAACTGGGTCCAGGCTGTGCGGGTGGCGCGCTCGCCGTCTTCGCGCAGGGGCAGCCCCAGCACGCTGCGCTGGCGCGGGCTGAGGATGCCCGGCATATCGGGCGCGAGCCGCAGGTTGTCCGCATCACACCCCAGCAGCACCACGGACGCGAACGGGCGGCCCAGGGTCTGGTTCAGGGGCAGGATGCGCACGTCCTCCCGCTCGGGCAGCGGGGGCATGAAGTTCACATCTTCCAGGCTGGCCTGTACCCAGGCGCTAAAGCCCGCCGCGTCCAGGGCCGTCTGCGCCCAGGGCGCATCGGCCAGCCCGTCCAACGTGTCGGCCTGCCCCGGGGCGGCGCGCAAGCGCAAAGCCTGCAGAACCAGCTGGCCTGCGCTGTCTGCTTCCAAGAGGCCCCACATGCCGCTGTCCTGCAGCGCCTGGCGCAAATTGCCCAGCCATTGCGCAAAACGTGCGCTGCCGTTCAAAACGGCGCGCACGCGGTTAACCGTCTGCACCGTGTCCGCCACACCGGCAGCTGCGCCACGCCCGGCGTCGCGCCACAAGCGGGCCTGCGCGCTGCGCACATGCGCCTCCAAGGCCGGTACCAAAAGGGCAAAAGCAGGTGCGAGCTTGAGCCAGGCCAGCACGGCGTCGCTGCTGGCACGCCAGGCGCAGGCTTTGACCAGGGCCATCAGCGCCGCGCCGGCCTGGCTGGTGGAGAGTTTCCAGCCGGTCTCATCGCGCATCTGCACGCCACGGGTTTGCAACAAGGCCCGCACCCGACGGGTCAGGGCGCGGTCCGAGGACACCAGTGCCACCGGCGTCAGGCCGGCCGCGATGCGGTCCAGCACACAGGCCGCCCCGCGCTCGGCCTCGTCGTGGAAATCGCTGCAGGCATGCACGCTGCACGCCCCGGCGGGCGGCGCTGCGTCGGCGGGCGTGACCAGTGGCAAACGGCTGCAGCGCCCGCCCCATTGCGCGGCTAGCGCGTCCATCAGCGGGTCGGCATCCAGGCCCTGCACCGTGATCACGCAGTCCCATTCCTGCAGACGCTGGGGCGCAAACAGGATGTCGCTGGCATAGGCGCAGGTGCCCACCCAGGCCAGCGCCACCTGGGTGGTGTGCAACTCCCAGGCTAGGCGATGGGTGTCCAGTCCCTGGGCCAGCGCCGCGCGCGCCGCATCCGCCCAGGCCTGGCGCTCGGTTGGCGGGCGCGCTGCGGCCAGGGCAGCCAGGGTCAGCGCTGTTTCCAGCAAAACCGGGGCGAGTGGCTCGGACTGTGCGGCCAGACCGGCCTGGCGCAGGAGCGCGCGGGCGCTCAGCCCGTCCAGACCGGCATCAAAGCGCAGGTCGTGCCCGCTCGGAGAAAAAGTGCCCAGTGAAGCGGCCCAGGTGCCGGTGGTTTCAAAGCGCGGCGCAAAGCCATCGGGTGTCGCTTGCGCCCATAGCCCGCGCGCCAAACCCAGGAGTTGCGCGTACGGCAGCAGCACCAGGGTGCGCGCCGGGTGCGCGCTGTGTTCCTGCAGGGCCGCCGCAATCCGGGCCAGCAGGCCGGTGCCGGGCCGGGTCCACAACAAGGTGGCGGGCATATCGGGAGCCACACTTGTATTCATGGCGGCGATAGCCATATACAAAAGGTGGCAGCGGGTCGCTCCAGCGGCTTTCTGTCACAATCTTCGCAAGCGATTACCGGGCCAAAAGCCCCTTCCATTCCACTGAGGAAACCCTGATGTCCAGCGATTTGATCAAACATATTTCCGATGCGTCTTTCGAGGCCGATGTGCTGCAATCTACGCAACCCGTGCTGGTCGATTATTGGGCTGAATGGTGTGGCCCTTGCAAGATGATTGCGCCGATTCTGGATGAGATGGCCAGCACCTACAGCGGCAAACTGCAGATCGCCAAAATGAATGTGGACGAAAACCGTGACATCCCGGCCCAATTCGGCATCCGGGGCATCCCCACCCTGATGCTGTTCAAAGACGGCAAGCTTGCGGCCACCAAAGTCGGCGCGCTGAGCAAGTCGCAAATGGCGGACTTCATCAACCAAAACATCACCGCCTGAGCGGGCGGGCGGCCCGGCTGTTTCAGGGCTTGGCCGACTCGGCCGCGCGGCGCATGGCGGCCTGGGTCAAGGCCTGGGCAGCTTCGGGCGGCATGTAGTTTTCATCGTGCTTGGCCAGCACTTCGCTGGCTGTGAAGCGGCCCTGGGCATCGAGCCTGCCCTGCGCCACCACACCACGCCCCTCTTTGAACAGATCCGGCAGCAGGCCCTGGTAGACGACTTCAACCTCGTGGGTGGTGTCGGTGACGATAAAGCGCGCGTCCATGCCAGCGCGCTGCAGCGACCCGTCTTTGACCAGGCCGCCGACGCGGAACACGCTGGACTTGGGCGCCTCGCCAGCCGCGATCTGCGTCGGGCTGAAGAAAAACACCAGGTTGCTGTTAAAGGCATTCAGCACAAAAGCCGCCGCCAGCCCCAAACAGACCAAGGCCCCGCCAATCAGGGCCAGACGCTGATGGCGCGGCTTCATGGGGCCTCTCCCGCCAGCGCTTCATCGCGGCTGCGGCGCAGCGTCAGTAGCACCCCGGCACGGTGCGCCACCGCCAGCCATAGCTCCAGCGCCACGCCGACGGCGACGACCCCGTAGCTGCCCCAGACATAGAAGGCGTAACCACCCATGTCCCAAAATTCTGCCCAGCTGCTCCAATTCATGCTGCCATTTCCTTCAGTTCACCAACCCACGCGGCATCGTGCTCGCGCTCCAGTATCGTTTGGCGCACGCGGTAAAAAGCCATACCCACGGCATAAGCCCAAAAAGCCAGGGTCATCACCAGCATGGCCCACAACATGACCGCTGCCATGCTGGGTGACTTGGTCAGCGAGACGGAGGCACCCTGGTGGAGGGTGTTCCACCACTTGACCGAAAAATAGATGATGGGTACGTTGACCACGCCCACCAGCGCCACCACAGCGCCGGCCCGGTCGGCGCGGCGCGGATCGTCGATGGCGCGGGTCAGGGCGATATAGCCCAGGTACAGAAACAGCAATATCAGCTCGGAGGTCAGGCGCGCATCCCAAACCCACCAGGCACCCCACATGGGCTTGCCCCACAAGGCCCCGGTCCACAGCGACAAAAAGCAAAACAAAGCCCCGGTCGGCGCGAGCGCCTGGGTCATCATGCCGGAGACGCGGGTCTTGAAACCCAGGCCCAACCAAGCCCAAAAAGCCATGGCCACGTAAATCACCATGGACATCCAGGACGCGGGAACGTGGATAAAGATGATGCGGTAGGCCTGCCCCTGCTGAAAGTCAGCCGGCGCGACCCAAAAGCCCAAGTACAGACCCACAGCCGCGAGCAGGGCAGCCAGGGCGAAAGCCAGCGGGTAAACCCGTCCGGCCAAGGCGTACAGGCGCTGGGGCGCGGCATATTGCAACCAAAACATACGAACTCCGTTATTCCAAGGCAATGCGCAAGGCAGCCGAACCCGCCCAGGGACACAGAAAAACCGCCACTGTCAGCAGCGCCAGCAGCACCGACATATGGGCCTGTGCGCCCAGACCGCCCAGTTGCGCCTGGACGGCGCCGGCACCGAAAACCAGCACCGGAATATAGAGGGGCAGAACCAGCAGACACAGCAAAAGCTCCGCCCCGCGCAGTCCCAGGGTCAGCGCTGCGCCCACGGCACCGATCAGCGACAAAACCGGCGTGCCGATCAGCAAGGCCAGCATCAGCACGCCGGTAGCGTCCGTGCTGAGGTCAAACTGCAGGGCAATCACAGGGGCAACCAGCACCAGCGGCGCGCCGGTCAGCAGCCAGTGCGCAAAGACCTTGGCCGCCACCAGCAGGCCCAGCGGCGTGGGCGACAGCGCCAGTTGCTCCAGGCTGCCGTCGGCCATATCGGCGGCAAACAGACGGTGCATGGCCAGAATGCTGCTCAGCAACGCGCCCACCCAGACAATCCCCGGCCCGATCAGGCGCAAAGTGCCCAGCTCGGGCCCTATCGCCAGGGGAAACAGCGCGGATACGACGACGAAAAAAAACAGGGGCGTGGCCACGTCGCCGGGGCGGCGCGCGGCGCTGCCGACGTCGCGGCGCAGCAGGGCCAGACAGGCACGCAGATGCCCGCTCATGCACCCAAGCTCAGGTTCAGGCATTCCACACCCAAGGGCTGGTGGCTGGTGACCAGCGCCAGCCCGCCGGTACGCAAGTGCCCGGCCAGCAAATCAGCCACCAGCTGCTGGGCGGGCAGGTCCAATGCGGCAAGCGGCTCGTCCAGCACCCACAGAGGCGCTGCCCGGACGATCAGCCGCGCCAAGGCCGCACGGCGCTTCTGGCCCTGGGACAGCCGGCGCAGCGGCAGATCCCGCTGGCGGCCCAGGCCCACGCGCTGCAAGGCGTCCTCCACCTGTTGCGGGCTGGCTCTGGTGCCATCGAGCTGGCTTTGGAAGCAGAGGTTTTCGAAAGCGCTGAACTCGTCTTTCAAGCCCGGCGTGTGCCCCAGGTACACCAAATCGGCCCGGAACGCGCCCGGATCCAGGCGCGTGTCCTGGTCACGCCAGTGCACCACGCCGCTGGCCGCTTCGGCCAAGCCGCAGACGATGCGCAGCAAGGAGGTCTTGCCCGCGCCGTTGGCACCTTGTACGTGCAGGCACTGGCCAGGCTGCAACTGGAAATCCAAGCCGGTAAAAAGCCGCTTGCGGCCACGCTCGCAGGCGAGCTGCTGCACGCTCAGCATGGCGCACCCCGCCCCGCAGTTAACGCCGCCGACCGAGGAAAAAACGCTGCACGCTGCCGCAGGCCTGTGTGCGGGCCTCGGCTTCGGCGCTGCGCAGTTCGTGCAGGGCACCGTGCAGCATTTTTTGGGTCAGGCCGCGCGACATGGTCTCCAGTACCGCCGCCGCATCCTCGCCCCGTTCGAGCTGCTTGAGGGCGCGCGCCAGTTCGGCACGGCGCCACTGGTCGGTCTGCTCCTGCACCTGCTTGATGAGGGGCACGGTGTTGCGCTGTTCCATCCAGTGGGAGAATGCTTTGACGCCACCGTCGATGATGGTCTCCGCCTGCGCCACCGCCGCGTGGCGCTGCGCCTGCCCGGTTTTGACCACATGGGCCAAGTCGTCCACCGTGTACAGGTAGGCATCGTTCAGGGATTTGACTTCCATTTCGATGTCGCGCGGCACGGCCAGATCGACCAGAAACATGGGCCGGCGTTTGCGCTTTTTCAGCGCCCGCTCGACCGCGCCCAGACCGATGATCGGCAGCGTGCTTGCCGTACAGCTCACCACAATGTCGAACTCGTGCAAACGCTCGGGCAGCTCGGCCAGCGCCATGGCCTGCGCGCCGAACTGCGCGGCCAATTGCTCGCCGCGCGCACGGGTGCGGTTGGAGATCACCATGGCAAGCGGCTTCTTGGCGGCGAAATGGGTGGCGCATAGCGCGATCATCTCACCTGCGCCTACAAACAAAATCCGGGTCCGGTCCAGGTTTTCAAACAATTGCCCCGCCAGGCGCACGGCCGCAGCAGCCATGCTGATGGAATGGGCACCGATTTCGGTGGCGCTGCGCACCTCCTTGGCGACCGAAAACGAACGCTGGAACAGCTGGTTGAGCGTGGTTCCCAGCGCCCCGGCGTCCGACGCAGCGCGCACGGCGTCTTTCATCTGACCCAGAATTTGCGGTTCGCCCAGCACCATGGAATTGAGCCCGCTGGCGACCCGGAAAGCGTGGCGGGCGGCGTGTTCGTCCTGGTGGCTGTAGCTGTATTCGCGCAGCGCCTGGGCTTGCACGCCACCGGCCTGCGCCAGCCAGTCCAGGGTTTGCGGCATGTGCTCGGGGCCGCCTGAACAGTACATCTCGGTGCGGTTGCAGGTCGAGAGAATCGCCGCCTCCAGGTGCGGGCTGACGGCGCTGCGCAAATGGTCGAGCTGCTGTCCGATCTGGTCCAGCGCGAACGCAAAGCGCCCGCGCACGTCCACAGGCGCAGTGTGGTGGTTCAGCCCTATGGCCCAGACCGCCATGCTCAGGCCACCCGCCGTTTGCTCATGTCATAGACCGCCGGATGGCGCGCGCGCTCCAGCACCTCCGCGAACCGGGCGCGAACAGAGGCCTCGATGCCAGTGGCATCCAGACCCATTTGCGCCAGCAGCTTGGCCGGGTCACCGTGCTCGGTGAAGCCGTCGCGGATGCCCATGCGCAGTACCGGAATGCCCAGGCCGGCGTCGGCCAGGTATTCCAGCACCGCCGATCCCGCACCCCCCATCAGCGCGCCCTCTTCCACGGTCACCAGCGCCATGTGCTCGGCCGCCATGCGCGCCAGCATGGCGGTATCCAGCGGCTTGGCCCAGCGCATATTGACCACGCTGGCGTCCAGCGCCTCGCCCGCAGCCAGCGCCGGGTACAACAGGGTGCCGAAGGCCAAAATGGCGATGGTTTTTCCGCTGCGCCGCTGCTCGGCCTGACCAAAGGGCAGGGGCGACAAATCGGCTTGCACCGCCACGCCCGCCCCCGCACCCCGCGGGTAGCGCACCGCCACCGTGTGGTCCTGCTGGTAGGCGGTGGTGAGCAACTGGCGGCATTCGTTTTCGTCGGCCGGGCAGGCGATGCTGACATCGGGCACGCAGCGCAAAAAGGGAATATCAAAAACCCCGGCGTGCGTCGCCCCGTCGGCTCCGACGATGCCGGCGCGGTCCAGCGCCAAAACCATGGGCAGCTTTTGCAAGGCCACGTCATGGATCAGCTGGTCGTAGGCCCGCTGCAAAAAGGTGGAATAAATCGCCACCACCGGGCGCATGCCTTCGCAGGCCAGCCCGGCGGCAAAGGTCAGCGCGTGCTGCTCGGCAATGCCCACGTCGTAGAAGCGGTCGGGAAAGCGGCGGTCAAACTCCACCATGCCCGAACCCTCGCGCATGGCCGGGGTGATGGCCACCAGCTTGGGATCGCAGGCCGCCATATCGCACAACCATTGGCCGAAGACATGGGTAAAGGTCGGCTTTTGCGGCGTAGTGGCGGGTTGAAGGCCCACGGCAGGATCAAACTTGCCCGGCCCGTGGTATGCCACCGGATCGGCCTCGGCCAAGGCGTAACCATGGCCCTTCTGGGTGACCACATGCAAAAACTGCGGGCCGCTGGCGTTGCGCACCTTGTGCAAGGCGTTGACCAGTGCGTCGATGTCGTGGCCATCCACCGGACCGACGTAGTTGAAGCCCAGCTCCTCGAAAATAGTGGGGAAACCGGCTGCGCGGCGCGCCTGCGCCTCAATTTGTTTGGCCAGCTCGCGCAGGGGTGGCGCCACCTGCAAAACCACCTTGCCGGTTTCGCGCACCGCCGAATAAAAACTGCCGCTGAGCAGCTTGCCCAGATAGCGGTTGAGCGCGCCCACCGGCGGGCTGATGGACATGTCGTTGTCGTTGAGGATGACCAGCATGCGCGCCTTGCTGATGCCCGCGTTGTTCATGGCCTCGTAGGCCATGCCAGCGGTCATGGAGCCGTCGCCGATGATGGCGACCGCGTGGCGGTCGGAGCCCTGGTGCTGGGCCGCCAGCGCCATGCCCAAAGCCGCCGAAATACTGGTGGACGAGTGCGCGGTGCCGAAGGTGTCGAACGCGCTTTCGCAGCGGCGCGGAAAACCGCTCAGGCCGCCCTGCTGGCGCAGGGTCGACATGCGCTCGCGCCGCCCGGTGAGAATCTTGTGCGCATAGGTCTGGTGGCCCACGTCCCAGACCAGCCGGTCTTCGGGGGTGTTGTAGACATAGTGCAATGCAACCGTCAGTTCAACGGTTCCCAAATTGGAACTGAGGTGCCCGCCGGTCCTGGACACGCTGTCCAGCAAAAAGGCGCGCAACTGGTCGGCCAGCGCGCGCAGCTGTCCGCGCGGCAGGCGTCGCAAATCCGCGGGCCCTTGTATCGATTCAAGTAAATTTTCCATGCTGTCAATCCTAATTGACACTTATGATGTAAATTACTGTAACAAGAATCTGACGTTCGTCAAGGCGGTTTTCCCCGAATTCGGCTGATTGGTAAAAATATTTCCGGGGCAGCCCTGCTGGCGTCGGCTTTTTGCGTGCATTCCCCAACCCGAGGCCCCGCCCATGTCCCACGCCGCTGCGCGCCACGCCCGCGCCATCGTTTTCGTCAGCCCCCAGGTGCTGGAGTTGCGAACGCTGCAGCTCGCCGAGATGGGCCCGTTCGACGTCGAGGTCGAAGTCGCCTTCAGCGGCATCAGCACCGGCACCGAACGCCTGCTTTGGGACGGCACCATGCCGCCTTTCCCCGGCCTGTCCTACCCGCTGGTGCCGGGCTACGAATCCGTCGGCACCGTGGTGCGCCGGGGCGCTGACGCCAAGCTGGACATTGGTGAGACCGTATTTGTGCCGGGCTCCTACAGCTTCAAGGAGGCGGCCAATGTCTTTGGCGGCGCAGCCGAGCGCCTGATCCTGGCCGACAGCCGCGCCGTGCGCCTGCCTGCGGGCATAGGCGCACGCGGCGTGCTGCTCGCCCTGGCCGCCACCGCCTACCACGCGATGTCCGGCGGACGCCACGACCTGCCCTTGGGCGTGCCCGACCTGGTCATAGGCCACGGCGTGATGGGGCGGCTGCTGGCGCGCCTCACCTTGGCCCTGGATATGCCGCCGCCCACGGTCTGGGAAACGCAAGCCCAGCGCCGCACAGGCGCGCACGGCTACCCCGTCATCCACCCCGACGAAGACAGCCGCAAAAATTACCGCGGCGTCTACGACGTCAGCGGCGACGCCGGCTTGCTCAACACCCTGATCGGGCGGCTGCAGCCCGGCGGCGGTGGCGAGGTGGTCTTGGCCGGCTTTTACAAAGAGGATCTGCGCTTTGCCTACGCCCCCGCCTTTATGCGCGAGGCACGCATACGCATCGCGGCCCAGTGGTCGCCGGGCGATCTGGTGGCGGTGACTGCGCTGGTGCAGCAGGGAAAACTCGATCTGGATGGTCTGATTACCCATACCGAAAGCCCGGATAAGGCGCAGGCGGCCTATGCCACCGCGTTTGGCGATCCAACTTGCCTGAAAATGGTGCTGGCTTGGCAAACATGATGTCCGTGTTGCGGCCGCCAGCGGGGAGCTGATATGGAAATGCTGATAGGCGGTTTGGTGGTTTTTCTGGGCGTGCACGCCTTGCGCGTGTGGGGCGAGGGCCTGCGCAGTGCGCTGTTGCTGCGCCTGGGGCCTATGGGTTTCAAGGCTGCCTATTCGCTGGTGTCGCTGGGAGGTTTTTACCTGCTCATCGTCGGTTACGGGCAGGCACGGCTGGAACCAATCCCCCTGTGGACACCGCCGCGCGGCACGGCGCATGCCACGCTGGCGCTGATGTGGCTGTCCATGGTGCTTTTGGCAGCCGCAGAGGTTCCGCGTAACGCCATCAAGGCGCGCCTGCGCCACCCCATGGTCTTGGGCGTCAAAGTCTGGGCCCTGGCCCATATCCTGGCCAACGGCACGCTGCACGATGTGCTGTTGTTCGGTGGCTTTCTGGTGTGGGCGGTGCTGAGTTTTCGCGCCGCACGCCAGCGCGACCGTGCAGCCCGCGAAGCCGGTGACATGGCTGAGATCCTGCCCGTATCCACCGCCGCCACGGTGGGCACCGTGCTGATCGGCACAGCCGCCTGGGCCGCATTCATTCTGGTGGTGCACGTCTGGCTGATTGGCGTGGCCCCTGTTGCCGGCATGGCGCTCTGACACTCCACGCACTACCGCACCCCCGATCACCCGAGAGCACACCTATGGCACTGACTTTTCCTTTTGCGGCCATTGTTGGACAAGAAGAGATGACGCTGGCCATACAGGTCGTGGCAGTCGACCCCAGCATCGGCGGCGTCCTGGTCCTGGGCGACAGGGGCACCGGCAAGTCCACTGCCGTGCGCGCCCTGGCCGATTTGCTGCCACCGATACAAGTCGTGCAGGCTTGCCCCTACGGCTGTGACCCGGCGGCCAAGAATCCCTGTGCCCATTGCCAGGCCGCGCGCGCGGCCTCCGGCAAGAAGCTCCCTACCCTGGAGCGGCCGGTCCCGGTGGTTGATCTGCCCCTGGGCGCCACGGAAGACCGGGTGGTCGGCGCACTGGACCTGGAAAAAGCCCTGACCCAGGGCGTCAAGGAATTTGCGCCCGGCCTGCTGGCCCAGGCCAACCGGGGCTTTTTGTATATCGACGAAGTCAATCTGCTGGAGGACCATCTGGTCGATTTGCTGATCGACGTGGCCGCATCCGGCGAGAACCTGGTCGAGCGCGAGGGCTTGAGCGTGCGCCACCCCGCCCGCTTTGTGCTGGTGGGCAGCGGCAACCCCGAAGAGGGCGAGCTGCGCCCGCAGTTGCTGGACCGCTTCGGCCTGTCGGTGGAGGTGCGCACCCCGCAAGACCTGGCTTTGCGGGTGCAGGTGATCAAACGCCGCGATGCTTTCGAGCGTGATCCGGCGGGTTTTCGCGCCGAGTGGGAAGCGGCCAACCAGAAGCTGCGCAAAAACATCCTCAAAGCCCGCAGCGCGCTGGAGCGCCTGGAAGTCGGCGACGACTTGCTGCACCTGTGCGCGGCGCTGTGCCAGAAACTGGGCACCGACGGGCTGCGTGCCGAACTCACGCTCTTGCGCACCACCCGCGCCATGGCCGCCCTGCGCGGGGCGAAAAAAGTCACCCTGGCCCACCTGCGTGAAATTGCCCCCATGGTGCTGCGCCACCGCTTGCGGCGCAACCCCTTGGACGACACCGGATCGAGCGTGCGGGTGCAGCGCGCCATGGACGAGGTGCTGGGTGGCGATGGGGCCAAGCCGGCGCACGCTGTAGCCAGCCCCCAACCCGGCGCAGCGCGGGGCTGAGGCCCGCCCGCTTTCCGCCTACCCGGCATCCTGCGCGTATGACCCAGGACCTTCGCAGCGCCGCACCGCCCGCCGCCGAACCGCTGCAGGACGCGCCGCCGTCGGCCGTGTGGAGCGACGCGCAGCTGCTGCTCTTGGCCTTGCAGCTCGACCCGCTGGGTTTTGGAGGGGTCTGGCTGCGCGCCGGGCATGGGCCGGTGCGCGAAGCCTGGCTGGCGCAACTGGCACGCGCCATGGGGCAGCGCCCGCTGGTCAAAGTTCCGCACCACATCGACACCGAGCGCTTACTGGGCGGCACCGATCTGACCCATACCCTGCAAACCGGCCGCTTGCAATGGCAGGAAGGCCTGCTGGCCCAGGCCGATGGCGGCATGGTCATCCTGGCCATGGCGGAGCGCCTGGGCGCGGCCACGGTCGCGCAAATGCTCTACACGCTGGACCGGGGCCGCATCCGCCAACACCACGGTGAAACAGATTGCCGCTTCGGCATCGTGGCGCTGGACGAGTCCGGCGAAGACGAGCCGGGCCTGGCACCCGCCCTGGCCGAGCGGCTGGGCGTCTGGCTCAGCCTGGACGCGGTCAGCCGCTTTGACAGCCTGAACACGCTGGAACTGCTGAGCGCGGACGAGCTGGCCCGCACCCGCTCCGACCTCCACCAGGTGCAAGCGCAGGACCAGGATCTGGGCGCGCTGTGCCAGGCAGCGCTGGCGCTGGGCATTGACAGCCTGCGCGCGCCTTTGCTGGCCTTGCAGGTCGCGCGCGTGCACGCCGCACTGCACCAACGCGCGGCTTTGGCACCAGAGGACCTGGCGCTGGCCGCACGCTGGGTGCTCGCGCCGCGGGCTACCGCCGTGCCGCAGCCGGCGCAGGAACCCCCGCCGGAGCAAAGCGACAGCCAACCGCCACCGCCTGAGGAGCCGCCGCCGGACCAGGCAGAACAGGACGATTCCCCGGCACCGCCGCCGCCCCAGGAGCAGGGCGAATCCGAAAAGGCCGAAATGCCCACCGCGCAGGATCTTGCCGAGATGCTGCTTGCCGCCGCAGCCGCCGCCCTACCCCCGCATCTGCTGGACCGCCTGCTGCTGCAGCGCCAGAGTGCACAAAAAGGCGTGCGCGCCGCCCAAAGCGGCAGCAGCGGACAGGCACAAAAGCACACGATGCGCGGCCGCCCTTTGAGCCCGCGCGCTGGCAAGCCGCATGCCGGTGCGCGCCTGCATTTGCTGGCCACCCTGCGTGCAGCCGCCCCCAAACAAACACTGCGCCGCAAGCCGTCCAACGCACACGCTCCATCGCGCAATCGCATCAGCCTGTGGCCGGAGGACTTTCACATCCAGCGCTTTGAGCAGCGCAGCCCGTCCTGCCTGATTTTTGCAATTGACGCGTCCGGCTCGGCGGCGCTGGAACGGCTGGCCGAAGCCAAAGGCGCGGTGGAAATCCTGTTGCAGCAGTCCTACGCCCGGCGCGATAGCGTGTGCGTGCTGGCCTTTCGCGGTGCCAAGGCCGAGCTGCTGCTGCCACCCACGCGCTCGCTGGTACGGGCCAAGCGCGCGCTCGCCGGCCTGCCCGGCGGCGGCGGAACACCCTTGGCGATGGCGCTGCAACTGGGCCTGGAGCAGGCCATACAGGTGCAGCGCGCGGGCATGACGCCCAGCCTGGTGGTGCTCAGCGACGGGCGCGCCAATATCGATCTGGCCGGCATGGGCGGACGGGCGCAGGCCGGTGCCGACGCGCTGGCGCTGGCGCAGCGCTGGGCGCTGAGCCCCTGGGCCGCCTTGTGGATTGACACCGCGGCCAAGCCCGAGCCGCTGGCGCAGGCGCTGGCGCGCAGCATGGGCGCGCAGTACCTGCCCATGCCCTATGTGCAGGCGCAGCGCATGGCCGCCGCCATGCAAACCCTGCGGGGGGCCTGAGCGGTGTTCGACTGGTTGTACCCGCCGCTGCAAGCCGCGGACCTGGGGCCGGACTGGCCCCACATGGATTGCAGCCGCTTTGTGCAGACGCCGGGCGTGCGCTGGCATGTGCAAATCACCGGCAGCGGACCGGTGCTCTTGCTGCTGCATGGTGCGGGTGCGTCCACCCATAGCTGGCGCGACCTGCTGGAACCTTTGGGCGCGCATTTCACCGTGGTCTGTCCTGATTTGCCCGGCCATGCACTCAGCCACATCGCCAGCGGATGGCGGCCGGGGCTGCGCGAAATGGCACAGGCGCTGAACGATTTGCTGGGCGCGCTGGGCCTCATGCCACACGTGGTCGTGGGCCATTCCGCCGGGGGCGCAGTAGCCGCGCAATGGGTGCTGGACCGGCAGAGCGCTCAGCCCGCGCACGGCCCCACGCTGATCGGCTTGAACCCGGCCTGGCTGCCCATCCCCGGCATGGCGAGCTGGATGTTCCCGGCGGCGGCCAAATTGCTGGCGCTCAATCCGATGTCCGCGCTGTGGATTGCGCGCCATGGCGCGCGTCCGGGCGTGGTGCAAAAGCTGGTGGATGAAACAGGCTCGCGGCTGGGCGCGCAAGGCGTGGATTACTACGGCCGGCTGATCCGGCAAGCAAGCCATGTGCGCGGCGTGCTGGCCATGATGGCCGCTTGGGACATGGCTGCGCTGGGGCGGCGTATGCCCGATTTGCGCGGCCCGGTTTTTTTGCACCTGGGCGGGCGCGACACCACGGTACCAACCAGCTGGTCGGGCCGAACCTACGCGCGCGTGTCGCAGGCACAGGGCATCACGGCACCGGAACTGGGCCATTTGGCACACGAGGAAGCGCCGCTTGCCGTGGCGCAGCATATTTGCGCCTGGGCCGAAGCCAGCCAGGGGCCAGGGGGCCAAGCGGGCGACCAGGGGCAATTACGCAGCTAGACCCCACCTCCCGCCTGCGCTGCACACTGCGGCATCAGGCCCGCGCCATGCCGAACAGGTGTGCGAGATCTTTGAAGAAGATGCGGATATGGGCCATGGGCTTGCGCCGCACCAGCTCCTTATTCATGTAGGCATCGAAGGTGAGTTGCTGCACATCTTTGTCTTCGCAAATTTTCACGAAGCGCTCGCGCCGCTTGTCGTTCTGGTACCAGAAATACTGCAGGATGCCCAACACCCAGAAGACCTTGCCGTGCAGGCGCATGAACTGTTTGCGGGCCTGCTTGAGCAAGGCCGGGTTGTTATTGAGAATCGCCTGGTTCACCGCCTGCGCGGCAACGCGGCCACCGAACATGGCGTAGTAAATACCTTCGCCAGACGCAGGTGCCACCACACCTGCGGCATCGCCGGCGAGCACGACATTGCGGCCGTTTTCCCAGCGCGGCAGCGGCTTGAGCGGAATCGGTGCGCCTTCGCGGCGCAGTGTTTCCAGATGCGTCAGGCCACCGATTTCCCGCAAGCGTCCCACAGCCGAACGCAAGGAGTAGCCCTTGTCGGCGCTGCCGGTGCCGATGCTCATGGTGTCGCCGTGGGGGAAAACCCAGCCATAAAAGTCGGGGGACAAGACGCCGTTGTAGTACACGTCACAGCGGTCGGGGTCGTGGCTGGCATCGCCCTGCGGGGCTTTGACGATCTCGTGGTACGCGAACACGTACTTGGTTTTTTCATAGCCCTCGATGGTCTGGCGTGCCACCTCGGATTTGGCGCCGTCAGCACCTATGACATAGCGCGCGCGCACGCTGGTCGGCACGTGGTCTTCGTTCTTGCCTGCGGGCGTGTAATGCACGCGCGCCACGCCGTCGCCGTCCTCGGTGATCTTGTCAAACACGGCGCGGCAGCGTTGCGCGCCGTTGGCCTGTGCCCGCTCGCGCAACCATTCATCGAACGCGTCGCGGTTGACCATGCCGACAAAGCCGTTGTCGATAGGGATGTCGACTTTTTTGTCGGTGGGTGAAATCATGCGTGCGCAACGCGCCTTGGCCACCAGCAAGTGATCAGGGATGTGAAAGTCCTTGATCAGGCGCGGCGGGATCGCGCCACCACAGGGCTTGGTGCGGCCTTGGCGGTCCAGCAGCAGCACGCTGCGGCCTTCACGTGCCAGGTCATCGGCAGCGGTTGCACCAGCGGGGCCACCGCCGACAACGACGACGTCATATTCTTGGGTTTGCATGGTTTGGCTCCTTGCCAGAGGTGAAGAGGTGATAGGGGACACAACGATTTCCAATAGCGGTCCAGGCGGCGGAACACGCGCTCATGCGACTGTCCCGCCCGCAAGGCCGTAACCCAGACGCAAGGCCCAGGCGCTGACCATCATTCCGGTGACATACATGGGCACACCAAAGGCGCTGACCGACAGCGCGCGTTCCACCGGCGATGCAATAAAGCGGCGCATCAAGGGCCACTGCGCCACCATCAGGGCGGCAACCGCCAGCGCATGCCAGGTCGCACCCCAATGCAGCAGCAACCAGGCCACGCAGGCCTGCGGCACCAGCATGACCCAGCAGGCCGCCTTGGCCGCGCCGACAACGCCGAGTTGCACCGGCAAGGAGCGCACGCCCATTTGCAGATCGCCCTGCACCGCCTTGAAATCATTGAGGGTCATGATGCCGTGCGCACCCACGCTGTAGAGCAGGGCCAGCACCACGATGGACGGCGCGGGCATCACACCGCCCACCATCACCGCCGCACCCGTGATCCAGGCCAGGCCTTCGTAACTGAGCGCGCAAGCGGCGTTGCCCAGCCAGCCGTCGTTCTTCAAGCGCAGCGGCGGCGCGCTGTAGGCCCAGGACAAAAGCAGCGCCAGCGCGCAGGCATAAAAACCCCATTGCCCCAGCGCCTGCGCCCACACCAGCGACAACACAGTCCAGATGATTGCGATGTAAAGACCCCAGCGCCCGGGCATGCGGCCCGAGGGGATGGGCCGCTGCGGCTCGTTGATGGCGTCGACGTGGCGGTCAAACCAGTCGTTCACCGCCTGGCTGCTGGCACATACCAGGGGCCCGGTAAGCACCAGTCCGGCCAGTACCAGCGGCCATTGGGCTGCCAAGGGCTGGCCCGAGGAGACCGCCCCGCAGGCAAAAGCCCACACCGGCGGGAACCAGGTAACGGGTTTGAGCAGCTCGGCAACCGTGGACAGCTTGGGGTATTCCATGCAAAGAGTTTTGCATGACACTTTGATATGTCAATAGGGATTGACACTTAATTGCGACATTTTTATGCCCTTTTGGGGGGCTTGCCAGTTGCCCGTTCTGCGGCCTTAAGCGCCTAGGGCGGGGCGCAGCCCCGGGTCCGGCGAATCAGTCGGCGTCGCCCTCAGACACCATGCCGTGGCGGCGCAGCTTGACGTACAGGCTTTGGCGCGACAAACCGAGCATTTCGGCGGCAGACGCCCGGTTGTTGTGGGTCAGATCCAGCGCCGACTTGATGCACATGCGCTCGATCATGTCCACCGTCTCGCCCACGATGTCTTTCATCGGCAAACGCCCGACCAGCCGCGCAAGCTGGGCGACCGAGTCCGACATGCCCGAGCTTTCCCGCACTTCCGGCAGCTGCCGGCGCGTCATGTCGCGCACATAAAAAGCGTAGGAAACCTCGCCCTCCGGCGAACCCAGCGTCAGGGCGGCAATCTCGACGGCCACGGCCACGCCACTGAAACCCAGCAAATTGGTCGCAAATTCTTTAACTGCCGTTTGCTGGCGCAAATTGGTATTGAGCACGCCCCAATCGATGCCGCCGCGCACAAACCACTGTTCCAGCGCCTGCCCCAGAAGCTGCGAACTGGCAGTGGCGCCTACGATGGACATGAATTCGGCGTTCACCGCTTTGATGTGGCCGCTGCGGTCGGTCAGAACCAGCCCGTCGGGCGCGCGCTCCATGGCCTGCGACATCAGCGCCGAGAGACCTTGCGGGCCTTGTTCTTTGGCCGGCTCCTGGGGCAGCAGGCGCAATAAAAACTGGGCTCCGTTTTCCTGCCGGAACACGGTGGCCGTCACGGTGCAATCAGCCAAAGCGCCGACAAAACGGGCCTTGCGCATCTCCACCCGCCCGGTGGCATAGGCCATGCGCAACAGCGCTTGCACCTCTTCCCGGTAAGCGGGCTCAAAAGCTTCTATCGCCTCGCGCCCGACCAGGCGCTTGGTGGTGTCTTTGAGCAAAGCCTGGGCGCTGAGGTTGACCTCGGTGACGCGCAGGGAGTTGGAATCCACCAGCATGACGGCCTCTACCGAGGTGTCAAACAGGATGCGGTAGCGGGTCTCGATGTGGCGCAGCCGCAGGTAGTCGCGCTCCATGGCCTGCTGCGTTTCCACGAGGCGGCGCTGCAAAACCGCCAAGGCCTCCATGTCCCGGCCCAGCGCCAAAAAGCGGCCGTCGGACTCAAAACGCACCAAGGCGTATTGCATTGGCACGTCAACCCCTTGGGGCGATGGATGGTTGACATGACGCCAGCGCAACTCGGAACCGTCGGCCGCCGCTTTGAGCATGTCCTGCACCTTGGGGCGGCTGTCCAGGGTCACGGTATCCACCCAGGCCTGGCCGATCCAGTTGTGGCAACCCAGGCTGGCCAAATCGTCCTTTTTGACGGAAACATCCTGCACGACCCCGTTTTTGTCGATGACCAAAGCCACGTCCGATGTGACGCCTATGAGCGACGCCAGGGTGTGGGCTTCAATAGAGGGGAGTTTCATAGATCCAGCTTCGATTCAACAAGTCAACTACAACAAATAGTGGTTTATTGTTATTTTTATTATAAGGGTTGTGTCAGATAAAACATGCACTTATGTACACTGAAAAGTAGACAGTTGAGGCTGACCGGATGCCATCAAATCCCCACCGCCACCCAGCGGTCGGCCAGGGCGACCGCCTCATCGGCCGAAGAGGCTGAAAAATCCGCTCTCAAGGCCCGGACCAATTCGGGCCGCTGTTGGAGCAAAGGCCCGCCCAACATAATTTTGATACCAGGGTTGGCGCTGGCGCTTCGCAGCCGCGGAAGCGCCGCCTGCAGGCTTGGCAACTGCGCCTCTACCGCCAGGCCCAGGCCCAGCACGTCAAACCAGTCCGAGGACAGGGCGTCGACCCATTCGCCAGGCTCCAGCCCATGGACCACCTGCACCGCCCAGCCCCCCAGCCGGAAAAACTCAGCCGCCATCAGGCCGCCAAGGGTGTGCTGGGAACTCAGGTTCACCTGCAACAAGCGCTTGGGCGCGCCGGTGACCGGGCGGGCACTGAGCAGAAACTCAGGGCTCAGCTCGCAAACCGCCACCTGGAGCCGGGCCACGGCGATGGACACACTGGCAAAGTCCATGCAGTCGGCCTCCCACCAACTGCCTGCCAGCCGCGCCGCCGGGCCAATGCCCTGCAGGTAAATGTCCGGCCAGCTGCGACCCTGGTCGTGCCAGGCCCGAAGCAGCGCCATGGTCTCGGTCTGGCTGCGCACCGCCGCATGCGCCAGCTCGGCGCATTGCGCGGTTCCCAGCGCCGGAACGGCACGCTCACGGCCTGGATGGTCGCCGGAATAGGCATCTTCCACCAGGCGCAAACGCCCCTGCCCGCCTATAAGGCGTTGAATGGGCGCAATGTCCATCAAGAAACGGGGGAGTCGCTTTACCGCCGCGTCCAACATACCAAGTTCCTTTTGATCTTCAATTTGGGATGCAAAAGTGTGGTTTGCCGCCGCGCGCTTGTAATCATGGAAAACCCTAGTTTTGTATTAAAAAAAATACGTCAATTTAGGTTGACACTGGTTTATAGTGGTTCCAATTGAAGACGCCAACGCGCCGCACCCAGCGCCCATTTGACAAAAGGAAACCCGCCGTGACCAAGCCCCTGTACACACCCGAGCAGCGCGTCAAGCGTGACGCCACGGTGTGGACGCTGGTGCAAGGCGTGCTGGCACCGGTGCAGTTTCTGGTGTTTCTGGTCAGCCTGGGCCTGGTTTTGCGCTTTTTCTGGACCGGCGAGGGCGAGCAGACCGCGCTGATCTCGGTGGTCGTCAAGACCGTGGTGCTCTACATCATCATGATTACCGGTTGCATTTGGGAAAAAGTCGTTTACGACGTTTACCTGTTTGCCGACGCCTTTTACTGGGAAGACATGGTCAGCATGGTGGTGATGCTTTTGCACACCGCGTATGTGGCCATGTGGTGGCACGGCGGGTTCACACCGACCGAACAGCTCGCTTTGGCACTCGCCGCCTACGTCACCTATGTGATCAACGCAGCGCAATACATCCTCAAACTGCGGCGCGCCCGCTTGCAAGGCGCAGGCAAGACCAAAGAAGCCGCCATGGTCAGCGGCGAGATGGAGGTGGCCCTGTGAGCCCCGTGATTCCTATCCAGTCCGCCGCTGCCACCGGTTGCCAGACCGCACCCGTCTTGGTCGAACGCGGCCAGCGCGAGGTGTTTTGCGGCCTGACCGGCATCATCTGGCTGCACCGCAAAATCCAGGACGCATTCTTTCTGGTGGTCGGTTCGCGCACCTGCGCGCACCTGATCCAGTCGGCGGCAGGCGTGATGATTTTTGCCGAGCCCCGCTTTGGCACGGCCATCATCGACGAGCGCGATCTGGCCGGTCTGGCCGATGCCAACGAAGAATTGGACCGCGTGGTGCAGCAATTGCTGGCGCGCCGCCCCGACATCAAGCTGCTGTTCCTGGTCGGGTCCTGCCCCTCCGAGGTCATCAAGCTGGATCTTTCCCGTGCAGCCGAGCGCCTCAGCCGGCAGTACCTGCCGGACGTGCGGGTGCTCAACTACTCGGGCAGCGGCATCGAAACCACATTCACCCAGGGCGAAGACGCCTGCCTGGCCTCCTTGCTGCCGGTGCTGCCGCGTTCGCAAGCCCCCGCCCCGGCCGCCGCGCCTGCGCAATTGCTGATCGTGGGCACGCTGGCCGACGTGGTCGAAGACCAGTTGCGCAAACTCTTGAACGACATGGGTATTGCACAGGTGGCGTTTTTCCCGCCGCGCAAAAGCCGCGCCATGCCGCAGGTGGGAGCCGACACGGTCTACCTGCTGGCCCAGCCCTTCCTCGCCGATACCGCGCGCGGACTGGACGCCATGGGCGCGCGCCGTCTGGGCGCACCCTTTCCGCTGGGCAGCGAAGGCACGACGCTGTGGCTGCAGGCTGCCGCGCAGGCTTTTGGCATCCCGCAGGCGCGCTTTGAAGAAGTCACCGCCGCACCCCGCGCACGCGCCGAGCAGTCGCTGGGCCGCCACCGCACGGCGCTGACCGGCAAACGCATTTTTTTCTTCCCCGACTCGCAGCTGGAAATCCCGCTGGCACGCTTTGTTCAGCGCGAACTCGGCATGGACCTGTGCGAAGTCGGCACGCCCTATCTGCACCGCCAGCACATGGAGCCCGAGCTGGCGCTGCTCCCGGCCAACACCCGCCTGAGCGAAGGCCAGGATGTGGAAAAGCAGCTCGACCGCTGCCGCCAGGACCAGCCCGATCTGGTGGTCTGCGGCCTGGGACTGGCCAACCCGCTGGAAGCCGAAGGCATGAGTACCAAGTGGGCGATTGAGCTGGTGTTCACCCCCATCCAGGGCTACGAGCAGGCCGGCGACCTGGCCAACCTGTTCAGCCGCCCCTTGGCGCGCAAGCTCAAGCTGGTCGCCTAAGGAGTCGAGCCGCCATGCAACTCACACTCTGGACATACGAAGGCCCGCCGCACATTGGCGCCATGCGCGTAGCCACGGCGCTGACCGACGTGCATTACGTGATGCACGCGCCCCAGGGCGACACCTACGCCGACCTGCTGTTCACCATGATCGAGCGCCTGCCCCGCCGCCCGCCGGTGACTTACACCACCTTCCAGGCGCGCGATCTGGGCGGTGACACGGCGGAGTTGTTCAAGACCGCCGTCAAAGACGCCTACGACCGTTTTGCGCCCAATGCCATGCTGGTGGGCGCATCCTGCACCGCCGAACTGATCCAAGATGACCCGGGCGGCCTGGCACTCGCGCTGGACCTGCCGATTCCCGTGGTGGCACTGGAGTTGCCCGCCTACCAGCGCAAGGAAAACTGGGGCGCGTCCGAGACCTTCTACCACCTGGTACGCCGCCTGGCGCGCAAGTCCGAAGCGACGCATCCGGCAGACGGCGAACGCCGCCCGCGTTGCAACATCCTGGGCCCCAGCGCCCTGGGCTTTCGCCACCGCGACGATGTCAAGGAAATCCGCCAACTGCTGACCCGCATGGGCGTGGATGTCGCCGTGACCGCGCCCCTGGGTGCCAGCGCGGCCGATTTGCAAAGCCTGCCGGACGCGGATTTCAATGTGGTGCTCTACCCCGAGATCGCCCAGACCACCGCGCAGTGGCTGCAGCGCCAGTTCGGTCAGCCCTTTACCAAAACCGTGCCCATAGGCATGAGCGCCACCCGCGAATTTGTGCAGGAAGTCGCAACCCTGGCCGGCATCACGGTACCCGCCGACATCGAGGCCGATGCGCATGCGGTCTGGTACGCGCGCTCAGTCGATTCGACCTACCTGACAGCTAAGCGCGTGTATGTGTTTGGCGACGCCACCCACGTGATCGCCGCAGCCCGTTTTGCGCAAGACGAGATGGGCTTTGAAGTGGTGGGCATGGGCACCTACAGCCGCGAATTTGCACGCGAAGTGCGCGATGCCGCCAAGCGCTACGGTGTGGAGGCGCTGATCAGCGACGACTACCTGGCGGTGGAGGCGCAAATCACCCAGCTCCAGCCCGAATTGATTCTGGGCACGCAAATGGAGCGCCATATCGCCAAGCGCCACGCGATTCCCTGCGCCGTCATTTCGGCCCCGGTCCATGTACAGGATTTCCCCGCGCGCTACGCGCCGCAAATGGGTTTTGAAGGTGCCAACGTGCTGTTTGACACCTGGGTGCATCCGCTGATGATGGGGCTGGAGGAACACCTACTGGGCATGTTCCGCGAAGACTTTGAATTCCATGACGGCGCGGGCTCCTCGCACCTGGGTGCGGGCAAAGCCGCCGCGGCGCAGCCTGTGCAGGAATCCCCTGCCGAAGTCGCAGCCCATGCGGATGCAGCCTCCGCCGCAGACGCGCCAATCGCCGCCGTTGCGGCACCCGCCGCACCCGCAACAGACACCCAACCGGGCATAGCCCTGTGGTCCAAGGATGCCGAAAAAGAGCTAGGAAAAATCCCCTTCTTTGTACGCGGCAAAGCCCGCCGCAATACCGAACGCTTTGCGACGGAAAAGGGGATTCAGAACATCACCGTGGAGACACTTTACGATGCAAAAGCCCACTTCAGCCGCTGACCAGAGCAGCGCCAGTGCGCTGAAGCTGGTTATCGTGACCATGGATACGCACCTGGCCAGCAGCGTGGAGCGGGCCCGCCAGCGCCTGGCGCGTGAACTGCCCCAGCTCAGCATTTCCCTGCACGCCGCGTCCGAGTACGCCAACAACACAGCCGCGCTGGCGCGCTGCCGCAGCGACCTGGCCAGCGCCGACATCGTGATCGCCGGCATGTTGTTCCTGGAAGACCACTTTTTGCCAGTGCTGGATATTTTGCAAGCGCGCCGCCTGGAATGCGACGCCATGATTTGCATGGCCTCGGCATCCGAAGTGGTCCGCCTCACGCGCCTGGGCAACTTCGACATGAGCAAGCCCGCCAGTGGCCCCATGGCCTTGCTCAAGAAACTGCGCGGCGGCAACTCCAAAGAAAAAGCAGTGCCCGCCGGTGCAGCGCAGATGAAGATGCTGCGCCGCCTGCCGCAGCTGCTGCGCTTTGTTCCTGGAACCGCGCAGGACGTGCGCGCCTACTTCCTGACCCTGCAATACTGGCTGGGCGGATCAGACGAGAACGTACTCAACATGCTGCGCCACGCCGTGGCGCGCGGAGCGGCCGGCCCACGCAAGGTTTTGCGCGATCGCATCGTGGCGCAAGCGCCCGTGGATTACCCCGAGGTCGGCGTTTACCACCCCCGCATGGCGGGCCGCTTTGCCGAGAGCGCGCACGCGCTGCCACTGCCACACACCGGTGGCGCAGCGCCGGCCGGCACCGTGGGCATTCTGGTCCTGCGTTCCTACCTCCTATCCAACAACGCCGGCCACTACGACGGCGTGATTGCGGCCCTGGAAGCCAAAGGCATGCGGGTGATCCCGGCCTTTGCATCGGGCCTGGACTGCCGCCCGGCCATAGACCAGTTTTTCTATGAACAGGGCAAGCCCTGCGTGGACGCAGTCGTCTCACTCACCGGCTTCTCGCTGGTAGGCGGCCCCGCCTACAACGACGCCAAATCCGCCCAGGAGGCGCTGGCCCAGTTGGACGTTCCCTATGTCGCCGCGCACCCGGTGGAATTCCAGACCCTGGACCAGTGGGGTGGCTCCGACCGTGGCCTGATGCCGGTGGAGAGCACCATCATGGTCTCCATCCCCGAGCTGGACGGCTCGACCAACCCCATGGTCTTCGGCGGCCGTCCCGGCGCACCCGGCGTGACCTGCACCGGCTGCGACCAGCGCTGCACCTTCCAAGCCAGCGACCGCGCCCAGGACATGCACACCTGCCCCGAGCGCGCCTGGATGCTGGCCGCCCGGGTGGCCAAGCTGGTGGCCTTGCGCCGCAGCGAACGTGCGCAGCGCAAAGTCGCCATCGTGATCTTCAACTTCCCGCCCAATGCGGGCAATGTCGGCTCGGCCGCCTATTTGTCGGTGTTCGAGTCCCTGTTCCACACCATGGCCGCCATGCAGGAGCAAGGTTACAGCGTGGACATGCCCGCAAGCGTGGACGTGTTGCGGGACAGCGTGCTCAAGGGCAATGCCGCCAGCTACGGCGCCAATGCCAATGTGCACACCGTCATCCCGGCTGCAGACCATGTGCGGCGCGAGCGCTGGCTGCAGGACATCGAGGCCCAATGGGGCCCGGCACCGGGGCGCCAACTCAGCACCGGCGACGGCCTGATGGTGCTGGGCCGACAGTTCGGCAATGTGCTGATCAGCGTGCAACCCTCGTTCGGCTACGAGGGCGACCCGATGCGCCTGCTATTCGAAAAAGGCCTGGCACCCACGCACGCCTTCTCGGCTTTTTACCGCTACCTGCGCGAAGATTTTGCCGCCCACGCGGTGCTGCATTTCGGCACCCACGGCGCGCTGGAATTCATGCCCGGCAAACAAAGCGGCATGTCCGGTTCCTGCTGGCCGGACCGCCTGATTGACGACCTGCCCAACGTCTACCTCTACGCCTGCAACAACCCCGCCGAAGGCGCGATCGCCAAGCGCCGCTCGGGCGCGACGCTGGTGAGTTATCTGACACCGCCGGTCACCAACGCCGGCTTGTACAAAGGCCTGAATGATCTGAAGGTCTCGCTGGACCGCTGGAACAGCCTGCCGCCCCTGAGCGCTGCGGAAAAGGCGGGAACCCAGGCGGTTTCGCCGGAGACCTTGGAGCTGATCGCCCAGATTCAGGCGCAGGCAAAGGTACTGGACTTGCGCGAAGCCGAGAGCAACTGGGAAGTGGATGCTGCTCTGGAGCCGCGCATGCAAAAGCTCTCCGATGACCTGCTGGAGCTGGAATACACCCTGATCCCCAGCGGCTTGCACGTGACCGGACGCGCACCGGACGCCGCCACCCGCAGCGAGATGCTCAAGGCCATGGCCAGCGCTGCATTCGATACGCAGTTGAGCGCTACCGCACTGGCCTCCATCGTGGCCGGTGACGATGCCGCAACCGTGGTCGCCAAAGCCACCTTGCCACGCGATGAGGCCACGCTGTCCATGGTTGCTGACCTGGTGGACAGCAATATCAAGATGGCGACCGACCACGAAGTCACCGCGCTCTTACGGGCCCTGGAAGGCCGCTTCATCGCGCCCGCCCCCGGTGGTGACATCCTGCAAACCCGCGAAGTACTGCCCACCGGGCGCAATGTGCACGGCTTTGACCCCTTCAAGATTCCCAGCGCCTACGCCTTGAGCGACGGAACCCGCCAGGCACAACGGCTGATTGACCGCTACGTAGCCGACGGCAACCCCTTGCCCGAATCGATTGCCATGGTGCTGTGGGGCTCGGACAACCTGAAAAACGAGGGTTCGCCGATCTGCCAGGTGCTGGCTCTGATGGGCGCGCGCCCGCGTTTTGACAGCTACGGCCGCATTGCCGGAGCCACCCTGATTCCGCTGGAGGAACTCGGCCGCCCGCGCATCGATGTGATCGTCACCTTGTCGGGCATATTCCGCGACCTGCTGCCGCTGCAAATCAAGCTGCTGGCCGATGCCGCCTACATGGCGGCCACGGCGGATGAACCGCTGGAGATGAACTGGGTCCGCAAGCATTCACTGGCCTACCAGCAAGAGCATGGTTGCACCCTGGAGACCGCCGCGCTGCGGGTATACGGCAACGCCGACGGCGCCTACGGTGCCAACGTCAACAACCTGGTGGAGAGCAGCCGCTGGGACGACGAAAGCGAAATCACCGACACCTACACCCGCCGCAAAGGCTTCGCCTTCGGCCGCAACGGTGTGGCCCAGCAACAGACCGCCTTGCTGCAAACCGCGCTGGCCGATGTGCAACTCACCTACCAGAACCTCGATTCCCTGGAGCTCGGCGTCACCACGGTCGATAACTATTTCGACACACTGGGCGGCATTACCCACGCGGTGCGCTCGGTGCAGGGTGGCAAAACCCCGCCGGTCTACATCGGCGACCAGACCAAGAGCGCGGGCACCGTGCGCTCGCTGCAAGAGCAAGTCGCGCTAGAGACGCGCACCCGCGTGCTCAACCCCAAGTGGCTGGAAGGCATGCTCGAGCACGGCTATGAAGGTGTGCGCCAAATTGAAGTGCACGTCACCAACACCATGGGTTGGTCGGCCACGACCGGCCAGGTGCAGCCTTGGGTTTACAAACAATTGACCGAGGCTTTTGTCCTCGATCCGGCCATGCGCGAACGCCTGGCCGCACTCAATCCAACCGCATCCCTGCGGATGGCCAACCGCCTGATCGAAGCCTCCGAGCGCAACTACTGGCAGCCCGACGCGGCCACCTTGGAAGCCTTGAAGCAAGCAGGCGAAGAGCTAGAAGACCGCCTCGAAGGCGTTCAAACCGGAGTAGCCGCATGATGGAAACCACCCTGATAGCCCCGTCCCAAATCACCCGTGGAGGTAAACCACGCGGCGATGGCGAAGGCAGCGTCCAGGTCCAGCTGGACCCCAGCGTGAAAATCGGCACCGCCAAAGTTTTTGCCATTTACGGCAAGGGCGGCATCGGCAAGAGCACGACCTCGTCGAACCTGTCGGCGGCCTTCAGCAAGCTGGGTAAACGCGTGCTACAAATCGGCTGTGACCCCAAGCACGATTCCACCTTTACCCTGACCAAGAAGCTCAACCCCACGGTGATCGACGCGCTGGAAACCGTGGACTTCCACGCCGAAGAGCTGCGGCTGGAAGACTTTGTTTTCCCCGGTTACAACGGCGTGATGTGCGTGGAAGCCGGTGGCCCGCCCGCAGGCACCGGTTGCGGCGGCTACGTGGTTGGCCAGACGGTCAAGCTGCTCAAAGAACACCACCTGCTGGAAGACACCGACGTGGTGATTTTCGACGTGCTGGGCGATGTGGTCTGCGGCGGATTTGCCGCACCATTGCAACACGCCGACCGCGCGCTGATCGTGACCGCCAATGACTTCGATTCGATCTTCGCCATGAACCGCATCGTGCAGGCCATAGGCGCCAAGTCCAAAAACTACAACGTGCGCTTGGGCGGCGTCATCGTCAACCGCAGCGACGCCACCGACCAGGTCGACAAATTCAATGCCGCTAC
>CANCTD010000003.1 GCA_947380945.1 Comamonadaceae bacterium
TGCACGGGCAGGGTCAGGTCCTGGTCTTCGGCCGGGCTGAGCCAGCGTTTGAAGGGATTGAGCTTGTGGGCCAAGGCCATCATGCCGCCGCCTCCATGGGCGTGCCCTGGTGTTGTGCCAGCGCGGCCACCGCCTGCACGAAGACCTGCGCCCGGTGGGCGTAGTTGTCAAACATGTCCAGGCTGGCGCAGGCCGGTGAGAGCAGCACCGCATCCCCCGGGCGCGCCTGTTGCGCGGCGATCTCCACGGCCTGCTCCAGGGTGTCGGCGTCCACCATGGTCAGCCCGGCTTGGCTGGCCAGCGCGTCGCGGATACGGCCTGCGTCGCGCCCGATCAGCACCACCGCGCGGGCGTAAGCGGCCAGCGGCGCAGCCAAGGGGCCAAAGTCCTGGCCCTTGCCGTCGCCACCCAGAATCAGCACCAGACGGCGTTGGCTACCCAGGCCGTGCAGCGCGGCCACCGTGGCGCCCACATTGGTGCCTTTGCTGTCATCGAAATATTCCACGTCGGCCACCACAGCGACCGACTGCATGCGGTGCGGCTCGCCACGGTATTCGCGCAAGCCGAAGAGCACCGGTGCCAGCGGGCAACCGGCCAGGGTCACCAGTGCCAGCGCGGCCAGGGCGTTGGTGGCGTTGTGGCGTCCGTGGATGCGCAGGGCGTCGGCGGGCATGAGGCGCTGGATCAGGATTTCTTCTTGCGCGCCGCGTGCGACTTTTTCGCCGCTTCCGACGGCGCGCACCAACCAGCTCAGACCGTTGACATCTTCCAGGCCGAAATCGCCCATCTGCGTGGGCATGTCGCTGCCAAAACGCAGCATGGTGCGCGTGCTTGCCGGTGCGGCTTTGGGGCTGGCGCTGCGTGCGCCCTTGGCAGCCGGCACGGGGGCCGGTGCCATGCGCATCACCGCCGCGTCATCGCGGTTGAGCACCATCGCTGCCCGCGTCCCGAAGACGCGGGACTTGGCGGCTGCGTAGTCGTCCATGTCCGCGTGCCAGTCCAAATGGTCCTGGCTGAGGTTGAGGACCACGGCCGCGGTCGGCTCAAAACTGCCGCTGTGCTGCAGCTGAAAGCTCGACAGCTCCAGCACCCAGACGGCGGGCAGGGACTGCGCCTCCAAAGCCTGCGCCAGGGTATCGAGCAGGGTCGGCCCGATGTTGCCTGCCACCGCGACGGTCTTGCCCGCGCGGGCCACCAGTTGGCCGGTCAGGGAGGTCACCGTGGTTTTGCCATTGGTGCCGGTGATTGCCAGGACGCAGGGCGCGTAATCCATGCTTTGCTGCAAGTCGGCCAGCGCCTGGGCAAACAGGGCGAGCTCGCCGCCTACCCATAGGCCCAGGCCGCGTGCCGCATCGACCAGTTCAGCGGTTTGCGCCGGCGCCAGCCCGGGGCTGACAAAGACCGCGCGGATGTCGCTGCCTTGTACCCAATCGGCGGTGAATGCGCCGCACAGCAAGCGCGCTGCGGGAACGCCGGCTTGCAGCGCAGGCGCTTGCGGCGGGGCAGAGCGGTTGTCGAGCACGCTGACCCGCGCACCGGCACGGGCGCACCAACGCGCCATCGCCAGGCCGGATGCACCCAGGCCCAGAATCAGAACGTGTTGGTCGCGCAAGGAGTCCATGGCTTAGCGCAGCTTCAAGGTCGACAGGCCCAAAAGGCACAGCAACATGGTGATGATCCAAAAGCGCACCACGACCTGGGTTTCGCGCCATCCGGATTTTTCGAAATGGTGGTGCAGCGGTGCCATCTTGAGCAGGCGGCGGCCTTCGCCGAAACGGCGCTTGGAGTACTTGAAATAGCCCACTTGCAGCATCACCGAGAGCGCCTCGACCACAAAAATGCCGCCCATGACCGCCAGCACAATTTCCTGGCGCACGATCACCGCCACGGTGCCCAGCGCAGCGCCCAAAGACAGGGCGCCCACGTCGCCCATAAAGACCTGCGCCGGGTGGGTGTTGAACCATAAAAATGCCAGCCCTGCGCCGGCGATGGCGGCGCAGAAAATCAGCAATTCACCGGCACCGGTGATGTGCGGGAAAAACAGGTATTTGGAGTACACGGCGCTACCGGTCACATAGGCAAAAACGCCCAGGGCGGATGCCACCATCACCACCGGCATGATGGCCAGACCATCCAGGCCGTCGGTCAGGTTCACCGCATTGCTGGAGCCCACAATCACCAGGTAGGTCATGATCACAAAGCCCAGCACGCCCAGGGGGTAGCTGATCTCTTTGAAAAACGGCAGCAGCAGGCCGGCTTTGGGCGGCAGGTTGACATCGAAGCCGGAGCTCACCCACATGCTGAACAACTCCCAGACGCGCTGGTTGGAGTTCTCGGAAATGCTGAACACCAGACCGATGGCCGCCACCAGTCCAATGGCGGATTGCCAGAAATACTTTTCACGCGAGCGCATGCCCTCGGGATCTTTGCGCACCACTTTGCGCCAGTCATCGACCCAGCCGATGGCACCGAAACCCAGTGTGACGATCAGCACGATCCAGACAAAGCGGTTGCTCAGATCGGCCCACAGCAGGGTGGAAAAGGCGATGGACAGGAGGATCAAAACCCCGCCCATGGTCGGTGTGCCGCTTTTGACCAGGTGGGTTTCCATGCCGTAGCCGCGCACCGGCTGGCCGATCTTCAGCGCGGTCAGCCGCCGTATCACGGCCGGGCCGGCAGCCAGGCCTATAACCAGGGCGGTTACCGCAGCCATTACCGCGCGCAGAGTGATGTACTGGAACACCCGGAATATCCCGTACTCGGGTGACATGGCTTGCAGCCACTGCGCCAGACTCAGCAACATGCGGCTTCCCCTTGTTGTGCGGCGGTCTGCGGCTGCGGTGCGCAGGCCTGTGTCAGCGCGGCAACCACCTGCTCCATGCGCATAAAGCGCGAACCTTTGACCAAGATGCTGCCCACTTGCGGCAGCTGCTGCACTGCAGCGGCGCAGAGCGCGGGCATGTTGTCGATGTGCTGCGACTGCGGCGCGGCAGCATGGGTGTGGCGGCTCAGGTCTCCGCTGAGCAACACGGTTTCAATGCCTTTGGCAGCGGCGTACGCGCCGGCCTCGCGGTGCAGCGCAGGGCCCTGGTCGCCGACCTCGCCCATATCACCCAGCACCAGCAAGCGCGGGGCGGGCAGCTCGGCCAGCACGTCGATGGCCGCGCGCACCGAATCGGGATTGGCGTTGTAGCTGTCGTCGACCAGGGTGATGCTGCGCCCCGCGTGTTGCAGGGCTAGCGCACGCGAGCGGCCCTGGACCGGGACAAAGCTGGACAAGCCCCTGACCACGTTCTCTGCGGACACGCCGGCTGCCAGCGCGCAGGCCGCCGCAGCCAGCGCGTTCAGCACGTTGTGGCGTCCGGCGATATGCAAGTCAAAGGCCAGGGTTTCGGTGTGGCCCGCCAGCTGCGCCACGGCTTCAAGCTGCCAGCAACCCGAACCCCACCGCGCGGATTGCAGGTAGACGCCTTCGCCAGCCGGTTTCGCTTGCGCGCTGAAGGTCAGCACCCGGCGCGTACCGGCCAGTTTGCGCCACAGTGGCGCATACGCGTCATCGGCCGGGAATACGGCAACACCAGAGGCGGGCAGGGCGGTAATGACTGCGCCGTTTTCTGCGGCCACCGCGTCCACCGTGTGCATGAATTCCAGGTGCTCGCGCTGGGCGTTGTTAACCAGTGCCACCGTGGGCTGCGCCACCGCGCTGAGCTGGGCGATTTCACCGGGGTGGTTCATGCCGAGTTCGACCACGGCGATGCGGTGTTCGCGGCGCAGGCGCAAAACCGTCAGCGGTACCCCGATGTGGTTGTTCAAATTGCCCTGGGTCGCCAGCGCCGCACCCTGTGGCGCATGGGCGTGCAGGATGGACGCGATCATTTGGGTGACCGTGGTTTTGCCATTGCTGCCGGTTACGCCGATCAGGGGCAGATGCCATTGCGCGCGCCAGGCCGCAGCCGATGCGCTCAGCGCCTGCTGGGTGTCGGGTACTTCGATACGCGGCAGCGCGGCACCCGGCGCGCCAGCAGGCTGGGGCTCGCACACCACCGCCACCGCGCCACGGTCCAGCGCCTGCGGCAGAAACTGGTTGGCGTCGAACTTCTCGCCGCGCAGCGCCAGGAATACATCGCCCGCCTGGGTGCTGCGGCTGTCGGTATGTATCCGCAGCCAGGGGGTGCCCGGGTCGGCGCTGAGCTGGCTGTGGGGGATCAGTGCCGCCAGATGGCCCAGGGTCAGGCGGCTGTTGGCACGCGCAGCGAGCGCGCTACGCGCCTGGACGCGGTCATCAAAGGGCAGGCGCTGACCGGCGATTTCCTGGGTGGCTTCGTGGCCTTTGCCGGCCAGCAGCAAGAGGTCGCGGTCATGCATGCTTTGCACCGCGCCGGCAATTGCGGCCGCCCGATCCGGCTGCACCTGCCAGTGGTCTGAGGGCTCAAGCGTGGCAACCATCTGGGCCAGGATCTGCTGCGGGTCTTCGCTGCGCGGGTTGTCGCTGGTGAAGACCACATGGTCCGCGCCCTGTGCGGCCACTGCGCCCATGCGCGGGCGTTTGCCGGCATCGCGGTCGCCGCCGCAACCGACCACACACCACAGCTTCCCGCCGCGCGCCGTCGCCACGGGGCGCAAGGCCGCCAAGGCCTGGTCCAGGCCGTCCGGCGTATGGGCGTAGTCAACCAGAACCAGCGGGTTGCTGTCCGGTGCCGCCACCGCCTGCATGCGCCCGGGTGGGGCTTGCAGACCGCTGCAGGCGGTGGCCGCTTGCGCCAGCGGGATGCCCTGGCTGCGCAAGGCGGCAATCACACCCAGCAGGTTGGCGACGTTGTAGTTGCCCGCGACCGGGCTGTGTACCGTGTGCTGTTCGCCGGCCTCACGCACCGCAAACACCATGCCGGTGCCGCTGCTGCGGATGTCGCAGGCTTGCAGGCGCGCGCGCTGGCTGCCCGAACAGGTCCACAGGTCCAGTCCTTTGTCTGACAGCTCGGCGGCCAAGCTGGCACCACGCTGGCCATCGATGTTGATCACAGCGCTGCGCAAACCAGGCCAGGCGAAGAGCGCCGCTTTGGCCGCCCAATAGGCGTCCATGCTGCCGTGGTAGTCCAGATGGTCCTGGCTGAAATTGGTGAAGATGGCGCAGTCGATAGGCAGGCCGTCCAGCCGGTGTTCCTGCAAGCCGATGGACGACGCCTCGATGGCGCAGCCGCGCGCGCCCTGCGTGGCAAAGCGCTGGAGCGCCGCATGCAGGGTGACCGGGTCGGGTGTGGTCAGGCCGGTGCTGTCCAGACCGCTTGCGTCGGACGGCGCGCCGCTGCCCAACAGGCCGCAGCCCAGGGTGCCGATAAAGCCTGCGCAGGCCGGTGTGGGCGCCAGCGCGGCCAGGGCCTGCGCCAGCCACCAGGCGCTGGAGGTTTTGCCGTTGGTGCCGGTTATTGCAAACACCGGAATGCGCGTCGTGCCGCCTTCAAAAAATGCCGCTACCAACGGGCCCAGCGCTTTTTGCAAGCCGTTGAAGCTGGCAACCGGTGCGCCCGCGAAATCCCAGGCATGCGCGCCTTGTGCTTCCACCAGACAGGCCGTCGCGCCGCGCTGCACGGCCTGCGCCACATGGCGGCGCGCGTCGCTGGCCGCACCCGGCCAGGCCACAAAGCCGTCGCCGGGCCGTACCAGGCGGCTGTCGCTGACCAGCGTGCCGGTGACGCGGGTTTGCAACCAGGCCAGGGCTTCAGTGCGGTGTGCCAGATGCTGCATCAAAAGCTCTCGTCTTCGGCTGCGGCCACAACTTGGGGGCGCACCGAAATATCGGGTTGCACTCCCATGATGCGCAGGCTGTGTTGCACCAGTTCGCTGAATACCGGGGCGGCGACTTCGCCACCGAAATACTTGCCCGCGCTGGGCTCATCGAGCATCACGCCAACGATGATGCGGGGCTTGTCAATCGGGGCCATGCCGACAAACCAGCTGCGGTATTTGCGGTTGCCGTCGCTGCCGTAGCCCTTGCCGACTTGTTTGTATGCCGTGCCCGATTTGCCGCCTACCGAATAGCCCATGGTCTGCGCTTTGGGGCCGGTGCCGCCGGGGCCGGCTGCCATGTGCAGCATCTTGCGGATTTTTGCGGCGGTATCGGCTGAGAAAACCGGCGCACCCACGGCCGGGTTGTCGGTTTTCATGAGTGTTGCCGGAATGATCTGGCCGTCGTGCGAGAACACGGTGTAGGAACGCACCATCTGGAACAACGAGGCCGACAGGCCGTAGCCGTAGGACGCGGTGGCCTGCTCAATCGGACGCCAGGATTTATAGGGCCGCAGCCGGCCGGAGACCGCACCTTTGAATTCAATATGGGGGCGCTCGCCAAAGCCGGCGGCCACATAGGTGTTCCACATTTCGCTGGGCTGCAACTGCATGGCAATCTTGGTGGTGCCCACGTTGCTGGAGACCTGGATGATTTGCTCCACGCTCAAGGCTCCGTGCGGATGCGCGTCGCGGATGGTCACACCGGTGATCGAGACTGAACCCGGCGCGGTGTCAATCACTGTCTCGGGTTTGACGCGTCCTGTTTCGAGGCCGATGCCAATAGTGAAGGGCTTCATCACCGAACCCGGCTCAAAGGTGTCGGTCAGCGCCCGGTTGCGCAGCTGCTCGCCGGTGAGGTTGGCGCGTTTTTGCGGGTTGTAGCTGGGGTAGTTGGCCATGGCCAGCACTTCGCCGGTGTTGGCGTCCAAGACCACCACGCTGCCGGCGTGGGCGCGGTTATTCACCACGGCCTCTTTGAGCCTTTGATAGGCGAAGAATTGAATCTTGCTGTCCACGCTGAGCTGCACATCGTCGCCCGGCAGCGGCGGCACGACTGCGCCCACGTCTTCGACCACACGGCCGCGCCCGTCCTTGATCACGTGGCGCAAGCCCGGCTTGCCGGTGAGTGCGCGGTTGAAGAACAGCTCCACGCCCTCCTGGCCTTTGTCTTCAACGTTGGTAAAGCCCACGATGTGTGCGGCCGACTCGCCTTCCGGGTACTGGCGCAGGTAGTCCGCGCTTTGGTGAATCCCTTTGAGTTCGAGTGCGCTGATCGCTTTGGCGGTATCGGTGTCGACCTGGCGCTTGATCCAGACAAAGGTTTTGTCTTCGTCGGCAAATTTTTTGCTCAGATCGGCCGCACGCATGTCCAGCAACTTGGCCAGTTGCTGGGTTTGCGCCGGCGTCATGTCCACGTCCTCGGGGATGGCCCAGATGCTGGACGCGGGCACGCTGGAGGCCAGAATCAGTCCGTTGCGGTCCAGCACCCGGCCCCGGTTGGCCGGTAGTTCAATCGTGCGGGCAAAACGCACCACGCCCTGGTGCTGGAAAAAGTCGTTGTTAAAAATCTGGATATAGGCCGCACGCGCGCCCAAGCCGGTGAAGCCCAGCGCGATCATGGCCACCACAAATTTGCTGCGCCACACGGGGGTGCGGCTGGCCAGCAAGGGGCTGGAGGTGTATTGGATGCTGCGGCTCATGGCGTGGCAGTCTTGGCGGCGGCGGGGATGCCGTCCGCGGGGTAGCTCATATAGGTGGTGATGCCGGGCGTGGGCTGGCGCATGTCCAGTTTTTCACGCGCCAGGCGCTCGACCCGCCCGGGGCTGGCCTGGGCGCGCTTTTCGACTTCCAGGCGCTCCACGTCCATGGCCAGACGGCGCGCCTGGGAGTGCGCTTTGTCAAGCTCGGAAAACAGGCGGCGTGATTCGTACTGGACCCGCACCAGGTAAATCGCCGTGGCCACCACCGCCAACAGCAGCAAGGCGTTGATGCGCGTCACGCGGCCACCGCCTGGCTTGCGCGCGGCAGGCGCTGCGCCACCCGCATCACGGCGCTGCGCGCGCGCGGGTTGGCGGCGATTTCTGCCGCGCATGGTTTGATGCGACCCAGGGCTTTCAGGGCCATGGTTTTGGGTGCGGCAAAGGGCGTGCGGCGGTCGTAGACCTCGCGCGCATGTTCGGCAATGAACTGCTTGACGATGCGGTCTTCCAAAGAATGGAAGCTGATCACCACCAGCCGCCCGCCGGGCTTGAGCAGTTCCAAGGCCGCACGCAGGCCTTGGCTCAGCTCTTCCAGTTCGGCATTGATGAAAATCCGCAGCGCCTGAAAGGTACGGGTGGCCGGGTTTTGGCCTTTTTCACGGGTTTTGACTGCAGCAGCCACGAGCGTGGCGAGCTCCGTGGTGCGGGTGATGGGCCCGTGTTCTGTGCGGCGCGCCACAATTGCTTTTGCAATCGCGCCAGCAAACCGCTCCTCGCCATAGTCACGAATCACCTCCGTCAAGGTTTGTACATCGGCCCCTTGCAGCCACTGCGCCACGCTCATGCCGCGCGTGGTGTCCATGCGCATGTCCAAGGGGCCGTCAAAGCGGAAGCTGAAGCCGCGCTCTGCACTGTCAATTTGGGGGGAGCTCACGCCCAGGTCCATCAGCACGCCGTCCAGGCTGCTCGCTGGCAGAGCGCCGATGTCGGAAAAGGGCTGCTGGCGGATCGAAAAACGCGCGTCCTGCACCGCCCGGGCGTGCGCCGCCGCCTCGGGATCGCGGTCAAAGGCGATCAGCGTGGCGTCAGCCGGTAAGCGCTGCAGGATCAGGCTGGAATGGCCGCCGCGCCCGAAGGTGGCGTCAACAAAACAGGCCAGGGGTGCAACGCCATCGCCCAGCAAGGCGTCTACCGCCTCGTGGAGCAACACCGTGGTGTGCGCGGGCGCGGGCTGCACGTCGGCTTCCATCAGAAGGAAAAGTCTTTGAATACGTCGGGCATATCGCCCTGCATCGCCTGGGCTTCCTGGGCTTCGTAAGTGGCTTTGTCCCAGAGTTCGAAGTGGTTGCCCATGCCCAGCAGTACGGTTTCCCGGTCCAGCTTGGCGGCAGCGCGCAGTTCGGGGGAGACCAGCACGCGCCCGGTTCCGTCGATTTCGACATCCATGGCATTGCCCAGCAGGATGCGCTTCCACCACTGAGCGGCCATGGGCAATTCCACGATGCGTTGGCGGAATTGCTCCCAGGCTGGTCGCGGGAACACCATCAGGCAGCCGTGCGGGTGGCGCGTGATCGTCAGCTGTCCCGAGGCGACCGCCGCCAGCACGTCACGATGCCGGGTCGGCACCGAGAGCCGACCCTTGTTATCGAGACTGAGTGATGAAGCGCCTTGGAACACTGCGTACGACCTGTTTTGTCAATCCAACCGTGGAATTGCCAATTCATGGGAATTTCTCCCACGAAATGCGATTTTTTACCACTGTACCAGCAAATTGATGCTTTGCAAGTCACGTGGACGGAAAAAATGCCAATCAAATCAATGACTTAGGCCTGTATCGTGAGAAAATTACTACTCAAAATGCTATCTAAATGAAGCACTTAGCGATCACTATGAAGGTGATACTTCAAATTTTTTCGCCGGTCTGAATATTTTGTTGACGGACCGGTTCTGGTGCCCGGACACGGTGTCACAGTCCCGACCGCCCCTGATTCGCTTGGACAAGTAGAAGTGCCATTTTGCGTACGAATCCGTATTCCTAGGTGTAAATCCTAGGTATTTAGAGAAAATTAGTACCTAAATTGGTGGCCCGAGTATCAATTTGGTGCAAGCCCGTAGCTATCTTCGTGATGTCAATGCTGCCTGCGAACGAGCGTTGAACACGCCTTAGCAAAACCAACCCATCAGGAGACTGTGTATGAAATCGAAATTCCGCCTTGCCCTCGCGGCAACCTTGGTTGCCTCGCTCTGGGGTACCTCGGCCAGCGCCGTCGAACTGGTCATTGCCACCGTGAACAACGGGCACATGATCGAAATGGAAAAGCTCAGCAAAAACTTTGAAGCCGCCAACCCCGGCATCACCCTCAAATGGGTGACCCTGGAAGAAGGCGTGCTGCGTCAGCGCGTGACCACCGACATCGCCACCAAGGGCGGCCAGTTCGACGTCATGACCATCGGCATGTACGAGACCCCCATCTGGGGCAAAAAAGGCTGGTTGACCGAGCTCAAGGGCGATGCCAGCTATGACGCCGATGACATCCTGCCCGCCATGCGCAATGGCCTGAGCGTGGACGGAAAAATGTATGCCGCGCCTTTCTACGGCGAAAGCTCGATGCTGATGTACCGCAAAGACCTGACTGACAAGGCCGGCATCAAGTTCGCCGACCGTCCGACCTGGAACGACGTGCGTGACGCCGCCGCCAAAATCCACGACCCCAAAAACGGCGTGTACGGCATCTGCCTGCGCGGCAAGCCGGGCTGGGGCGACAACATGGCTTTCCTGTCCACCATGGCCAACAGCTTTGGCGCGCAGTGGTTTGACATGTCCTGGAAGCCGCAGCTGGAATCCAAGCCTTGGAAAGAAGCCGTCACCTTCTATGTGGACCTGCTGACCAAATACGGCCCTCCCGGATCTTCGGCCAACAGCTTCAACGAAATCCTGGCGCTGTACAACGAAGGCAAGTGCGGTATGTGGATCGACGCGACCATCGCCGCATCCTTCATCACCGACCCCAAGCAATCCAAAGTGGCTGATAAAGTGGCGTTCGCACAAGGCCCCTACAGCGTGACGCAAAAGGGCGCGAACTGGCTGTGGGCCTGGGCGCTGGCGATTCCGGCTGGAACCAAAAACGCCGATGCAGCGCAGAAGTTCGTGAGCTGGGCGACCTCCAAGGACTACATCAACCTGGTGGCTAAGACCAATGGCTGGGCACGCGTTCCGACCGGCACCCGCAAGTCGACCTATGCCAATCCGGAGTTCCAGAAAGCGGCTGTCTTTGCCGCTGCTGAAAAAGCCGCGATTGACTCGGCCAACCCCAACGACAGCACCTTGCCCAAGTCCCCGTATGTGGGAGTGCAGTTCGCAGCGATTCCGGAGTTCCAGGCCATTGGTATCGCCGTGGGTCAGCAAATGAGCGCGGCTCTGGCTGGCAAGACCACGGTGGATGCGGCGCTCAAGGCATCGCAAGTTGCCGCCGACCGTGAAATGAAGAAGGGCGGCTACTACAAGTAAGCCGCAAGCCGGGGCAGCACCTGCATGGGTGGCTGCCTTGCCTGCGAGGTGTCGGCACCGCGTGCCGGCACCTTATCCGTACCGTTTTTATCTTCCAGCCCCACTCCCCATGAACCGCCTGCTGCCCCGCTTGTTGCTGACGCCTGCCGTCGCCACGCTGCTGCTGTGGATGCTGGTTCCCTTGGTGATGTCGGTGTATTTTTCGGTGATCCGCTACAACCTGATGCAGCCGGAACAGACCGGCTTTATCGGTTTCGAGAATTTTGAATTTTTCCTCACCGACCCCTCGTTTTCGGTGGCGGTGCTCAACACCATCGTGCTGCTGGGCAGCGTGATTCTGATCACGGTGCTGTTGGGTGGCGCGCTGGCCTTGTTGATTGATGAGGCCTTTCCCGGGCGTGCAGTGGTGCGCCTGTTGCTGATATCCCCCTTCTTTGTGATGCCCACCGTCAATGCGCTGCTGTGGAAGCACATGATGATGCACCCCATTTACGGCGCGCTGGCGCAGGTGTGGATGTTTTTTGGCGCCACGCCGCTGGAGTGGCTGAGTGATTTCCCCCTGGGCTCGATTGTCACCATGGTGGCCTGGCAATGGCTGCCTTTTGCTACCCTGATTTTCATGACCGCGTTGCAAAGCATGAACCGCGAACAGCTGGAAGCCGCGCGCATGGATGGCGCGACCTACCTGCAGCAAATGCGCTACCTCTACATCCCGCATCTGGGCCGCTCGATTGCGGTGGTGGTGATGATTGAGATGATTTTTCTGCTGAGCGTTTTTGCCGAAATTTTTACCACCACCGGCGGCGGACCGGGTGACGCCAGCACCAACGTGGCCTTTCTGATCTTCAAGCAGGCATTGCTGAATTTCGATGCCGGTGTGGCCTCCGCCGGGGCCTTGTTTGCCGTGCTGCTGGCCAATATCGCGGCTGCCTTTTTGATCCGCATGGTCGGCCGTAACCTGGATACCTGAACATGGCCGCACGCTCCAAATACCCGCCCGCCCTGATTCTGCGCACGCTGATCGCGTGGCTGGTCACGCTGGTCTTGTTCTTTCCCCTGGCGTGGTTGATCATGACCGCCTTCAAGACCGAGTTGCAGGCGATTGCGGTTCCACCGCTGTTGTGGTTCACACCCACGCTGGACAATTTCCGCGAGGTCGAAGAGCGCAGCGATTACCTGCTGTACGCCCGCAACTCGCTGGTCACCAGCGTCGTGTCCACCGTGATCGGATTGCTGATTGCCGCACCGGCCGCGTATTCCATGGCTTTCTTCAAAGGCCGCCACACCAAGAACATCCTGATGTGGATGCTGTCGACCAAGATGATGCCCGCCGTGGGCGCGCTGGTGCCAATTTATGTGCTGGCCCAGCGGGCCGGCTTGCTGGACACACGTACCGGCTTGATCATCATCTTCATGCTTTCCAACCTGCCCATCATGGTCTGGATGCTGTATTCGCATTTCAAAGACATCCCGCACGAAATCCTGGAAGCTGCGCGCATGGACGGGGCCAACCTTTGGCAGGAGTTTTACCGCGTCACCCTACCGCTGGCGTTGGGTGGACTGGCGTCTACCGGTTTGCTGTGCCTGGTACTGAGCTGGAACGAGGCCTTCTGGAGTTTGAACCTGAGCTCGGCCAAAGCCGGCACGCTGGCCACCTTGATTGCCAGCTACTCCAGCCCCGAAGGCCTGTTCTGGGCCAAGCTGTCGGCCGCCTCGCTGATGGCGATTGCGCCCATCGTGGTCTTTGGCTGGTTCAGCCAGAAGCAGCTGGTGCAAGGCCTGACCTTCGGTGCGGTCAAGTGAATCCCGAGTCCTATTTACCTTTCGATTGAAGCCCGTCCATGTCTTACCTTCAACTGCGCGGCATAGAAAAAATGTTCGGCGCGCTGCGCGTCATCCAGGGTATTGATCTGGAAATTCAGCGTGGCGAATTTGTGGTGTTCGTGGGTCCATCCGGTTGTGGCAAGTCCACGCTGCTGCGCCTGATTGCAGGCTTGGAACAAACCGATGCCGGGAGCATTCTGCTGGACGGTCGTGACATCACCGAAGCGCCTTCCAGCCAGCGCGACCTGGCCATGGTGTTCCAAAGCTACGCGCTCTACCCGCACATGAGCGTGTTCGAAAACATGAGCTTCGCCCTCAAGCTTGCGAACGTGCCGCAAGCGCAGATCCGCGAAAAAGTGGAACGCGCTGCGCACATCCTCAACCTCACGCAGTACCTGCAGCGCACGCCCAAAGAGCTGTCCGGCGGCCAGCGCCAGCGGGTGGCGATAGGGCGCGCTATTGTGCGCGCGCCCAAGGTTTTTTTGTTCGATGAGCCGCTGTCCAACCTGGACGCAGCCTTGCGCGGGCAGACCCGTATCGAGATTGCCAAACTGCACCGCGATCTGGGTGCGACCACGGTCTATGTCACCCATGACCAGGTCGAGGCCATGACCCTGGCCGACCGCGTGGTGGTTTTGCGCGATGGCCGCATTGAGCAAGTGGGCACGCCCCTGGAGTTGTACGACCGCCCCGCCAACCAGTTTGTCGCGCAGTTCATCGGTACGCCGCAGATGAACATCATTGCGGCCTCGCAAGCCACTGAGCTGCTGCAGGCCACAGGCCTGGTCGTGCCGGCCGGTGGTGCCATCGGCCTGCGTCCTGAGCACCTGGAACTGTGCGCGCCCGGCAGCGGCCAGGTACAAGCCCGGGTCGAGCTGATCGAGGCGCTGGGCGCAGAAACCCTGGTGTACCTGAGCACCCCTGCGGGTGTGCAACTGGTCGTGCGCCAGAACACCCGCAGCCCTTTGCGGGTCCACGAGAGCGCCGGGATTGCCATCGATGCCGATGCCGCCCATTTGTTTGACGCCCAGGGCCGCATCAGCCGCGCGGGCCGCACCCCTTCCCATTGACACTCGCCACCATGCCGTCCACCGCTACGCCGCTGACCATGCTCCACCTCGGGTTGGGCTCTTTCCACCGCGCCCACCAGGCGGTCTACTTGAACCAACTCCAGGCCAGCGGCGACCACCGCTGGACCCTGGCGGGCGGCAACATCCGCCCGGATATGCAGGACACCGTGGACGCCCTGATCGCTCAAAACGGTGCTTACACACTGGAAACCGTGACCCCGCAGGGCCTGCGCAGCTACACCCGCATCACGGCGATCAGCCGCGTCATTCCGTGGGACGCCCAACTCAGCGGCCTGGTGGCCCTGGGTGCGCAGGACAGCACCCGCATCATCTCTTTCACGGTCACCGAAGCCGGTTATTACCTGGATAGCAAAGACCGCCTGGATCTGGGGTTTGTCGATCTGCAAGCCGATCTGGACGCAGCCCGCGCCGGGCGGCCGGGTTGCACGATTTATGGCGCGCTGGTGGCTATTCTGCGGGCCCGCATGCGCGCCGGATCGGGTCCGCTGTCGCTGCTCAACTGCGACAACCTGCGCCACAACGGCGAGCGCGCCCGCGCCGGCTTGTTGCAGTTCATCGAACTGCTTAACGATGAATCTCTGCGTGATTGGGTGGCGCTGCACACGTCCAGCCCCAACGCCATGGTGGACCGCATCACGCCGCGCCCGACGGCCGCTGTGCGCGAGCGGGTTGCCGCAGCAACCGGCGTGGACGACGCTGCCGCTCTGATGGGCGAGAGCTTTATCCAGTGGGTGATCGAGGACAAGTTCATCGCCGGACGTCCCGCCTGGGAGCAGGTCGGGGTGGAAATGGTGGCCTCGGTGCAGGCCTACGAAGAAGCCAAAATCCGTTTGCTCAACGCCAGCCACAGCTGCATCGCCTGGGCCGGCACGCTGGTGGGCTTCACCTACATCCACGAAGGCACGCAGGACGCGCAGATCCGCCGCTTCGCCTTTGATTACGTGACCGATGACGTCATGCCCGTGCTCGACACCGCCGAGCACCCCAGCCCGATCAACCTGGCGCAGTACCGCGACGTGGTGCTGGACCGCTTTGCCAATCCGGCCATTGCCGACACCAACCAGCGCGTGGCCATGGACGGCTTTTCCAAGATACCAGGCTTCATCGCACCCACCATCCGCGAGCGGCTCGCACGCGGGCAGAGCATTGCCAGCGTGGCCCTGCTGCCCGCGCTGTTTCTGGCCTATTTGCAACGCTGGCACGCTGGTGCCATCGCCTATACCTACCAGGACCAGGCCATGGACCCGGCTGCTGCCCATGCGGTATGCGCCAGCCCGGACCCGGTTGCCGCATTTTGCGCAGATGCCACGCTGTGGGGCCCATTGGCGGCAGACCCGCGCTTGCGCGAAGCGGTAGCACTGGCCTATGCGCGGGTGCAGGAATTTATGAAAAGGACCACACCATGAGCCAGCGTTTGCAGGGTAAACACGCCATCTTGACCGGGGCCGCAGGTGGCATTGGCCTGGCCGTCGCATCGGCCTACCTGGCGCAGGGCGCGCGCTGCACGGTGGCCGACCTGGGCCCACAGCCCACGCCCGAGTTGGCCGCGCTCATGGCGCGCCACCCCGACGCGCTGGCTTACGTGCCCACCGACGTGCGCCACATGGCGTCGATTGACGCCTTGTTGAACGCGGCGAAGGCCCGCTTCGGAGCGGTCACCACCTTGTTTAACAACGCCGCGATTTTTGATATGGCCCCCTTGCTGGAAAGTGATGAGGCCATGTATGACAAGCTGTTTGCCGTGAATGTCAAAGGCGCTTTCTTTGTGATGCAAAAAGTGCTGGCGCACATGGTGGACGCTGGTGTTGCGGGTGGCAGCGTGATCAATATGGCCAGCCAGGCCGGACGCCGGGGCGAGGCGCTGGTCTCGCATTACTGCGCCAGCAAGGCGGCCATCATCAGCTACACCCAAAGTGCCGCACTGGCCATGGCGCCGCACAAAATCCGGGTCAACGGGATTGCGCCGGGCGTGATCAACACACCGATGTGGGCCCATGTGGACGCCCTGTTTGCGCAATACGAAGGCCTTCCGATTGGCGAGAAGAAAAAACGCGTCGGACTTGCGGTTCCGCTGGGTTACATGGGCGACCCCACGGACATTTGTGGCGCTGCGGTGTTTTTGGCCAGCGACGACGCGTCCTACATCACCGCCCAGACCCTGAACGTGGATGGCGGAAGCGTCATGTCCTGAGCGCATCCCATGCCGTCCAAACCGCGCAACCTCAGTCCCGAGCTGGAGCACGACTATGTGCGCTCGCCCGAGCTGGGCTATGAGCGGCCCGAGGAGGTCGGCATCGTGCGCTGCCTGGCCCATGGTTTTCCCACGCCGCTGGCGCGCTGGCATTACCACGACGAGTACGAGCTGCACCTGATCACAGCGACTTCGGGCAAAGCCTTTGTGGGCGATTGGATAGGGCAGTTCCAGCCCGGCCATTTGGTGTTGACCGGACCGCGCTTGCCGCATAACTGGATCAGCATGGATTTGCCCGATGGCGGTGTGCCCGAGCGCGACCTGGTGATCCAGTTTCCGCACGATCCCATCGAGCAAAGCAGCCGCTCTATCCCCGAGCTGCGCGCCGCGCTGCCCTTGCTGGAGCGGGCCCGCCACGGCATCGAATTTTTTGATTTCGGCCCCCAGGCCCTGGACTACTGGCAGCGCATCAAGGCTGCACAAGGGCTGGGGCGTTTTGCGGTTTTTTGCGAATTTTTGAATGCGCTGGCGCGCTGCAACGATTACCGGCTGCTGTCGACCGCGCAAATCCAAAGCGTAGACAACGACGCGCAGCTGGACCAGATCAACGCCATTCTGAGTCGCATCACCAGCGGGTTCGGCCACGATATGTCGGCGGCCGAGCTGGCGCGCGAGTTCGGCATGAGCGAGAGCCGGTTTTCCCGCTTTTTCCGCCGGGCCACCGGCAATACCTTCACCGATTTTGTCAACCACGTGCGCATCAACCGCGCCTGCCAGCTGCTGACTGCATCCGATCAGCAAATCACCAACATCGCCTTCGAGGTTGGTTTCAACAATCTGGCCAATTTCAACCGCCGCTTTTTGGATATCAAGGGCATGACCCCGCGCGACTACCGCCGCCAGGGTGCCAAGTTGTTCAGCGCCTGAGCGTGGTGTCGGAACCCGGTGCGGCCCATTGCGCCCGCATCTGTGCTTCGATGGCGTCAATCTTGGCGAGGATCTCGGCCCGGTTGCGTTCGGATACGCCCGCTGGTGCGATGGGCTCTCCCGCACGCACCTCTGCGGTCCTGCCGTGCTGGGATGCCTGCGCAGACCGCAGCCGGGCAAATTCAGCCTGCCGGATAGATGCGGGCGTGTCCACGGCTTCGGGTCTCGGACCGGGAATCAGTCTCCGAACATTTTTTGTTTGAGCTCACGGCGTTGCTGGGCTTCCAGCGACAGCGTGGCAGTGGGGCGGGCGAGCAGGCGGCCCACGCCGATGGGCTCGCCAGTTTCATCGCAGTAGCCGTATTCGTTGGCGTCGATGCGGCTGATGGCCTGTTCGATTTTCTTGAGCAATTTGCGTTCGCGGTCGCGGGTGCGCAACTCCAGCGCATGCTCTTCTTCGATGGTGGCACGGTCAGCCGGGTCGGGCATCACTGAGGTGTCCTCGCGCAGGTGTTCCGTGGTTTCGCCCGCGTTGCTGAGGATGCCGTTCTTGAGTGCCACCAGCTTCAAGCGGAAGGCGCTCAGTTGCACCTCGTTCATGTATTCGTTATCGGGCATGGCGATCAGCTCGGCGTCGCTCAGGTCACCAGCGGCCTTCTTCTTCCAGTTACCCGCCAGTTTGGGATCTTTCTTGATGGCATGCGGCACCAGCGGGTGCAACTCGTCGCGGCTGTCGGTCGGCAAAAACGAGGACTTGGCCGCAGTCGAGGCCACGCTTTGCGCCATGGACGGCACGGTGATTTGTACCAGCCGCGAAGAGGGACGCACCGCTTTGACGATGCCGGTGGCATGCACGATGGGCGCTGCGGGGGGCAGCGGTGCCGCCTTGGGCTGGGCCGGCTTTGCGGCGGGGGCAGCGGCTTTTACGGGGGCCAAGGGGGCTTTGGCCACAGCCTTGGCCGCTGGTGCTTTGGCAGGCGCGATGGGCGCGGCCTTGGCGCTGGTTTGAGGGGCGGCTTTGGCAGCGGGCTTGGGCACTGCTGCCGGCACCGCTTTGCTGGGGGCAGCAGCCTTCTTGGCCGGGACTGCAGCGGGCTTCTTCACCGGTGCGGCGGCGACCTTGGTTGCCGGTTTGGCGCTGGTCTTGGCGGGTGGAGTGGCTTTTGCAGTCGGAGTCTTCATAGGGGTTGTGGGCTTCACGGGAGCGGCTTTGGAGGGAGCGGGATGGGCTGCTTTGCGCGCAGCAAGGGGTTTGGCGGGGGGTTTCACGGCTCGTCTCCTGTGGGTGCCGGTTGGCTGTAGGGCTGATGCTGGCGTTGCGCCGGTGCCCACCGGCACCGCCGCAGGTGACCCGGCTTCGGCGCGCGAGTGTACAGGCAAGCCAAGACCCAGCCCCATCCATTGAAACATTGCAGCAAACATCGGCACCACCTGTTCTCCGCGCCACCGGGCACTTACAAAATGCTGCGGCGCAGCATGGATCGTATTCTGCCCTAAACAGGCCGGTGCCGGCTCTGGCAGGAACCTTCAGACCAAGGATTGTTCCAGGCCCTGGCGCAGAATGTCTTGCGGCATGTCAATGCCGATAAAAACCATTTTGCTGTGGCGTTGCTCATCGGGGCCCCAAGCCGGGCCCAAATCGCTCCCCATGAGCTGGTGCACGCCCTGGAAAATCACCTTGCGCTCGGTGTCTTTCATGTAGAGCACGCCTTTGTAGCGCAGCATGCGCGGCCCATAAATGTTGACGATGGCGCCCAGAAAATCCTCTAGCCGCGCCGGATCAAAGGCCCGGTTTGACTTGAAGACAAAGCTTTTTACGTCGTCGTCCACATGGTGGTGGTGGCCCGCGCCGTGCGCAGGGTCATGTGCGTGCGCATGCTGGTGGGACGGGTGCTCGCAATCGGGGCCGTGCACATGGTCATTGCCGTGGCCATGGTCGTGTTCGTGGTGCGCCTGTTCGTCCTTCAAAAAGTCCGGGTCTATATCGAGCTTGGCGTTGAGGTTGAAGCCGTACAGGTCGAGCACGTCTTTGATTGCCACCTCGCCGAAATGGACCACGCTTTGCGGCGCGCGCGGGTTCATGTGGCTCAGGCGGTGCTGGAGCGCTTCCAATTCCTTGGCATCCACCAGATCGGCCTTGCTGATGAAAATCCGGTCGGCAAAACCGACCTGGCGGCGCGCTTCCTGGCGCTCATTGAGCTGGGTTGCCGCGTGCTTGGCGTCCACCAAAGTCAGGATGGAGTCCAGCAGGTAGGACTCGGCCACTTCATCGTCCATGAAAAAGGTTTGCGCCACCGGCCCCGGGTCGGCGAGACCCGTGGTCTCGATCACGACGCGGTCAAAGTGCAGCTCGCCTTTGCGCTTTTTCTCGGCCAGACTGTGCAGCGTGGCGCGCAGGTCTTCGCGGATGGTGCAGCAAATGCAGCCGTTGCTCATTTGCACGATCTGCTCCGTGGTGTCGGACACCAGGATTTCGCTGTCGATATTTTCCTCGCCGAACTCGTTTTCCACCACGGCAATTTTCTGGCCGTGGGCTTCGGACAGGATGCGCTTGAGCAAGGTGGTTTTGCCCGCGCCCAGAAAGCCGGTCAGTATGGTGGTAGGAATCAATTTCATGGCAATTTCAGCAGCGTGGGGCCCAATGTGGCGGTGAAGACTCAGGCGACCTGGCAGATCTTCAGCATATTGGTGCCGCCGGGCGCACCCATGGGTTCGCCGCAGGTAATCACATAGACATCGCCACCTTGCACGATGCCACGTTTTTTAAGGTGGTTCTCGGCTTCCAGCAAGGCCGAATCGCGGTTGCTGCTGGTGTCCATCAACAGCGGGCGCACGTTGCGGTACAGGGCCATGCGGCGCTGGCTGCTCAGGCGCGGTGTGAGGGCGTAAATCGGCACATGGATCAGGTGGCGGCTCATCCACAGGGCGGTGGAGCCGCTGTCGGTCATGGCCACAATCGCTTTGGCACCCATGTGGTGGGCGGTAAACAGCGAACCCATGGCAATGGACTGGTCGATGCGGGCAAAGGTTTTGCCGATGAAGTCAGCATCGAGTTTGACCTGCTGGCTTTCTTCGGCCGCCAGGCAGATTTGCACCATTTCCTTGATGGTCTCCAGCGGGTATTTGCCAGCGGCAGTTTCGGCCGACAGCATCACGGCGTCGGTCCCATCCAGCACGGCGTTGGCCACATCGCTGACCTCGGCGCGGGTGGGCACCGGGTTGGTGATCATGGACTCCATCATCTGGGTGGCGGTAATCACCACCTTGTCGAGCTCGCGCGCCATTTTGATCATGCGCTTTTGCAAGGCAGGGACCGCGGCGTTGCCAACTTCGACTGCCAGATCGCCGCGCGCGACCATGATGGCGTCGCTGGCGCGCAGGATTTCTTCGAGTTTGGGGATGGCTTCGGCGCGCTCAATCTTGGCGATCAGTGCGGGCGTGTGGTTGAACTCGGCACCGGCCACGTTACAGAGCTGGCGCGCCATTTCCATGTCGGTGGCGTTTTTGGGGAAGCTCACCGCCACATAGTCGGCCTGGAAAGCCATTGCTGTGCGGATGTCTTCCATGTCTTTGGCAGTCAGCGCCGGGGCGGTCAGGCCGCCACCTTTTTTGTTGATGCCCTTGTTGTTGGAGAGTACGCCGCCCAGCGTGACCACGGTGTGGACCTGCTCGCCGACTACCTTGGTGACGGTAATCACAATCAGTCCGTCGTTGAGCAGCAAAACGTCGCCCGCTTTCACTTCCCGTGGCAGTGCTTTGTAGTCCAGCCCAACGCCCTGGATATCGCCCAACTCGGTGCGCAGTGCGTCCAGCACAAAGGGCTGCCCGACCTCGAGCATGACCTTGCCTTCGGCAAATTTTCCGACGCGAATCTTCGGGCCTTGCAAATCCGCCATGATGGCGACTTCGCGTCCGGCGCGTTGCGCAACGGTGCGCACCATCGCGGCGCGGTCGATATGGTCCTGCGCTGTGCCGTGGCTGAAATTGAGCCGCACCACGTTCACGCCGGCCCGGATCATTTCTTCCAATAAAGCCGGATCGCTGGACGCAGGGCCGAGGGTGGCCACGATTTTGGTTGCGCGAAGCGCCATGGAAATCTCCTTTGTATGGGAATCAACGCGGTGTACGCGGGTCTTGCCATTGTCCCATGCGCGTAGGGACAAACGGTTACATCACAGCATCAAGCTGGCCCCGCGCCTGCCTGGATCACGCCGCCGCCCAGGCACACATCACCTTGGTAGACCACTGCAGACTGCCCCGGTGTGACCGCCCATTGCGCCTGCGCGAAGTCCAGCGTGAATGCGTTTGGCGCGTGGCCGTCTGCTTGGAAGCTGCAGGTGGCATCCGCTTGGCGGTAGCGGGTTTTCGCACCCAGGGTAGCGGCGCCGGCGGGCGGCGCGCCGGCTACCCAGCTTGTGTCGGCGGCGTGTAACTGCAGCGACTGCAACCACGGGTGATCATGTCCTTGCACCACCCACAGCGTATTGCTCGCCATGTCTTTGCGCGCCACAAACCAGGGCGCATGTTCGCCGCCGCCTTTTTGCGCGCCCCGCGCCTTCAGCCCGCCAATGCCCAGGCCCTGGCGCTGGCCCAGGGTGTAGAAAGACAGTCCGACATGCTGGGCAATCGTCTGGCCCTTGTCGTTCTTGATCGGGCCAGGCGCATGGGCGATGTAGCGGTTCAGAAATTCGCGGAACGGCCGCTCACCGATAAAGCAAATACCGGTCGAGTCCTTCTTCTTGGCGTTGGGCAGGCCGATTTCGTCCGCAATCCGCCGCACCTCGGTCTTGAGAAGCTCGCCCACCGGAAACAGGGTTTTGGCCAGCTGGGCTTGCGTCAGCCGGTGCAAAAAATAGCTTTGGTCTTTCGCCGGATCCAGGCCCTTGCGCAGTTCATGCAAGCCGGTGGCCGGGTTGCGCCGCACGCGCGCGTAATGGCCGGTGGCGATGTGGTCGGCACCCAGACGCATTGCGTGGTCCAAAAATGCTTTGAACTTGATCTCCGCGTTGCACAGCACATCGGGGTTGGGCGTGCGACCGGCGGAATACTCGCGCAAAAATTCGGCGAATACCCGGTCTTTGTAATCGGCGGCAAAGTTGACATGCTCGATCTCGATGCCCAGCACATCCGCCACCGCCGCAGCGTCCACAAAATCGATGTTGGACGAACAGTATTCGTTGTCGTCATCGTCTTCCCAATTTTTCATGAAGATGCCCACCACCTCATGGCCCTGGCGCTTGAGCAGGTAAGCCGTGACCGCCGAATCAACGCCGCCGCTTAAGCCGACCACGATGCGTTGTTTGGCTTGGGTGCTTAAGGCTGCTTGGGTCATTGACTGATTTTAGGAGCGGCGCCTCAGCCCAGCGGCCCGTACACACTCGCATCCGTGCGGACCAACTCCAGCGGGTAGCGCTGTCCGCGCAGGTAGTCTTCCATACAGGCCAGCAGGTAGGCGCTGCGGTGGCGCGCGCGGGTGGCGCGGATTTCGTCCGGTGTGAGCCACAGGGTGCGCACGATGCCGGTGTCCAGGCTGCGCCCGGCTATGGCTTCGCCTACGCTGCCGCAGAACGCAAAGCGCATATAGCTGATGTCTTCGCCTTGCGGCCAGTTGGGGCTGGCCGGGCGCTGGAATCGGCCGTAGTAGATGCCCAGCAGGGCGGTGGGGGTGAAGGCATGGGCGGTTTCCTCCAGCACTTCGCGTACACAGGCTTCCTGGGGTGACTCGCCGGGATCCAGATGGCCCGCCGGGTTGTTCAAGCGCAGACCTTCGGGCGTGTGCTCCTCAATCAGCAGAAAGCGGCCGTCGCGTTCGATGACGGCGGCCACAGTGGTGCTGGGTTTCCAGCGTTCGGACAAAGACATGGTGATTACCTGACCAGTGCGGTTGTTGGAATGGCGTTGGCCCGGTCGGCTCCGCTGTCCCCGTGCATTGCGCAGCGGGATTATCGGGAGTTTCAGGCGCAAGACGGCCTGTCGCACCCTGGGAAAGCAGGCCACACATGCTGTGCGGCGCACGCTGAAGGTTCCGGATGCGATGGGTTTCGGTCGGGGTATTTCCCTAGTTGTGCGTTGGCGGACCCTGGCAACCCAAGGGTCAAACTCATGTAAGCTTGGCGCAAGTTCGCGCCGCGCAGGCGTTTCCAAGGAGTTTTCCATGCAGATTGGCGTACCCGCCGAAACCGTAGCGGGCGAAACCCGCGTCGCCGCCACGCCCGAGACCGTCAAAAAGCTGGTAGCCGCAGGCCACCGCGTGCGGGTGCAGGCTGGCGCCGGTCTGGCATCCAGTGTGACCGACGCAGCCTACCAGGCCGCCGGTGCCGAGCTTTGTTCGGCGGCCGAGGCATTGGGTAGCGAGATGGTGCTCAAGGTCGCCGCCCCGCAGGGTGGTGAGTTGCAGCAGATGCAGGCTGGATCGGCTGTTGTGGGCATGCTGAATCCGTTCGACAAAAGCGGTTTGCAGCAAATGGCACTGGCCGGTTTGAGCGCTTTCGCGCTGGAGGCCGCGCCCCGTACGACGCGGGCCCAAAGCATGGACGTGCTGTCCTCCCAAGCCAATATTGCCGGTTACAAAGCCATCATGCTGGCGGCTGATAAATACCAGCGATTTTTCCCCATGCTGATGACGGCGGCCGGAACGGTGAAGGCGGCGCGGGTGGTAATTTTGGGCGTGGGCGTGGCCGGCTTGCAGGCGATTGCCACCGCCAAGCGCATGGGCGCGGTGATCGAGGCCTCGGACGTGCGTCCCAGCGTCAAGGAGCAAGTCGAGTCGCTGGGTGCCAAGTTCATAGATGTGCCCTTTGACACCGCCGAGGAGCGCGAGGCCGCTGAGGGTGTGGGCGGATACGCCCGCCCCATGCCGCAAAGCTGGCTGGATCGGCAGAAGGCCGAGGTGGCCAAGCGGGTGGCGCTGGCCGACATCGTAGTGTCGACTGCGCTGATTCCGGGCCGGGCGGCCCCGGTGCTGGTGACCGAGGAGATGGTCAAGAGCATGAAGCCGGGTTCGGTGATCGTCGATCTGGCCGCGGGCAAGGCGGCTGACGGCATAGCCGGTAACTGCGTGCTGACCCAGGCCGGGCGCACCGTGCAGGCGCACGGCGTGACGCTGGTGGGCGAAACCAATCTGCCCGCGCTGGTCGCTGCAGATGCGTCGGCCCTGTACGCCCGCAACGTGCTGGACTTTTTGAAACTCGTCACCACCAAAGAGGCGGCGTTTCACCTCAACCTGGAAGACGACATTGTTGCCGCCTGCATGGTTGCCCACGGCGGCGCGGTGACGCGCCCCTGAAACGGCTGTGCGTACACACCACCACTCCTGAATCCGACCCCCACACTTTTATGCAAGTCGATCACACCATCATCAACCTGATTATTTTTGTCCTGGCCATTTATGTGGGCTACCACGTGGTCTGGACTGTGACACCCGCGCTGCACACGCCTTTGATGGCGGTGACCAACGCGGTGTCGGCCATCATCATTGTCGGTGCGATGCTGGCGGCGGCCCTGACTGTCACACCGCTGGGTAAAACCATGGGCGTGTTGGCCGTGGCATTGGCCGCTGTCAATGTGTTCGGCGGATTTCTGGTGACCCGGCGGATGTTGGAAATGTTCCGCAAGAAAGACAAAAAAGCGCCTGCCGCAGGAGACCAAGCATGAGTATGAATCTGGTGACCCTGCTGTACCTGGTGGCCAGCGTTTGTTTTATTCAGGCGCTCAAGGGCCTGAGCCATCCAACCACCTCCATCCGCGGCAATATGTTCGGTATGGCCGGTATGGCTATTGCGGTGCTGACCACCGCCGCGCTGATCGTCAACCTGGCTGGTCATGCCGATGGCCTGAGCTGGGTGCTTTTGGGTCTGGTAGTGGGCGGCGGCGCAGGTGCTGTCATGGCGCAGCGCGTCGAGATGACAAAAATGCCTGAGCTGGTCGCATTCATGCACAGCATGATCGGTTTGGCAGCCGTTTTTATTGCCGTGGCTGCAGTGGTGGAGCCGGCAGCTTTTGGCATTACCGCCCAGGGCGCGGGCACGCTGGATATTCCGGCAGGTAACCGGCTGGAGTTGTTCCTCGGTGCCGCCATTGGCGCGATCACCTTCAGCGGCTCGGTAATCGCCTTCGGCAAGCTGTCGGGCAAATACAAGTTCCGCCTGTTCCAGGGTGCGCCTGTGGTGTTTGCCGGACAGCACATGCTCAATCTGGTGCTGGGCGTGCTGACGCTGGGGCTGGGCGCGGTCTTCATGTTCACCGGGAACTGGGATGCGTTTCTGGGCATGCTGGCGCTGTCATTTGTTTTGGGCGTTTTGATCATCATCCCGATTGGCGGGGCCGACATGCCTGTGGTGGTGTCCATGCTCAACAGCTACTCGGGCTGGGCAGCTGCGGGTATCGGCTTCAGCCTGAACAACAGCATGCTGATCATTGCCGGCAGCCTGGTTGGCTCGTCCGGTGCGATCCTGAGCTACATTATGTGCAAGGCCATGAACCGGGCCTTCTTGAACGTGATTCTGGGCGGTTTCGGCGGTGAGGCCGGCGTGGCAGCGGGTGCAACTGAACAGCGCCCGGTCAAGAGCGGCAGCGCCGACGACGCGGCCTTTGTGCTCAGCAACGCCGAAACCGTGATCATTGTTCCAGGCTACGGTCTGGCCGTAGCCCGTGCCCAGCATGCGGTCAAAGAGTTGGCGCACAAGCTGACCGAGCACGGTATCACCGTCAAGTACGCCATACACCCGGTTGCGGGTCGTATGCCGGGGCATATGAATGTGCTGCTGGCTGAGGCGGAGGTGCCTTATGACCAGGTGTTTGAGATGGAAGACATCAATGGCGAGTTCGGGCAGGCCGATGTGGCCATCATTCTGGGCGCGAACGACGTGGTCAACCCGGCAGCGATGACCAAGGGCAGCCCGATTTACGGCATGCCGATTCTGGAGGCCTACAAGGCCAAAACCATCATCGTGAACAAGCGTTCTATGGCCGCGGGCTATGCCGGTTTGGATAACGAGTTGTTCTATATGGACAAAACCATGATGGTCTTCGGAGACGCCAAAAAAGTCGTCGAGGACATGGTCAAGGCGATTGAATAGGGCGGCTCCCGTGCTGCGCAGGACATTGCGATGACCGAGCGCATCTGGCTAGAGCACTACCCGCCCGGCGTCCCTGCCGATGTGGATGTAGACCGCTATCCCTCCTTGGTAGCCCTGATGGAAGACAGCTTTGCCCGCTTCACCGGGCGGGTTGCCTTCAGTTTCATGGGCAGCGAGATGCGCTACGGCGAGTTGGACCAATGGAGCCGCGCTTTTGCGGCCTATTTACAGAGTTTGGGTCTGGCGCGGGGTGAGCGGGTCGCGGTCATGATGCCCAATGTGCCGCAGTATCCGGTAGCGGTTGCGGCGATTTTGCGCGCGGGCCTGATTGTGGTGAACGTCAACCCGCTGTACACCGCCCGCGAGCTGGAATACCAGCTGAAGGATTCCGGCTCCAAGGCCATCGTGATTCTGGAGAACTTTGCCCACACCTTGGAGCAGTGCATCCGTTCAACCCCGGTGAAGCAGGTTGTCGTTTGCGCCATGGGTGATTTGCTGGGTCCGCTCAAAGGGGCGCTGGTGAATTTTGTGGTGCGCAGGGTGAAGGGACTGGTCCCCGAATTCCAGCTGCCCGGCATGCAGCGCTTCAACGCAGCCCTGGCCAGCGGCCGCCGTACCGGGCTGGCACCGGCTGCTGTCGGGCCAGATGATGTCGCCGTCCTGCAGTACACCGGGGGCACGACTGGCGTTTCCAAAGGCGCTGTGCTGCTGCACCGGCAGCTGGTGGCCAATGTGCTGCAGTCCGAAGCCTGGAATCTGCCGGCGCTCGCCCGCATCCCGCCGGGGGAGCAGCCGACCGGGGTGTGTGCGCTGCCGCTCTACCATATCTTTGCGTTCACGGTCAGCATGATGCTGGGCCTGCGCCAGGGCGGCAAAACCATATTGATTCCCAACCCGCGTGACCTGCCCGCAGTGCTCAAAGAGTTGTCGCGGCACCGGGTACACAGCTTTCCAGCAGTGAGCTCGCTTTTTAACGCGCTGTTGAACCATCCGGATTTCGGCCGGGTTGACTGGAGCCATCTGACCAGCACGGTAGGTGGCGGTACAGCGGTGCAGCGCGGCGTGGCCCGGCAGTGGTTCGAGAAGACCGGATCTGTGATCTGCGAGGGATACGGCCTGAGTGAAACCTCGCCCAGCGTGTGCTGCAACCCCGCCGATACGCCAGCGCACGACGGCACCATCGGTCCGCCCTTGCCCAATACCTGGGTCAAGCTGCTCGATGACGCGGGCAATGACGCAGCGCCCGGCCAGCGCGGCGAGATCGCGGTGAAAGGCCCGCAGGTCATGGCTGGCTACTGGCAGCGCCCGGATGAGACCGCCAAAGTCATGACCGCCGACGGCTACATGAAAACCGGCGATATCGGGTCCATGGACGCACGGGGTTTTTTCAGTGTCGTGGATCGCAAGAAGGACATGATTCTGGTGAGCGGCTTCAACGTCTTTCCCAGCGAGGTCGAGGAGGTCGTGGGCCTGCTGCCCGGTGTGCGCGAATGTGCCTGCATCGGTGTGAGCGACGAGCTGACCGGTGAAGCGGTCAAGCTTTTTGTGGTGGCAGGCGGTGCGGGTGTGAACGAAGAGGCCGTGCGCGCGCACTGCCGCGACAACCTGACCGGTTACAAGCAACCCAAGACCATCGAGTTCCGCACGGACCTGCCCAAAACCCCGGTGGGCAAAATTTTGCGACGCGCCTTGCGCGATTAAGTCCCGCTGCGCGGGCTTACTTCAGCCAGCCGCGCTTGCCGAAATACCACATGGGCAGCGCTGCGCTGAAAACCATGATCGCCACGGTATACGGATAACCCCAGTCCCCCAGCCACTGCAACTCGGGGAATTTCAGGTTCATGCCGTAAACGCTTGCCACCAGGGTTGGCGGCAGCAGCGCCACGCTGGCCACCGAGAAAATTTTGATGACCTTGTTCTGGTTGATGTTGATGAAACCGACGGTGGCATCCATCAAAAAGTTGATCTTGTCAAACAAAAATGCGGTGTGCGAATCCAGCGAATCGATGTCGCGCAGGATCTGGCGCGCGTCTTCAAATTGGTCGGAACTGAGGATCTTGGAGCGCATCATGAAGCTCACCGCGCGGCGTGTGTCCATCACGTTGCGGCGTATGCGTCCGCTCAAATCCTCGTGGCGCGCGATCGCCGCCAGCGCTTCGCCGGCAATCTCATCGGTGACGTTGCCGGCCAGCACTTTTTTGCTGACTTTTTCCATTTCGTCGTAAATGCCTTCCAGCGTGTCGGCAGAGTACTCGGCGTCCACGTCGAAGAGTTTGAGCAGCACGTCTTTGGCGTCGGTGATCAGGCCCGGTGAGCGGCGCGCCCGCATGCGCAGCAAGCGAAACACCGGCACGTCTTCGTCATGGATCGAAAACAGAACACCTTTGCTGCTGAGGCTGTCGTTGACCAGATTCAGGATAAAAGCAGTGCGCACGGTGCGCGGTTCATCCTCGTCGGCGATCAAAAAATCGCTGCGGATGTGCAGCTCACCGTTTTCCTCTTGGTAAAAGCGCGCGGACTCTTCGATGTCCTCGTCCATCGCGTCTTCGGGAATGAGCAGGCCGAAGTACTGCTTGATCCAGCGCTTTTCTTCCGGTGTGGGGGACTCCAGGTCGACCCAGATGGGCTGGAAGCGCGCCAGTTCTTCCAGCGATTCAATTTCTTCCTGGAACAGCCGGCCGTTGGCCAGCGTGAATATGTTGAGCATGGGCGAAGCATTCGCGGGCCAGAGTCCAATGATTCAACACGATTCATTGATGGAGGAAGTAGCTTTCGGGCGACTGGACTCTGGCCCGCAATGGTGTGAAAGCTACCGCAGAGGGTAGGGGTTCAAGGAGAGCGCTCCTGGAAGTGGTGCAGCTTTCCATTATGGCACCTGCGCGGGGCCAGCCAGGCGGTAAAAAGGGCTTGCCATGAACTGCGGATCGGGGCACAGTGGGACTGGGGAACCGGCCCGTTCCGGCATCCCAGCGGCAAGGCCCGAGCGCCCCGGGCAAGCCGGGGAAATTCAACTGGAAGAACTGGAGAATGCGTATGAACCTGACGATTAGCGGACACCATCTCGACGTAAGCCCTGCCCTGCGCAGCTATGTGATCCAGAAGCTGGACCGCGTGATACGCCATTTTGACCAGATGGTCGATGTCAAGGTTCTGCTGTCCATTGAGAAGCAGAAAGCCAAGGAAAGCCGCCAGCAGGTGGAGTGCAACATCCATGTCAAAGGCGGCGATTTGTTTGCCCAGTCGGCCCACGAGGACATGTACGCGGCCGTGGACGCCTTGGTCGACAAACTGGACCGGCAGGTGGTGCGCCATAAAGACAAGGTTCAGGACCACCAGCACGCCGCACCCAAGCGCTTGATGTAAACCTGCGCCGCGCGGCGTACTCCCTTCACAAGCCGCCCCTTGCGGGCGGCTTTTCTATGCATAATCCGCGCACTTTATGAACCGTCTCGCCGCCATACTCCCCCTCGCACAGGTTATGACCGGCACCGGCATCGCCAGCAAAAAGCGGGCATTTGAGGAGGTGGGCTTTTTGTTCGAAACCTTGCATGGCTTGAGCCGGGCCCTGGTGACCGACAGCCTGTTTTCCCGGGAGCGCCTGGGTTCGACCGGCTTGGGGAATGGCGTGGCCATACCGCACGGCCGTATCAAGGGCCTGAAGCTACCCATGTCGGCCGTGCTGCTGCTGGAGCAACCCATAGGCTTTGACGCGCCGGACAACCAACCGGTGGATCTGCTGGTTTTCCTGCTGGTGCCCGAGGCGGCGACCCAAAAACACCTGGAGCTGCTGTCCGACATTGCCGCCTTGCTCAGCGACGAGACCCGCCGCATGGCTTTGCGGCGCAGCGATTCGGCGCAGAGCCTGCATACGCAGATTTGTGACTGGCCCGGCCAGCCCGAAGCCGTCAGACCTTAGCCGGTATCCGCCTCTGAACCCCGGGCTGCTTACATGAAACCCACGGTTGTCAGCGCCGACGTTTTGTTTGAGGCATTCCGCACCCGGCTGCATTGGGAGTGGGTGGCTGGCCTAGGGGCGTCGGAGCGGCGCTTTGACGAAGTGGCGGTCCGCGCTGCCCGTTCGGGTGCCGATCTGGTGGGCTATCTCAATTACATCCACCCCTACCGCGTGCAAATTCTGGGTGAGCGTGAAATTGCGTACATCGCGGAGGCCGACCCGGCCGAGCCAGAGCGCAGCCTGGCGCGCATCGCCCGCATCGTGACCCTGGAGCCACCGGTGATTGTGCTGGCCGACGGACAAAGCGCCCCGCCAGCCCTGATTTCCATGTGCGAGCAGGCGCAAATTCCCATGTTCGCGACAAAGGATTCGTCGGCTTTTGTGATCGACGTGCTGCGCGCTTATTTGTCCAAGCACTTCGCCGACCGGGTCTCCATGCACGGCGTGTTCATGGATATTTTGGGCCTGGGGGTGCTGATCACCGGCGAATCCGGTCTGGGCAAAAGCGAGCTGGGGCTGGAGTTGATCTCGCGCGGTAACGGGCTGGTGGCGGATGATGCGGTGGATTTGTACCGGATCAACCAGGCCACGATCGAGGGCCGCTGCCCCGAGCTGTTGCAAAACCTGTTGGAGGTGCGCGGCATCGGTTTGCTCGACATCCGGGCGATCTTTGGCGAAACCGCGGTGCGCCGCAAGATGCGGCTCAAGCTGATCGTGCATTTGGTCCGCAAAGAAACCCTGGAGCGGGAATACGAGCGCATGCCGCATGAGCCGCTGACGCAGGACATCATCGGCATTCCGGTGCGCAAGGTGGTGATCCAGGTGGTTGCAGGGCGCAATATCGCTGTGCTGGTGGAGGCGGCGGTGCGCAACACGATTCTGCAGTTGCGCGGCATTGACACCTACCAGGAGTTCCTGGAGCGCCACAGGCAGGCGATGGAGCGCGGTGCTTAGCTTGCGTTGTTGCCGGGTGCGGCTTGCCGGTGAGGGCAGGGGTTTTTGCGGCAGGTGGCGTACAGGCTGAGCGCGTGGTCCGCAATTTCAAAACCGAGTTTGCGGGCGATGGCGTGCTGGCGGTTTTCGATCTCCGCGTCAAAAAATTCTTCTACATGGCCGCAGTCCAGACATACCAGGTGGTCGTGGTGCTGCCCGTGGTTGAGTTCGTAAAGCGATTTGCCGCCTTCAAACTGGCTGCGCGTGAGCAGGCCGGCTTGTTCAAACTGCGTCAGCACCCGGTACACCGTGGCCAGGCCGATGTCGAAATTTTCCAGAATCAGCAGACGGAACACGTCCTCGGCAGACATATGGGTTTGCTTGGCGCGCTGGAAGATGTCCAGGATCTTCAGGCGCGGCACCGTGGCCTTCAAGCCGGAGTTTTTGAGTCCATCGCTGCTGTTCATGGTGGTCGTGTGTGGGGGCGGATGCGTGCAGCACAGCCGCTACAATGCTTTGTCACTATTGTCTGCGAAGTTTATGAACCCCCCTGTGCGTTGTGCTTTGTGGCTCGCGGCATTGCTGGCAACGGCGTTTTTGCTCAGCGCTTGTGAAACCGCCAGCAGGATGGTCGATAGGACATCCGCCACCGTCACCCCCCTGATTGCACCCTACGTCACGCCCTACAAAATCGATGTGGTGCAGGGCAATGTGGTCACCCGTGAGCAGCTTGCGGCGCTGAAAATCGGCATGCCGCGCGCCCAGGTTCCTGGCGTCGTTGGCACCTCGCTGTTGGTCAGCGTCTTCCATGCCAACCGGTGGGACTATGTGTTCAGCTTCAAGAGAAAAGGCGGCGACATGGAGTCGCGCCGGGTCACCTTGTGGTTTGAGGCTGACAAGCTCGCCCGGATCGAGGCGGATGAATTGCCCAGCGAAGCCGAATTCGTGGCCAGCCTCAAGGGCGTCCAGGCCCCCGGACCGCTGCCCACGCTGCAAGCCTCGCCCGAGCAATTGCAGCGTTTTCCGGCACCGGCGGCGCCTGCCGCTGCCAACGCTGCGCCAGCGATTCCGGTCACTTATCCGCCGCTTGAATCCCCATCCAACTAGGTCCGACTATGTCTATTGCGCGCGCAAGCACACCCTACCGTATTGCTGTTGCCGGCGCGTCCGGCCGCATGGGCCGCATGCTGGTCGAAGCCATTGCCCACGCGGATGATTGCGTGCTGTCCGCAGCCCTGGAAATGCCCGGCAGTCCGGCACTCGGCCAGGATGCGGCGGCTTTCAGCGGCATGTCTGCGGGGGTGCTGGTGCGCGATGACATGGAGCAGGCACTTGCGGGCAGCGCATTTTTGATTGATTTCACCCGCCCCGAGGGCACCATGGCGCATGTGGCGCTATGTACCCGCTTGGGTATCGGTATGGTGATCGGCACCACCGGATTCAGCGACGCCCAGAAAGAACACATTGCCCAGGCAGCGCAATCCATCCCCATCATGATGGCACCCAATATGAGCGTGGGCGTCAATGTCACGCTCAAGCTCCTGGAAATGGCGGCCAAGGCGCTGTCCACGGGTTACGACATCGAAATCATCGAAGCCCATCATCGCCACAAAGTCGATGCGCCGTCCGGTACCGCTTTGCGTATGGGTGAGGTGATTGCGCAGGCTTTGGGGCGCGACCTGAAGGACTGCGGGGTGTTCACCCGCGAAGGCATTACCGGTGAGCGCGACCCTTCCAGCATAGGCTTTGCCACGATACGGGGTGGCGACATCGTGGGCGACCACACGGTTTTGTTCGCAGGCACTGGCGAGCGCATCGAAATCACCCACAAGTCCTCCAGCCGCTCCACCTATGCGCAGGGCAGCTTGCGGGCGGTGCGGTTTTTGGCCGATAAGCCGCACGGCTTGTTCAATATGTTTGACGTTTTGGGCCTGCAATGAACCAGTTAGCGATGCTTCTTGAGGGCGATGCTGTTCATCTGGCGGTTGCCGGATTGCTGCTGCTGATGTCTGTGGCCAGTTGGACCGTGATGCTGTGGAAAGCCCTTTTGCTGGGGCAGGCCGGCGGTGGTGTGCGCCGCGGCGTGCTGGCGTTTTGGCAGGCCGCGCGCTGGGACGACGCGGCACTGGCAGCCCGGAGTTTGGACGGCAGCGGCCTGCTCGCGCCCCTGTTGGACGCCGCCGCGCAAGCGCCGCAAGGCACCATGGCCGCCGCAGGCAGCCCCGCGCAGCAGCACATGCGCGGCCTGCGGGTCGCGCTCGATGCGGCCTCGCGCCGCCTGCAATCCGGCCAGGTGCTCTTGGCCAGCACCGGCGCGACCGCCCCCTTTGTGGGTTTGCTGGGAACGGTTTGGGGGATTTACCACGCATTGCTCGGCATTGCCGACGTTGGGCAGGTCACGCTGGGCCAGGTTGCCGCCCCGGTGGGGCAGGCCCTGATCATGACCGCCGCCGGTTTGGCTGTGGCGATTCCGGCCGTGCTGGCTTACAACCTTCTGGGGCGCTGGATTGCGCGCATCGAGGCCGAGCTGGAAGGCTTTGCCTTTGACCTGCACGCGCTGCGCCTCGGGCCGCTTGCGGCCTGATCCAAACCGCCATGGCATTGGGTCGATTTCCCCGCGCTGCGCAGCCCGCGCCCATGGGCGACATCAATATGACGCCGCTGATCGACGTGATGCTGGTGCTGCTGGTGGTATTCATGGTCACCGCGCCGCTGATGGTCAGCGCCGTCAAAGTCGAGTTGCCCCGCGCCGATGTACCGGCCCAGGGCCGCTTGGCTGAACCCCTGGTGGTGCTGATCGACAAAAGCGGGCAGGTATATGTGCAGGACCGTGCGCTCGATGCCACGCAGTTGCGCACCGCGCTGGCCCAGCGTGCGGCCGCCAAGCCCGACACCGAGATCCAGTTGCGTGCCGACACCGACGTGCCCTACGGCCGGGTGGCCGAATTCATGGCCGTGGCGCAGGCTGCCGGTCTGCAACGCATCGGCCTCGTGACTGAGGCTGCGCCCCGGCCACGGCCGTAGTCCTAAAATCCTTTGGCCCGGCGCGCCCTTGGCGGCAGCGGACGGCCCATCCAGACGCCTCTCCTCTTGTATGCACGACAAATACCAACCTTCCGCCATTGAACAAGCCGCCCGCGCGCACTGGGCGCAGCCCCTGTGGAGCGGCCACGAAGCCTATCGCGTGCGCGAAGACGCGACCAAGCCCAAGTACTACGCCTGCTCCATGCTGCCCTACCCCAGCGGCAAGCTGCACATGGGCCACGTCCGCAACTACACCATCAACGACATGATGGCGCGCGACCTGCGGATGCAGGGCATGAACGTGCTGATGCCGATGGGCTGGGACGCCTTCGGCCTGCCGGCCGAGAACGCGGCGATGGCCAACAACGTGCCGCCCGCGCAGTGGACGCGCGCCAACATCGCCGACATGAAGGCGCAGATGCAGCCGCTGGGCCTGGCCTTCGACTGGACCCGTGAGCTGGCCACCTGCGACCCCAGCTACTACAAGTGGAACCAGTGGTTCTTCCTGAAGATGCTGGAAAAAGGCATCGCCTACAAGAAGACCCAGTTCGTCAACTGGGATCCGA
>CANCTD010000004.1 GCA_947380945.1 Comamonadaceae bacterium
CCTATGGACTGGACCGTGGCAACGCGCTCCAGCAGCGCCGGGTCGCTGCCGAACACCAGGTTTTTGACGGCCGCGTCATAGGCCACGATGCCGTCAATCGGCAGGTAACCGCGCGCGGTGGGCGCATCGGTCATGGCTTTTTCAGCGGTGCGCACGCATTGCAGCAGCGGCAGCTTGCCCGCGTCGTCAAAGTACACGCCCACGCCCAGATTCACCTTGCTGGGGTTGGTGTCGGCGCTGAATTGTTCGTTCAGGCCAAAAATCGGGTCACGGGGGGCCATTTCGACGGCGGAAAAGAGCGACATGCGGCGGGGTCCTAGGTTGAGGAAGGGGTTGCAGCCAGGGGCTGCGCGCAGAAAAGCGGACAATTTTACCCAGCGCCTGGCGGTCGCCAATTGGGCTTAAGCTTGGCGCATCTATGTCTGAACCCGTTCTGCTTGCGCCGCCCCATCCGCTGGACATTCCAGCGGGGCAGGGGACTTTTGTGCAGTTTCCCGACTCGCCCTTTGAGCTCTACCAGCCCTATCCTCCGGCCGGCGACCAACCCGAGGCGATTGCGCAACTCGTGGAGGGTTTGCACGACGGCGAGGTGTTCCAGACCCTGCTGGGCGTGACCGGCTCCGGCAAGACCTACACCATGGCCAATGTGATCGCCCGCATGGGGCGCCCGGCCATTGTGTTTGCGCCCAACAAGACCTTGGCGGCGCAGTTGTACAGCGAGTTCCGCGAGTTTTTTCCGCGCAACGCGGTCGAGTACTTCGTCAGCTACTACGACTATTACCAGCCTGAAGCCTATGTGCCGCAGCGGGATTTGTTCATCGAAAAAGATTCGGCCATCAACGAGCACATCGAGCAGATGCGCTTGTCCTGCACCAAAAGCCTGCTGGAGCGGCGCGATGTGGTGATCGTCGCTACCGTGTCGGCGATTTACGGCATCGGCAAACCCGAGTCCTACCACCAGATGGTGATGACGCTGCGTGCGGGCGACAAAATGGGCCAGCGCGACATGGTGATACAGCTGGTGCGCATGCAGTACCAGCGCAACGACATGGACTTCAGCCGCGGCACCTTCCGGGTGCGCGGCGACACCATCGATGTCTTCCCCGCCGAGCACAGCGAGATGGCGCTGCGCATCGAGTTATTCGACGACGAGATCGAATCGCTGCAACTCTTCGACCCGCTCACTGGACGCATTCGCCAGAAGATTCCGCGCTTTACCGTCTACCCCAGCAGCCACTACGTCACCCCGCGCGAGCAGGTTTTGCAGGCGGTGGAGCTGATCAAGCTGGAGCTGGCCGACCGCCTGAAAGAGCTGGTCGGCATGGGCAAGCTGGTGGAGGCGCAGCGCCTGGAGCAGCGCACCCGGTTTGACCTGGAAATGCTTTCGGAGGTCGGCCATTGCAAGGGCATCGAGAACTACTCACGCCACCTCGCCGGTAGCGCTGCGGGCGAGCCGCCGGCCACGCTCACCGATTACTTGCCCAAAGACGCGCTGATGTTCCTGGACGAAAGCCATGTGCTGATCGGCCAGTTTGGCGGCATGTACAACGGCGACCGCGCGCGCAAAACCACGCTGGTGGAATACGGTTTTCGCCTGCCCAGCGCGCTGGACAACCGGCCGCTCAAGTTCGAAGAGTTCCAGACCAAGATGCGCCAGGCGATTTTTGTCTCGGCCACGCCTGCTGCCTGGGAGAACGAACACGCCGGCCGCGTGGTCGAGCAGGTGGTGCGCCCAACCGGCCTGGTGGACCCCGAAGTCGAGGTGCGCCCGGCCAGCACCCAGGTGGACGATGTGCTGCAGGAAATCCGCATCCGCGTGGACAAGTCCGAGCGCATGCTCATCACCACGCTGACCAAGCGCATGGCCGAGCAACTCACCGATTACCTGGGGGAGAACGGCGTCAAGGTCCGCTATTTGCACAGCGATGTGGACACGGTGGAGCGGGTGGAGATCCTGCGCGATTTGCGCCTGGGTGTCTTCGATGTGCTGGTCGGTATCAACCTGCTGCGCGAGGGCCTGGATATTCCCGAGGTTTCGCTGGTGGCGATATTGGATGCCGACAAGGAAGGCTTTTTGCGTTCCGAGCGCTCGCTGATACAGACCATTGGCCGCGCCGCGCGCAACCTGGAGGGGCGGGCGATTCTGTATGCCGACAAAGTCACCGACTCCATGGCCCGCGCCATGGGTGAGACCGAACGCCGCCGCAAAAAGCAGATCGCCCACAACCTGGAGCAGGGTATTACCCCGCGCGCCATCGTCAAGAAAGTGCGCGACCTGATTGACGGCGTCTACAGCGAAAAGGCTGGCAAAGAAGCCGAGCGGCTGGAGCGCGATGCGATGCAGCGGGCTCAGGTGGAGGACATGAGCGAGAAAGATATTTCCCGCGAAATCAAGCGCTTAGAGAAACTCATGATGGAACACGCACGCAATCTGGAGTTCGAAAAAGCGGCCCGGGTGCGCGACCAGCTGTCGCTGCTCAAGGCGCAAGCTTTCGGCGCCCCCGGCACCGATAACGTGCTTATCCTCCCCGACCGGCGGGCATAGTTGACTGTTTTGATCGGGTTTGTGGCTATACTTGAGCGTTCTAGTCAACTTTCCCTGTCCAGGAGTGCTCCATGCGACTGACCACCAAAGGCCGTTTTGCCGTTACCGCGATGATTGACTTGGGTTTGCGCCAGTCCGGCGGCCCCGTCACCTTGGCAGCCATCAGCCAGCGCCAGCAGATTTCCCTCTCCTATCTGGAGCAGTTGTTCGGCAAATTGCGCCGCAACGACTTGGTCGAATCCACCCGGGGTCCCGGCGGCGGCTACACCCTGTCGCGCGATGCATCCTTGATTACCGTGGCGGAAATCATCACCTCGGTGGACGAGCCGATTGATGCCACCCAATGCGAAGGCAAACAAAACTGCCTGGGCCAGGGCAGCCAGTGCATGACGCACGACCTGTGGGCCTCGCTCAACTCCCACATGGTCGAGTTCCTGAGTTCCGTCACGCTGCAAAAGCTGGTGGATGACCAGGTCGCCAAAGGCGCAGTCGCCCAGGACGTTCCCAGCATCAAAAAGGCCATCGCGCCGCTGCCGGTGGCGCAGGCCGTGCGCGCCAATGTCCCGAACTCGGTTTTCGCCCTGGGCAGCCTGGCCGGCGCATTGCAAAAATCCTGATAGCCCCTCTTTCCCCGATTCCTTTTTCCGGCACCTTGTATGGACACCACCCCGCACTTTCCGATTTACCTGGACTACAGCGCCACCAACCCCTGTGATGAGCGGGTGGTGGACGCCATGGTTCCCTGGCTGCGTTCGCACTTTGGCAACCCGGCCTCCCGCAGCCACGCCTGGGGCTGGGAAGCCGAAGCGGCGGTCGAGACCGCGCGCGGCCAGGTCGCCGACCTGATTGGTGCCGACCCGCGCGAAATTGTCTGGACCTCGGGCGCGACCGAGTCCAACAACCTGGCCATCAAGGGCGCGGCGCATTTTTACCAATCCAAGGGCAAGCACCTGATCACGGTAAAGACCGAGCACAAAGCCGTGCTGGACACCTGCCGCGAGCTGGAGCGCCAGGGTTTTGAAGTCACTTATCTGGACGTGCAGCCCGATGGGCTGGTCAACCTCGACGCCTTCAAAGCCGCTATCCGCCCCGACACCATCGTGGCCAGCGTCATGTTTGTGAACAACGAAATCGGCGTGATCCAGGACGTGGCAGCCATCGGTGCGATCTGCCGCGAAAAGGGGATTATTTTTCACGTCGATGCGGCGCAAGCCACCGGCCGCGTGGACATTGACATGGCCACTTTGCCCATCGACCTGATGAGCCTGACCTCGCACAAAACCTATGGCCCCAAAGGCGTGGGTGCGCTGTTTGTACGGCGCAAGCCGCGTGTGCGACTGGAAGCACAAATGCACGGCGGTGGCCACGAGCGCGGCATGCGCAGCGGCACCCTGCCTACGCACCAAATCGTCGGCATGGGCGAGGCCTACCGCATCGCCAAAGCCGAGATGCACGCCGAGAACGCGCGCATCCGCACTTTGCAGCAGCGCCTGCTCAACGGCCTGAAAGACGTGGAACAGGTGTTCATCAACGGCCATTTGGAAAAGCGTGTTCCGCACAACCTGAACATGAGCTTTAACTATGTGGAGGGCGAGTCGCTGATCATGGGCATCAAGGGCCTGGCGGTCTCATCGGGCTCGGCCTGTACCTCGGCCAGCCTGGAGCCCAGCTATGTGTTGCGCGCCCTGGGCCGTAGCGACGAGCTGGCGCACAGCAGCCTGCGCATGACTTTCGGCCGCTGGACCACCGAGGCCGAGATCGACTTTGCCATTGAGACCATCAAGCTCAACGTCGCCAAGCTGCGCGACCTGAGCCCGCTGTGGGAGATGTACCAGGACGGCATCGACATCTCCACTATCCAGTGGGCAGCCCACTGAAACCCCGTTTTTTGATTTGTGAGGTAACACCATGGCTTATTCCGAAAAAGTAGTCGACCACTACGAAAACCCCCGCAACGTCGGCAGCTTTGACAAGGGCGACGACAGCGTAGGCACCGGCATGGTCGGCGCGCCTGCTTGCGGCGATGTGATGAAGCTGCAAATCAAGGTCAACCCGGTCACCGGCGTAATTGAAGACGCCCGCTTCAAAACCTATGGCTGCGGTTCTGCGATTGCGTCGAGCTCGCTGGTCACCGAATGGGTCAAGGGCAAGACGCTGGACGAAGCCGCTGCCCTCAAGAACAGCGTGATCGCCGAAGAACTGGCGCTGCCGCCGGTCAAGATCCATTGCTCCATCCTGGCCGAAGACGCCATCAAGGCGGCTGTGGACGATTACAAGAAAAAGCACCTGAACTGATATGGCCGTCTCCCTCACCGAAGCGGCTGCCCGCCATGTCAACCGCTACCTGACCAAGCGCGGCCGTGGCGTGGGCGTGCGCCTGGGGGTCAAGACCACCGGTTGCTCGGGTCTGGCGTACCAGCTCGAATATGTGGACGAGCTCAGCCCCGAAGATGTGATCTTCGAAGGCCATGGTGTCAAAGTCCTGGTCGACCCCAAAAGCCTTGCCTATATCGACGGCACCGAGCTCGACTTTGTGCGCGAAGGCCTGAACGAAGGCTTTCGCTTCAACAACCCCAATGAGCGCGACAAGTGCGGTTGTGGTGAATCCTTTCGCGTGTGAACCTGCAATCGGACGATTTCGACCTGTTCGGTCTGGCGCGCGGCTTTGCGCAGGACCGCGCCACGCTGGACGCCGCCTGGAAGGCCCTGCAGCGCGAGGCGCATCCCGATAAATTTGCTGCTCAGGGCGCGGCCGCCCAGCGCCTGGCCATGCAATGGTCGGTGCGCATCAACGAGGCGTACCAGCGCCTGAAAGACCCTATACGCCGCGCCGCCTACCTGTGCGAATTGGCCGGTTTCCCAATCGCTGCGCACCAGAACACCGCCATGCCCGCCGCATTTTTGCTGCGCCAGATGGAATGGCACGAGGCGCTGGACGATGCCGGCAGCGCCGACGCACTCGGCGCCCTGGCCGCGCAGGTTCGCGACCAGCAGAACGCGATGCTCAGCCAGTGCGCGCAGCAGATCGATGTGGCGCAGGATTACCCCGGTGCCGTACAAACCGTGCGCGCGCTGATGTTTGTTGACAAATTCGGGCAGGACGTGCGGGCCCGCCAGCACGCGCTGGACGCCTGACAATCCCCTTTTACTTTTTCGTTTATGGCGCTGCTGCAAATCTCCGAACCCGGGCAATCGCCCAACCCGCACGGGCGGCGCATCGCCGTGGGCATTGACCTGGGCACTACGCATTCGCTGGTAGCGGCCGTGCGCAACGGCGTACCCGAATGCCTGCCCGATGACCAGGGCCGCGTGATCTTGCCCAGCGTGGTGCGTTACCTGGATGCGCAGCGCCGCCAGATTGGCTTTGACGCGCTGGCGCAGCAAAGCAACGATCCTGGAAACACCATCGCCTCGGTCAAGCGCCTGATGGGCCGCAGCCTGGCCGACGTGGCCCACGCCGCGCGCCTGCCTTACGCCCTGGTTGACGCGCCCGGCATGGTCCGCGTGCGCACCATCGCTGGCGAAAAAACCCCCGTCGAGGTCAGCGCCGAGATTCTGGCCACCCTGCGTTTTCGCGCCGAAGACAGCTTTGCCGACGACATTTTTGGCGCGGTGATCACCGTGCCGGCCTACTTCGACGATGCGCAGCGCCAGGCCACCAAAGACGCCGCGCAACTCGCCGGCTTGAACGTGCTGCGCCTGATCAACGAGCCGACCGCCGCTGCCTTGGCTTATGGTCTGGACAACGCAGCCGAAGGCATTTACGCGGTGTACGACCTGGGAGGCGGCACGTTTGATATCTCCATCCTGCGTCTGAGTGCGGGTGTGTTTGAGGTGCTGGCCACGGGCGGTGACTCGGCGCTGGGCGGTGACGATTACGACCGCGCGCTGGCTGATTGGGTGTTGCAGGAATCCGGCGTGCACGCCGATGCGCCGCAGGACCGGGCTGCCTTGATGGCTGCGGCGCGCACCTGCAAAGAGGCGCTCTCGGAGCACGAGATCGCGCCGCTTGAGTTGCAACTGGACGCAGGCCGCATCGATTTGTCGGTGAACCGCGCGCAGCTCGAATCCATCACCGAAGCGCTCACCGCCCGCACCTTGCAGGCCGTGCGCGCCACGCTGCGTGACGCGGGTCTGGCCAAAGCCGATGTCCAGGGCGTGGTGCTGGTGGGCGGCTCTACCCGCATGCCGCAGGTGCGCGCGGCAGTGGGCGCTTATTTCGGGCGCGAACCGCTGGCTAATGTGAACCCCGACGAAGTGGTCGCCATTGGTGCGGCCCTGCAGGCCAACCAGCTCGCGGGCAATAACCCACTGGGCGACATGCTGCTGCTGGACGTGATTCCGCTGTCCCTGGGCGTGGAAACCATGGGCGGGCTGGTCGAGCGCATCGTGCCGCGTAACCAGACCATTCCCACCGCCATGGCGCAGGACTTCACCACCTACCAGGACGGCCAGACCGCGTTGGCGCTGCACGTGGTGCAAGGCGAGCGTGACCTGGTGGCCGATTGCCGCAGCCTGGCCCGCTTTACCCTGCGCGGCATCCCGCCCATGGCAGCGGGCGCGGCGCGCATCCGCGTCACCTTCACGGTGGATGCCGACGGCCTGCTCAATGTGTCTGCGCGTGAGCAGGGCAGCGGCGTGGAAGCGCAGATTGATGTCAAGCCATCGTACGGATTGAGCGACCAGCAAATTGCCCAGATGCTGCAAGACGGCTTCAGCACCGCGCAGACCGATATGCGCGCACGCGCGCTGGTGGAGGCCCGGGTCGACGCCGACCGCTTGGTGCTTGCCACGCGCAGCGCCTTGGCGGCCGACGCCGACCTGCTCGCAGCGGGCGAAGGCACCACGATTGAGGCCGCCATCGCTGCCCTGCAGGTCAGCGCAGCCGGTGACGATGCTGCTGTGGTTGAAGCAGCCAGCAAAGCCCTGGCCCAGGCTACCGAAGCCTTTGCCGCCCAACGCATGAACCGCGGTATTGCCCGCGCCCTGTCCGGCAAAAACATTGCCACCCTGTAAGCCCGTATGCCCATCATCAAAATCCTGCCCCACGCCGAATACTGCCCATCCGGTGCCGAAATCCACGCCAGTGCTGGAACTTCGCTTTGCGAGGCTTTGCTTGAAAACAATATCGCCATCGAACACGCCTGCGACATGAGCTGCGCCTGCACCACCTGCCACGTCATCGTGCGCCAGGGCCTGGCCAGCTTGAATGCCGCAGATGAGACCGAAGACGACCTGCTGGACCGCGCCTGGGGCCTGGAGCCCAACTCGCGCCTGAGTTGCCAAGCCATACTTGCCCAAAGCGATGTGGTGATTGAAATCCCGAAATACACCATCAATCACGCCAAAGAAAACCACTGAAGCCGCCGCCATGCGCCAGGTATTTTTAGACACCGAAACCACCGGCCTCTACGCCGACCAGGGCGACCGCGTGATCGAGATCGCCTGCGTCGAAATGGTCAACCGCAAACTCACCGGCCGCCACTTTCACCGCTACGTGAACCCCCAGCGCGACAGCCACGAAGAGGCCTTGCGCATCCATGGCATCACCAGCGAGTTTTTGGCGGATAAACCCCTGTTTGCTGCCGTGGCGCAGGAGCTGCTGGACTTTGTGCGCGGGGCCGAGCTGGTCATCCACAACGCAGCCTTTGACCTGGGCTTTTTGAATGCGGAGCTCGGGCGCTTGCAGATGCCGGCGATTACCGGGCAAGCGGGCCGTGTGCTGGACACGCTGGCGCTGGCCAAAGAAATGTTTCCCGCCAAGCGCAACAACCTGGACGCGCTGTGCGATCGCCTGGAGGTGGACCGCTCGGGCCGCACCCTGCACGGCGCGCTGCTCGACGCTGAGCTGCTGGCCGAGGTCTACATCAATATGACGCGCGGCCAGAACAGCCTGATGATGGACATCGAAACCCCTGCCCAACGCAGCGGCCCCGTAGCCGCAGCAGACTTCTCGGGCCTGGATCTGCCGGTGCTCTGGGCCACGCCCCACGACATCAGCGCCCACGAGACCATCCTCAGCGATCTCGACAAAGCCAGCGGCGGCAAAACCATCTGGCCCCGATGAGCTACACTCGCGGACTTTCCTGAATCGGATTCAGGGCGATTAGCTCAGGGGTAGAGCACTGCATTCACACTGCAGGGGTCGCAAGTTCGAAACTTGCATCGCCCACCAAGTTACTTTTTGAAATCAAGCACCTAGCGGAAACGCTTGGTGCTTTTTTTTGGCGGGTGTGAAAAAGGTATGAAAAACAGGGGGAAGTCGCGCCAGATGGTTTGATCTACATTCGTGAGTCGGACTCGATATACCGAGAGGCATAGAAATCCTTAGCCGACATACCTAATTTAACCTGGCTACTTCAAATCCCGATAAAAGTTTTCATGGGGCCCGACGGCCTCGAGGTACACCAATTTAAGCTCTTCGCCGATCGTGTATCCCAGCAAGTAAAGCTGTCCTTGGCTTCGGAATTTATAAACATACAAAGCCGCCAAGTCACCTTTTTTCTGGTCCCCAATCTTTGGCGAAGTCTCTACGGGGCTGGAAAGGAATCGCATCGCCACGCGGCTCTTTCATCGAAGCTAAAGCTTGCACAACAAAGTCAATCGGCAACTCTGGGTTATCGATTGCAGCTCGCCCTACACATGCCCAAAATTCAATCTGAGCGGCAATCGTGCGATGTTCTGCTTTGGCTTCACTTTTTGCTTGCTCATATAGCAAGTTGTCAATTCTTACTGGCATACCCATGTTAGAACTCCTTCGCTACAAAAGTAGCTAACGTTACGACATGCTGCTGAGCTTCACCATCCAAGGCGAAGGCGCAGCCAAGCAAGCGACCTGTGCCTAAAACACTGCAAGAAAAAATATCTCCCGAGGCTCCGGTCTGTCTAGGAAGCTTGAGGCGATTCACTTGATGAGCACGCAAATAGGGTTCACGTGAGAGTTCAATCTTGAACATGTCAGCAGCTACGCCAAATTTGAGAAGGCTCTCAGGTGGCAGCTTAAGTTAACGCGGTTGAATCTCTTCTAAGCCCAAACGCCACCACCAGCATCACCATCATGCTCACCCCCACGGCCAGATAAGCGTGGCTAAAGCCCGTCAGCCCACCGCCTTCAAAATCAGCAATGGCGCTGATACAGGTCACAGCCAAAAGCGTGCCCACCGCATTGAAGATATTGATCAGCCCCTGGGCTGCGCCGCGCAGGGCAGGGGGCGCTTCGTCAATCGCAATCGCGCGCAGCGCGCCGCTGACGACCACACCCAGGCCGACACCCACCAGAACGGACGCCACCAAGAACGCGGTAAAGCCAGTCTGCGGCACGGCGCTTTGCAGGTAGCCCAGCGTCAACAGCGCGAAACCAAAGATCACCATATTGCGGGCACCCAGACGGTTCAGCAGCCGCCCGGCCGCCGTGGAGCCCACCATGGAGCACAGTACCAGCGGCAGCAGCGCCAGCCCCGCGTGCTCCACGCTGATCCCATAAGCCAGCGTGGCAATCGTGGTCAAAAACACAATGCCACCCATGGAAAAACCCACGCCCAGCGTCAGCACATAGACCAAAGCCAGTTGCCGATTTTGAAACAGGTCCATGGGGATCAGCGCTTGGGCTTGCCGTTTTTCAATAGCCACCAAAGCCGCCAGCAAGACGCCACTGGCAGCCAGAAACCAGGGCCACAGCAGCATGCCGGTGGCCGAGTCCGGCAGACGGGAAATACCCATCACCAGGCACAGCAGGAACAGCAAGGTCAGGGCAATACCCGCTGTGTCCACAGGCCCTGGTGCCGCGTCGCTGCGCTGACCTGGCAGGCTGCGGGCACCCATGACCAGCACGACCAGCGCCACGGGAATATTCACCAGGAACAGCCAGCGCCAGCCCAGCGTGGAAGTGAGCACAGTCGCCAGCGGCGGCCCCAGCACAAAGGCCATGCCATGGGTGGCGCCAATCAAGCCCAGCACGCGTCCGCGCCGCTCGGCGCTGAACACATCCCCAATCACCGCACTGGCCACAGGCGCAATACCCCCCGCGCCTATGCCCTGGACCGCACGGGCGACCAGCAACAGGTCAAAGCTGGGTGCGGCAGCGATGCACAAGGAGCCAATGGCGAAAAGCGCCACACTGGCCAGGTACACCGGACGGCGGCCATGGCGGTCGCTGAAATAAGCCATCAGCGCCGTGCTACACATCGAACTCAGGGAAAAAACGGTGGACAGCAATCCGGCGCTGCGGTTGTCGATACCAAAGGCCGCACGCAACGCAGGCAGGACCGGCCCCACGATGGCTGCGTCGAGCGCTGCCATGAAGACGCCGACAAACAGCACCTGCACCAGGCGGCCTTGTGCGGCATCCGCAGCGGGCAAAGTAGGGGGAGTTTGGGTCTGCTGGGTCATCAAAGCAGCTGGCAAAGGGGCTGAATTAGGCGGGTCATTTTTGCTCTTTGCGCACAGACGTGGGGCATGGTGCCAAGCCCCCGGCCTCGCCACGCGCGGTGGCGGGGCCGGTAAGTTGTGAAAGCGGGGTAGCGCTTAGTTCAAGGCGTCTTTCAAGCCTTTGCCCGGACGGAAGCGCGGCACTTTGGCGGCCTTGATCTTGATCGCAGCGCCGGTGCTGGGGTTGCGACCGGTGCGACCCTTGCGTTTGGTGACGCTGAACGAACCGAAGCCGACCAGGCTAACGGTGCCACCTTTTTTGAGCGTCTTGGTTACTGCCTCAATCAGCGAGCCCAGGGCGCGGCCGGCGGCGGCTTGCGAGATCTCGGATTTGGCGGCAATGTGTTTGATCAGTTCGGACTTGTTCATGGTTTTCTCCGTGGTAGCTTGTGGGTTCCAATCGAATCGGCTGCAAGAGCCTGGGCGCAATTCTAGTCAGGCCCGCAGCCCCGGCCATTCTCAGAACACACACAGCGCCCGCAGCAGGTCTTCGCCAGTGGTGCCCCGCTTGACGGGGAGCCAGGGCGATTCGCAGCGCGCCTCGGTCCGGGTGTCAAGCGCATCGCCCGCCTCGCAAACATTGCGCCCGCGCCCAGCCAGGCGATTGCCGCTGGCCATGGGCGCGTCGAAAAAGCTTTGTTCCCAGGAGCGCGCCTGGTATTGGTTGCAGTCGTATTGGTTCAGGGCCTTGGACGACATGGCGCCGTCCGGCGCTGCGGTACTGCGGTTGTAAATCACCCAGGTGAAAACAAAGTCGCCCTCGCGCCGCAAGGTTGTGGTATCCGCGTAAATCACCACCTGTTTGTCGGCACTGATGGTCAGCACTTCCCAGGCCGCCCAAGCTTGGGCAGCGCACAGCAGCAGGGCCGCGCTCAGCAGGTTTTTCATCGCGTACTGCCTTTCATAAGGGTGTTCAGTTTGCAGGCGCTTGCGAGATAAAGGCCAGCATTTTTTCCTCAAAATCCTGCGGGTGCTCAAAGTAGGGCAGCGCGCCCGAATCGAACACGGTGAATTGCCAGTTGGCTTGCGCCGCAAAGCGTGCTTTGCCCCGGTAGTCCACAAAATCGCCGCGCACGCCGTGGCTCATCCAGATTGGCAGCCGCAGCTGGTCGTAGACGGTGGTGATATCGGCACTGAACATCTGCGCCGACAAAAAACACAGGGGCGCATGCTCGGCGCCTGGCTGCTGCGTGGTCCAGACGGCGTAGTCGTACATCGCCTCGTCGATGTTGCGCGAACCCCAGGTCTTGTTCAAAAAGTAGCGGATCACGCCCGGACGTGTCAAACCCTTGAACAGCGCGCGTCCCCAGCCGGGGCCTTTCAAGACGGCCAATAACCAGCCTTGCCCGTAGGTGCTGCCCGGGCTCGCCCGCCGCAGCTTGAGGCCGCTCATTCCGGTGGGGCTGACCAGCGACAGGGTTCTGAAGAGGGCGGGATGTTCAGCCGCCGCGCGCGCCAAAAATTCACACGACAAGGACGCGGCCATGGCGTCAATGGTCTGTTCAGGATGGTGGCTGCGGATGTAGGCAGCCAGGTCCAGGATCGCGTCCGTCATGAGGCGTGGCGTGTACAAGCAGTCGGCGCGTTCGGACGCCCCGTAGCCGGGCAAGTCGATCGCGTAGACGGTGCGGTGCCGGGCCATGCGCGCAAAAACCGGCCGCACCTCGGCCGCGCTGGCTGCGGCGTTGACGCTATGCACCAATAGAAGCGGCCTGCCTTGGCCTGCGACATAGGCGCACAGCTTGCCCGTTTTGCTCGGTATGGCCTGCAGGGTTCCGGGGAGTGCGTGCATGGCTTAGCCGGCATGGGAAGGGGTGGGGTGCATGCCTTGATCATGCGCCAGATCGCCGGCCTGGGGCGCAATAAATTGCTCGACCATGCGGGCGAGCGCTTCGGGCTGGTCGTGGTGCAGCATGTGGCCTGCGTCGGGCAGGCTGACGAGCTCCACCTGGGCAATGGCTTGCAGGCGCTGATGGTAGTCATCCAGCGTGTAGCTGCCTTTCCACCAGGTGTCCAGGCTGCTGGTCTGGGCTTCGACGCACAACACCGGCATGGTCAAACGCCGGTATAGCGCCAGCACTTCTTCCAGGCGGTGCAAATGGGCGCTCACCAGCTTATGACCGGCTTGGCCCTGGATGCGCCATTGCCCCTGCGGTGTCTGTGCCGCCCAATGGCTTGCCAGCCACTGCGCTTTGTCAGCACCCAGGCGGGGATTGGTCTTCATCAGGCGGCGCGCCACACCCGCCAGCGCATCGTAGGGGTGCAAATCCAACTGCCCGCGGTGCAGCTTTTTGAGCTCGTCCATCCAGCGCGCATAGCGCTGCGGGGCTTCGTCGGGCCTGGTCTCTGCCATGCCGAAACCTTCCAAATTGACCAGACGCCGCACCCGCTCGGGCCGCACGCCGGCGTAATGCATGGCCACGTTGCCGCCCATGCTGTGACCCACCAGGTTGACTGCCTGCTGCGGCGCGTAATGGTCGAGCAAAAAATCCAGATCGGCCAGGTAGTCGGCAAACCAGAAGTTGTCCGCGCCGCCACTGTCGGTCTTGCCGTAGCCCCGCCAATCGGGCGCGATGATGAAGTGGTCCCGGGCCAGCGCATCGATCACGAACTGGTACGACGCGGCCACATCCATCCAGCCGTGCAGCAGTACCAGCGGTGTGACACCGGCTGCGGGTGTGCCCCAGACCAGCACGTGGTAGCGCAGATTGCGAATCGCCACATATTCGCTGCGGGCGGGGCGTTTGACTTGGTACATTGCGGCCATGATAAACAGCCAGCGCCCCCAGCCCGCTACCGCCACAAGGCCGCGCAAACGCAGTCCGGCATTCCGCTTGCCAGCCCGCTATGCCGCTTTACGGGATGCCTTCCGCTGGGAGGTGTCCGCGGATTTCGATATGGCCGAGGTTTGTTGCGCCCGCTGGGCCCGCAGCCCGCAGGCGCGCAGGATTGCGCTTACCGAGTACGGCGTCGACGGATCCCGGCGCAGCTTCAGCTACGCGGACTTGCAGCGCGCTGCCCATCAGCTGTCCCATGTGCTGCGTGCCCATGGCGTGCTGCCGGGCGACCGCGTGGCCTTGGTGATGCCGCAGTGCTTCGCAACGGCGGTTGCCTATATCGCGGTGCTGCAAATGGGTGCGGTGGCCATGCCGCTGTCCCTGCTGTTCGGGCCGGATGCGCTGGCCTTTCGCTTGCAGGACAGCGAGGCCGTGCTGGCCTTGTGCGACCCGGCGGCTTGCGACACCCTGATGGCGGTGCGGGCGCAGGCACCGCTGTTGCGCGCGGTGCTGCCTTTGTCTGCCGCTTTGTGGGAGCACGCCAGCGCAGAGGCCGTGCCGGTGGCAATCCGGGCCACCGATCCGGCCATTCTGATTTACACCAGCGGTACCACCGGCAATCCCAAAGGCGCGTTGTTGGCGCACCGCTGCCTGATCGGCAACCTCAGCGGCTTTGTGGCCAGCCAGAACTGGTTCGGCTTTGATCCTGCGGCAGCATCGCCACAGGGCGCTGAACTGCCCGCAGGTTCCAACGCCGTGTTCTGGAGCCCGGCTGATTGGGCCTGGACAGGCGGCCTGATGGACGCGCTGCTGCCCACGCTGTACTTTGGCCGGCACATCGTGGCCCATGCCGGACGCTTTTCTCCGCAGACGGCCTTGGAGTTGATGCAGCGCTGCCGCGTCACCCACACGTTTTTGTTTCCCACCGCGCTCAAGGCCATGATGAAGGCCTACCCCGGCAGCCCCGTGCGCCCGGTGCGCCGGGCTTTTGGCCTCAAGCTGCAGGCCATCATGAGCGCCGGTGAAGCGGTGGGCGATGCCGTGTTTGTGTATTGCCAGAACCAGCTGGGCGTCACGGTCAACGAGATGTTCGGGCAGACCGAGGTCAATTACATCGTCGGTAACTGCGAACGCATGTACGCGGCCAAGCCCGGCAGCATGGGCCTGGCATATCCCGGGCACCGGGTTGCCGTGATTGACGATGCGGGGCATGAGTGCCCGGCCGGTGTGGTGGGTGAGGTGGCTTTGCACCGCCGCGATGTGCACGGCGCGCCCAACCCGATTTTCTTTCTCGGTTACTGGAAAAACGAGGCTGCAACCCGCGCCAAGTTCACCGGCGACTGGTGCCGCACCGGGGATTTGGCCACGCGCGATGGCGAGGGCTATTTGTGGTACCAGGGCCGCAGCGATGATGTTTTCAAATCCGCCGGTTACCGCATCGGCCCGGGCGAAATAGAGAACTGCCTGGTCAAGCACCCTGCCGTGGTCAACGCGGCCGTGGTTCCCAAGCCGGACCGCGCGCGCGGGGCGCTGGTCAAAGCCTATGTGGTGCGCGCGCCGGATTTCGCCCGCGCGGACCCCGCGCAACTCACCGCGGTGCTGCAAGCCCATGTCAAAGACCTGCTGGCACCCTATGAATACCCCAAGGAAATTGAGTTTGTCGACGCGCTGCCCATGACGACCACGGGCAAGGTGCAGCGCCGCGTGCTGCGCCTGCAGGAAGAGGCGCGGGCGCAGGCGCAGGTGGAATGGGCCAAGACCTAATGCCTGCCCGCTCTTCACCGGCACTCCCTCACGCAGCCTGCTGCTCCAGTTGGGCAGGTTCAGCGCGGATTTGGCCGCGCGCAGCATCCCGGCGCTGGGGGGCATAGTGGCCAAAAAAGCGCACGCCAGCGAAACGCCAGCCACCGCGTGCCTGCGCCAGGCGGGTGTGGTTTTTGGTGAGCATCTGTACGACTATGTGGAGCACGGCGGCGCGCAGCGCGGGGCCAGCGAGCTGGGCTGGGACCCTTTCGCGGTCGTCAAAACCCTGGTGATGCAGGACCAGGACGCCAGGCCCTTGTTGGTGCTGATGCACGGCAACTGCACGGTGTCGACCAAGAGCCTGGCTCGCCAGATCGGGGCCAAGTCGGTACAAGCCTGTACGCCCGAAGCGGCCAACCGCCACAGCGGTTATCTGGTGGGCGGCACATCCCCTTTTGCCACCCGCAAACCCATGCCGGTTTACATCGAATCGTCCATTCTGGACCTGCCACGGATTCTGATCAACGGCGGGCGGCGCGGCTATTTGATTGAAATCGAGCCCCAGGTCTGCGTCACGCTGCTGGGCGCACAATCGGTGGCGTGCGCGCAGGCGGGCTAGCCTGCCGCATCTGTCCCAGGAGATATTTGTGGATCCGAATGCTTTTTCCGCCGCCTTTCCCGCCACGCTGGCACCGCTGTTGGCCGCCTTGCTGGCCTATGTGATCGGTTCACTGTCCTTTGCCGTCATCGTCAGCCGCGTGATGGGCCTGCACGATCCCCGCAGCTACGGCAGCGGCAATCCGGGTGCGACCAATGTGCTGCGCTCGGGCAGCAAGCTCGCGGCTGCGCTGACGCTGCTGCTGGACGGACTCAAAGCCTATGTGCCGCTGTGGTGGGTTCAGGCCTATGGCGCCGCCTTCGGTCTGGGCGGCGGCACATGGGCCGCCGTGGCGATGGCGGCGTTTCTGGGACATTTGTTCCCGGTGTTCTTTCGCTTCAAGGGCGGCAAGGGCGTGGCCACGGCGATAGGTGCGAGTTTCGGCATTCACCCTTTGTTAGGCGTGGCGACCGGCCTGACCTGGTTGATCATTGCGTACTTTTTCCGCTACTCGTCGCTGGCCGCCTTGGTGGCGGCTGTGTTCACGCCGGTGTATTACCTGCTTTGCGATGGAATCGCCTGGCGCAGCGAGCCGGCGGTGGCCTTGGTTTTGGCCGCGATGGCCGCGCTGCTGCTGTGGCGGCACAGCGCCAACATCGGCCGCCTGGTGCGCGGGACCGAGCCGCGCATCGGCAGCAAAAGCTGATCAGTCCCGGAAATTGTTGAAGCTGATCGGCACGTCGGTGATCTCTTTGCGCAGCAAGGCCATGGCCGCTTGCAGGTCGTCGCGTTTGGCACCGGTAACGCGCACGCTGTCGCCCTGGATGGCGGCTTGCACCTTGAGTTTGCTGTCTTTGATCAGACGCTGGATTTTTTTACCCAGCTCGGACTCGATGCCGTTGCGCACCTTGATGACCTGCTTGACCTTGTCACCGCCCATTTTTTGCACGTCACCGGCATCCAGAAAACGCACATCCACATTGCGCTTGGTGAGTTTGTTGCGCAGCACATCTTCGATTTGCGTGAGCTGAAATTCGGCATCACCCACCAGGGTGATCTCCTTGTCTTTGATTTCGATGCTGGCCGATGTGCCTTTGAAATCAAAGCGGGTGGTAATTTCTTTGGCGGTGTTTTCCACCCCGTTTTTCACATCAACCAGTTCGGCTTCGCAGACGGCGTCAAAAGAGGGCATAGCGGGCGGGCTCCATACGGGACAATCTGCCCATGTTAGTCGAACACCAGGTGCCATTGCAGGCGCTCAATACCTTCCATATCGTGGCCCGTGCGCAGCACCTGGTGCGCATCCGCAGCGAAGCCGACGTCCTGGCCGTGTTGGCCGACCCGCTGTGGCGCGGCGTCCCCCGTTTTGTTTTGGGCGGCGGCAGCAACCTGGTGCTGACCGGCGATGTGCAGCAACTGGTGCTGAAGTCCGAGATTGCTGGCTGCCGCGTGGTCGCGCAGGGGCCCAAAACCACCGTGGTGGAAGCCGGTGCCGGCGTCGATTGGCACGCCTTTGTCGCCTGGACCTTGGCGCAGGGCTTGCCGGGGCTGGAAAACCTGGCGCTGATTCCCGGTACCGTGGGTGCATCGCCGGTGCAAAACATCGGGGCCTACGGCGTGGAGTTGCAAGACCGCTTTGAGTCGCTGGACGCGATTGACCTGGAAACCGGGCGCATGTTCACGCTGAACGCCGCCCAATGCGGGTTCGGTTACCGCGATTCGGTTTTCAAACATCCCGGCTCGGCGCAGCGCATGGGCCTGCAGGGCAGGGCGATGATTCTGCGGGTGCGTTTTGCACTTCCCCGCGCCTGGAAGCCGGTGCTGGGTTATGCCGATCTGGAAAAAAAGCAGGTCCAGACCGGCATCGCCGACCCCACAGCGCAGCAGCTGTTTGACTGGGTTTGCGAGATCCGCCGCGCCAAATTGCCCGATCCGGCCCAGATCGGCAACGCCGGCAGCTTCTTCAAAAACCCCACGGTCAGCGCCGATCAGTGCGCCGACATCATCGCCCGCGACCCCAAGGTCGTGCATTACCGGCTGCACGACGGCTCCTTCAAGCTTGCAGCCGGGTGGTTGATCGACGCCTGTGGCTGGCGCGGCAAATCCATAGGCCAGGCCGGCGTCTACGAAAAGCAGGCGTTGGTTCTGGTGAACCGGGGCCAGGGCGCCAGCGGAACTACCGGCGGCGAGGTGATGACCCTGGCGGGCGCTATCCAAACCAGCGTGTATGAGCGCTTTGGCTTGATGCTGGAGACCGAACCCGTCGTGCTCTGAACCGTCTGCTTCATGCCGATGCAATACAGTCAGCGCATGAAAAATATCCTGGTTTTGGGCGGCACCGGCTTTGTCGGTGCCCATGTGTGCGAGCAACTGGTGCGCGCGGGTTGGACGATTACGGTGCCCACGCGGCGTCGTGTCAACGCGCAGGCGATTCAACATTTGCCCGGTTTGACGGTCCTGGAGCTCGATGTCCACGACCAGGCCGCACTGACCCGCGCTGTCGCCGGCCATACGGCGGTGGTGAATCTGGTGGCGATACTCCATGGCAGCGCGCAGGCATTCGAGCGCGCTCATGTGCAACTGGCTGAAAAACTCGCACAGGCCTGCATCGCCAACGGGGTGGCGCACCTGGTCCAGATCAGTGCCCTGGGCGCAGACCCGGCGCACCGCGAAACCGCACCCTCGCGCTATTTGCGCAGCAAAAGCGCTGCCGAGGCGGTTCTGGTGCAGGCCCTGGCGGAGCAGCCAGCCATGCGCTTGTCGGTACTGCGCCCCAGCGTGATCTTTGGGGCGAACGACAAGTTTCTGAACGTCTTTGCCGCTTTGCAAGCGGTGTTCCCTTTCATCCCCCTGGCCGGCGCGGATGCGCGCTTTCAGCCGGTGTGGGTTTGCGATGTCGCGCAGGCCGTGGTGCGGGTGCTGGCCTTGCCGCCGGGGAATGAGCAGGTGCGCACCTGGGAGTTGGTTGGCCCGCAGGTTTTGCGCCTGCGCGAGTTGGTGCAGTTGGCCGGCGTCTTGAGCGGTGCCGGTGGCGGACGCGGCCGGCCTGTCTTCGGACTGCCGATGTGGCTGGCGCGGATCCAAGCCTTCTTGATGGAATTGGCACCGGGCGCGCCCATGATGAGCCGCGACAACCTGGACTCCATGCGGCTGGACAATGTGGCCAATGCCCATATGCCCGGTCTGGCGCAACTCGGTATCCACGCTGCGGCGCTGGAGCCCGTTGCCAGCAGCTACCTCAGGTCTGCTGCCGCGCCGCGCTGAATTGCCGGTTGATCGCCTGCTGCAGGTCGTCCGGGCGCACGGGTTTGGCCACAAAGTCGTCCGCGCCGGCTTCTAAAGCCTGTTCGCGTGCCTCGTTCATCACATCAGCGGTCAGCGCAATGATGGGCAGGCTGCGTTGCGGGCCAGGGCTGCTGCGGATGGCGCGCATGGCGTCCAGCCCGTCAAGCACCGGCATATTGATGTCCATGAGCACCAGATCAAACGCGCCCGCTGCCAGTTGATCGAGTGCCATCTGGCCGTTTTCGCACAGCGTGGGCAGGTGGCCCATTTTTTCCAGCAACAGCGCCAGCACCTTTTGGTTGATGGGATGGTCCTCCGCCACCAGCACGCGCAAGCCACTGGGCGCGCGGGCGTCGGCGGCAAAGGGCAGGGCGCTGAAGCTCGCATCGACCGCTTCAGCGGGCCGCAGCGGAATGTGCAGGGAGAAGGTGGAGCCTTGCCCGGGCGTGCTGGCGACGGTGATGTCGCCACCGAGCAGGCGCGCAAGCTCCAGCGAAATCTCCAGCCCCAGGCCTGCGCCTTCAAATTTGCGGGCCGGACCCGCATCCAGCTGGGAGAAGCGTTGGAACAGTTTGGCAGTTTCGCTTGCGTCAATTCCCACGCCGGTGTCCTGCACACGAAAGACCCAGGTCTGTGATGCCGCCGCTGCGTGCCGCACTTCGGGCTGCACCCGCACCGAGATGCGGCCGGTTTCAGTGAATTTGATGGCGTTGTTGACCAGGTTCAGCAGGATCTGGAGCAGGCGCGTGCCGTCGGTATACACCCAGATGCCCGCGGTGTGGCTGTGGTCGACCTGCAGCTGCAGGCCTTTGCGACCGGCAGCCGATTGCATCATCGAATCCAGTTCGTGCAGCAACAAGTCCAGGTCCACGGCCTGCCGCGTGATGGTGACCTTGCCGGCTTCAAGCGCCGAGACGTCGAGCACATCATTGAGCAGCGTCAGCAAATGCGCCGCCGAATCGCCCACCGTTTTGAGGTAGTCGGACTGTTGCTGGTTCAGCGGGGTGCTGCGCAGCAGGTGCAACATGCCCATGATGCCGTTGAACGGGGTGCGCAGCTCATGGCTCATATTGGCCAGAAACTGGCTTTTGGCGCGGTTGGCTGCGTCGGCGGTTTTTTTGGCATCACGCAGTTCCTGCGTGAGCTTTTCCATCGCCGCCTGTTCGTTGGTCTGGCTGTACTGGCGTCGCACCACGGCCGCCGCGCCGATCAGCAACAGCAGCATTTGCAAGACCGTCAGCCAAATCACATAGCGGTTTTGCTTGAGCAAGTCCCAGGTCAGGGTGTCCAGGGTGCGGGACAACTCGGCATTGGCCGCCAGGCTGAGCGCCTGTACATCCGGGCCCAGGATCCGGAACTCCTGCAGCAAGGCCTCCAGGGCCTCCCGATCCGGTGGCCGGGCCCGCATCACCACGTCGGCGTGTAGGAACAGCTTGCGGATCTTCGGCATGCCCTGCACATAGGCTTCACGCCGATCCAGCAAGCGGGTGGTGGCGTTGTCCTCCAACAAAGCCAGCCGGCTGAGCAGGATGTCGTAGCGCAGGTCCAGCGCCTCCTGGTCGACCGGTGTGTTGTGGGCTACGGTGATTTCCAGCACCTGCCGAAAGCGCAGAAACTCGCGTTCAAACTGGAAACACAGGGCAGTGACCGAGTCGACTTTGCTGACGGCCGAGTTTTCGATGTTTTTGCGCTGGTTGATTTGCAAGGCCAGCATCACTGCCATACCCAGCGCCAGCGAAAAGGCGCTGACGGCAATCCACGACAGGTAGCGCCGGTTACCAGACAGGCGCTGCGGTGTCATGGCAGCTTGCGTGGCTATTCGACCACCAGGCTTTTGAGCTGCCAGGCCGAACGTTCGTAATACACCGTGGCGCGCAAAACATCCTTGCTGTCATAGGGGTAGACGATGAACAAGGGGCCTTTGGTACGCACCGGGATCACTTCATCGTCCATGTGGGTGGCCAGGATCACATCAAACTGCGCCGCGTCCTCAAAGGGAATGGTGGTCTGGTAGTCGTTGAGCGCCATGGCCTTGAGGGTTAGGCCTTTGGCTTTGGCGGCCGCAAGCACATCGCGTAGCAGCGGCCCCTGGAACTTGATGGGTTTGGGGTACCAGGGTGTGCTGGTCGTGAAGCTTTGCTGGGGCAGCTTTTGCAACATGGCCAAGTCAAAAACCGCTGCGTTGCCCCGGTTAGGGTCGGCGATTTTTCCGCTGATGGTAAGAATCACTTTTCCAGTGGGGGGTTCCAGCGCTGCCGCTGATCCGGCCAGGATCAGGCCTCCAAAAAGCACAAAACTCACAGTGGCAAGCAGGCGGGAAAGCGTTTGGCCGGGCATGGGACCTCCTAAATGGGCGGACGAAGTGCTGTGTCGCAGCCTCTTTTATAGCCTACCTTAGTTGGAATTCGGCATTTCCGCCCTTGCCGCTCTACTTGGCAAGCGGGTCAAATCCCAGCATGTCCATGCCCTGACCGTGGTCGAGCAGGCCGGAGCGGGCGTACATGCCCAGCTTGGCGCGGGTGTCCACAATGTCCAGATTGCGCATGGTGAGCTGGCCAATCCGGTCGGCCGGGGAGAACGCGGAAGCGCCCCGCTCCATGGTCAGGCGTTCGGGGTGGTAGCTCAGGTTGGGGGACTCGGTGTTGAGCAGCGAATAGTCGTTGCCCCGGCGCAGTTCCAGCGTGACTTCCCCGGTAACCGCCCGCGCGACCCAGCGCTGGGCGGCTTCGCGCAGCATGATGGCCTGCGGATCAAACCAGCGGCCCTGGTAGAGCAGGCGGCCCAGCTTGCGGCCGTTTTCACGGTACTGCTCGATGGTGTCTTCGTTGTGGATGCCAGTGATCAGGCGCTCGTAGGCGATGAACAGCAGCGCCAAGCCCGGAGCTTCGTAGATGCCACGGCTCTTGGCCTCGATGATGCGGTTTTCGATCTGGTCGCTCATGCCCAGGCCGTGGCGTCCGCCGATGCGGTTGGCCTCCAGTACCAGCGACACCAGGTCGGGGTACTCCACGCCGTTGAGCGCCACCGGGCGGCCTTCTTCAAAGCGCACCCGCACGGTTTCGCGTGCCACCGCCACATCGTCGCGCCAGAAGGCCACGCCCATGATGGGGTTGACGATGGTGATGCCGCTGTTCAGATGCTCCAGGTCTTTGGCCTCATGGGTTGCACCCAGCATATTCGAGTCGGTGGAATAGGCCTTCTCGGCCGACATCTTGTAGCCAAAGCCCGCCGCCGTCATGAAGGCCGACATCTCTGCGCGCCCGCCCAGCTCGTCGATAAAGGCCTGGTCAAGCCAGGGTTTGTAAATGCGCAAGGCCGGGTTGGTCAACAAGCCGTAGCGGTAGAAGCGCTCAATGTCATTGCCTTTGTAGGTACTACCGTCGCCCCAGATGTGGACATCGTCTTCCTTCATTGCCGCCACCAGCATGGTGCCGGTCACCGCGCGGCCAATGGGCGTGGTGTTGAAGTAGGTCACGCCGGCTGTGGAGATATGGAATGCGCCGCTTTGCAGTGCAGCAATCCCCTCGGCGGCAAGCTGGCTGCGGCAGTCGATCAGACGCGCTTTTTCCGCGCCGTATTCCAGTGCCTTGCGCGGGATGTCCTCGTAATCGGACTCGTCAGGCTGGCCCAGATTGGCGGTGTAGGCAAAGGGTACGGCCCCCTTGTTGCGCATCCAGTGCAGGGCGGCACTGGTGTCGAGCCCGCCGGAAAAGGCGATGCCGACTTTCTGGCCAACAGGAATATTTTGAAGGATGGTGGACATAAAGGGTCAGGCAGCGTGTGGCGCTTCAGGCGTAATGGCAGATGTAGTGGTAGGCGTCGGCGACCCGGATTTCAAAGCGCGTATTGCCGGGTACGCTGAACTTGTGTCCGACGCCGGAGGGCAGCCACTCGGCGCTGCCCGGGAGGCGGTATTCGCAGGCACCAGCCACGCATTCCATGGTCTCGGGTTCTGCGGTTCCGAACACCAGACTGGAGGCCAAGACCACGCCCACCGATTTCTTGCTGCCATCGGCCATGGTCAGTGCGTGGCTGACGCATTTGCCGTCAAAGTAAACATTGGCGGCGGTGGATATGGTGGCGGCGCTCAGGTGGGTGGTGCTCATGGTGCAGTGCGGGTGGTAGGGAAGGAAAGGGGCTGGCGGCGGTAAAGGCCGGAATTCTAGGGCAGGGCTTTGGCAAGTGCTGCCTCAAAGCTTGCGCTCTGCCAGCCTACGGTCAGCGCCGCGCCATCCCAGTCCACCACCGGGCGCTTGACCAGGCTGCTGTGCGCCTGCATCAACGCGCAGGCACTGGCCGCGTCCACCGCAGTGGCCTGGGTGGCGGCGTCGAGTTTGCGCCAGGTCAGGCCCTGGCGGTTGAGCAGCCGCTCCCAGCCTACAGTGCCGGCCCATTGCGCCAGCAACATGGGTGGTAGGCCGCTTTTTTTGAAATCATGGAACGCATAGTCCAGGCCGCGCTGAGCGAGCCATTCGCGCGCCTTTTTGACGCTGTCGCAGTTGGGGATGCCGTAGACGGTAATCATGGGCGCGATGATGCCACGCTGGGTGACAATCCCCAGCCTTATGAAAACACTTCACGACTGGCTCGCGCACTGCGAGCAACTGCATCCCCAGGCCATCGATATGGGGCTGGAGCGGGTGCGCAGCGTTGCCCAGCGCATGGGGCTTGCAGTGCCCTGCCCGGTGATCACGGTGGCGGGGACTAACGGCAAGGGCTCGACGGTGGCGATGCTGGAATCGATACTGCGCGCCGCCGGGTACCGCACCGGCGTCTACACCTCGCCCCATCTGGTGGATTTTGAGGAACGCATGCGCATCGACGGTGCGCCAGCGAGCGCCGATCAGTTTGTGCCCGGAATGGAGGCGGTGGAGCAGGCGCGCGCGCCGGGCGGCGGCCTGGAGGCCGTTTCCCTGACCTATTTCGAGTTCACCACCCTGGCCATCCTGTGGGTGCTGGCGCACAGCGGGCTGGACGTGGTGATTTTGGAAGTCGGCCTGGGCGGGCGGCTGGATGCGGTCAACATCCTTGACGCGGACTGCGCCGTGATCAGCAGCATCGACCTGGACCACATGGAGTTGCTGGGGCGCGACCGCGAGGCCATCGGGCACGAGAAGGCCGGCATCATGCGCGCGGGCCGTCCGGTCGTGGTCAGCGACCCGGTTCCTCCGGCCAGCGTGCTGGCGCATGCGCAGGCCGTGGGCGCGGATTTGTGGCGCGTGGGTGTGGACTTTGTGACCGAGGGCGATCCCCAGCAATGGGGCTGGTCCGGGCGCGGTCGGCGGTACAGCGGTCTGGCCTATCCGGCGCTGCGCGGTGCCAATCAGCTGGTGAATGCCGCCGGCGTACTGGCGGCGCTGGCGGCCTTGCGGGCGCAGTTGCCGGTGACCGCGCAAGCCGTGCGCAGCGGTCTGGCCACGGTGCAGCTACCCGGGCGCTTCCAGATACTGCCCGGTCAACCGGCCCTGGTGCTGGATGTGGCGCACAACGGCCACGCGGCGGCGGCATTGGCGGCCAACCTGGACGCCATGGGCTATTTCCCGACCACCCATGCGGTGTTCGGAGCCATGGCCGACAAGGACCTGGCCCTGATTTGGGCGCGCCTGCATCCCCTGGTGGAGCACTGGTATTTCACCGATTTGCCCACCCCGCGTGCGGCCTCTGGTGCGGCTTTGCAGGCACAGTGGTTGGCTTTCAAGGACGCGCTAACTGCGCGCGCAGGCCTGAGTTCCCAGGTATTTTCGACCCCCTCCGAGGCCCTGGCCGCTGCCCTGGCTGCTGCAGACCCCGCTGATAGAATCGTTGTGTTCGGCTCGTTTTATACAGTCGGCGGCATCCTCCAGCAGGGAATTCCACCACGCGCAGCATCGCATCTGGCGCCCTAAATTTCCAACCCGCATGGCTTTTTTCAAGTTCCGCTCCAGTGAAACCGAGGCGCAGGCGCCTGCTCCCGCAGCCGAAAGCCTGGACTTGGTGCGCCAGCGCGCACGCCACCGGCTGATAGGCGCGGTGGTGCTGGTGCTGGCCGGGGTGTTCGGCTTCCCCATGGTGTTTGACAGCCAGCCCCGCCCGGTTTCCGTGGACATTCCGATTGAGGTCCCCGATAAGGACAAAAACAAGCCGGTGGTTCTGGCACCGGCGCCGGTAGGCGCTGCCGATGTGGTGCTGGCACCTGGAGCCGGGCCGATGCCTGAGAAGCAGCCCGTGGCCCTGCCGGTGGAAACCGAGGTGCTGATCAGCAAAGGCAGCGCGGTGGAAAAACCTGTGGAAAAGCCGGCTGACAAGTCCGTGGATAAGCCAGTGGAAAAAGCCGCAGATGGTTCGACCCCCACCGCGGAGGAGGCTAAAAAAGCCCGTGCCTTGCTGGAAGCAGCCAATGCCCGGGGCGGCCGGTTCACCGTTCAGGTGGGGGCTTTTGCCGACGCCGCCGTGGTGCGCGAAACCCGCCTCAAGCTGGAACGTGCGGGCTTGAAGACCTACACCCATGTGGCCGACACCAAAGACGGCAAACGCACCCGGGTGCGGGTCGGGCCGGTCGCGTCGCTGGCCGAGGCGGACCGCCTGGCCGAGCGGATCAAGAAGCTGGATCTGCCTGCGCAGGTGCTGGTCCTCTGAGGCGGCGCACCCCGGTCATGGCGCGCACCGACTGGATTTTTCTCGGCCTGTTGGGCTTGTCAACCCTGTGGGGGCTGTGGCGCGGCCTGGCGTCCGAGTTGCTCGGCTTGCTGAGTTGGTTGGCGGCCTTTGTGCTGGCGCAGTGGTACGGCGAGGCGGCGGCGGCCTGGCTGCCCATGACCGGCGCGCCTGAACTGCTGCGTTTTTCTGCCGGATTTGTGCTGGTGTTTGTGGCCGCCGTGATGGCCGGTTCGGTGCTGGCTTTTGTGCTGAAGAGCGCTTTATCCGCGGCCGGTCTGGGGCCTGCCGACCGGGCCTTGGGCGCGGTGTTCGGGGCCGGTCGGGGATTGTTGCTGTTGCTGGTGGTCAGTGTGGTGGTGGCCCTCACGCCCTGGCGGGATGACCCCGCGTGGGCGGAGTCGCATGCGGCATCGGTTTCAGGCGTGGTTCTGCGCGGCTTGATGCCGTGGTTGTCTCCGGGTTTTTCCAAGTACCTTCCCGAATCGCTTCGGGCGGGCTGAAACATAGAAATAGCGAGTTACCCAAGATGTGCGGAATCGTCGGCGTTGTCAGCAACGCACCAGTGAACCAACTGATCTATGACGCGCTGCTGCTCCTGCAGCACCGGGGCCAGGACGCGGCGGGCATCGTCACGCAGCAGGACGACAAGTTCTTCATGCACAAGGCCAAGGGCATGGTCAAGGATGTGTTCCGCACCCGCAATATGCGGGCGCTTCCCGGCAATTGCGGTCTGGGCCAGGTGCGCTACCCGACGGCCGGGAACGCCTTCAGCGAGGAGGAGGCGCAGCCTTTTTACGTGAACGCGCCCTTTGGCATCGTGCTGGTGCACAACGGCAATCTGACCAACGCCCACGCCCTCAAGCAGGAGCTCACCAGCGTGGACCACCGCCACATCAACACCGAGAGCGATTCCGAAGTGTTGCTCAATGTCTTGGCGCATGAACTGGAGCACACCACGCGGGGACAGGCGCTCGACGTGCAGGCGGTGTTCACGGCGGTGCGCAAGGTCCACCGGCGCGTCAGGGGCTCTTACGCCGTGATTGCGTTGATCGCAGGGCAGGGCGTGCTGGCGTTTCGCGACCCCTACGGCATACGCCCTTTGTGCATGGGCAGCGGTCCGGGCACGGTGGTGCTGGCCAGTGAATCGGTGGCGCTCGAAGGCACCGGGCACACGCTGGAGCGCAATATCGAGCCGGGCGAGGCGGTGTTCATTGATTTGCAAGGCACTATCCACGCGCAGCAGTGCGCCGACGCGCCACAGCTCAAGCCCTGCATTTTTGAATACGTGTACCTGGCGCGGCCCGACTCGGTAATGGACGGCATTTCGGTCTACCAGGCGCGGGTGAACCTGGGGGAGGCATTGGCGCGCCGCGTGGTGTCGCAGGTGCCGCCCAGCCAGATTGACGTGGTCATTCCCATTCCCGAATCCAGCCGCCCGAGTGCGGCGCAACTGGCCCAGCTCTTGGGCTTGCCCTACCGCGAGGGCTTTGTAAAAAACCGCTACGTGGGCCGCACCTTCATCATGCCGGGGCAGGCGGTGCGCAAAAAATCGGTGCGGCAAAAGCTCAACGCGATTGCCAGCGAGTTCAAGGGCCGCAATGTGCTGCTGGTGGATGACTCCATCGTGCGCGGCACCACCAGCCAGGAAATCGTGCAAATGGCGCGCGATGCCGGGGCCGCCAAGGTCTACCTGGCCAGCGCCGCGCCGCCCGTGCGCTTCCCCAATGTGTATGGCATCGACATGCCGACCGCCTCCGAACTGGTGGCGCATAACCGCAGCGTCGAAGAGATCCGCGCCATCATCGGCTGCGACGCCCTGATTTACCAGGATGTCGACGCCATGAAAAAAGCCGTGGGCGTGCTCAACCCCCGCATCAACGGCTTTGATGCGTCCTGCTTTGACGGTGTGTACGTCACCGGCGATGTGGGCGACGCCGACATCGCCCGCCTGAATGCTGCGCGGGTCGGTGGTGCCGAAGACGGACACGACAGCTCGCGTCTGGCCCTGCCCAACCCGGTTTCCTGATACCCGCCACGAGATTTTGCATGCCCTCCACATCCCTGCCACCCGGCTTACACCCTGACACCCTGGCCCAGCGCACTGCCGTCGAACGCAGCCAGTACGGAGAGAACTCCGAAGCGCTGTACTTGACCAGCGGCTATGTCCAGCCCGACGCTGCGACGGCCGCCCGCCGTTTTGCCGGTGAGGAGGAGGGCTATACCTACGGCCGCTACGGTAACCCCACGGTCTCCAGCTTTGAGCAGCGCCTGGCTGCGCTGGAGGGCGCGCAGGCGGCCATCGGTACCGCCTCGGGCATGTCGGCGATTCTGATGATGTGCATGGGCTTGCTCCAGGCCGGTGACCATGTGCTGTGTTCGCGCTCCATGTTCGGCTCCACGATCAAGCTGATCGGGTCGGACCTGGCCCGCTTCGGCGTGCAATCCACCTTTGTGTCGCAAACCGACCTGGCCGCCTGGCGCGAGGCGATGCGCCCCACTACCCGCCTGCTTTTTGCCGAGACCCCCACCAACCCGCTGACCGAGGTGTGCGACATCCGGGCGCTGGCCGATCTGGCGCACAACGCGGGCGCGCTCCTGGCGGTGGACAACTGCTTTGCCACGCCCAGCCTGCAGCGCCCCATGGCCATGGGGGCGGACATCATCATGCATTCGGGCACCAAGTACCTGGACGGCCAGGGCCGGGTCATGGCCGGTGCCTTGTGCGCCAGCGAGGCTTTGGTGAACGAAAAATTCCTGCCCGTGCTCAAAAGTGCCGGCATGTCGCTGGCACCTTTCAATGCCTGGGTCGTCCTCAAGGGCTTGGAAACGCTGGACTTGCGCATGCGCGCCCAAAGCGCCAATGCCCAGTTGCTGGCGGGCTGGTTGCAATCCCATCCTGCGGTGGCGCGGGTGTTCTACCCGGGTCTTTCCTCGCATCCGCAGCACGAACTGGCCTTGCGGCAAATGTCGGGCGTGGGCGGTGCGCTTTTGTCTTTCGAGCTTCGGGCCGGCGACGCTGAGCAGGCCCGCCGCCGCGCGTTTCACGTGCTGGACGCGCTGCAAACCCTGTCGCTGTGCACCAACCTGGGTGACACCAAAACCCTGGCCGCACACCCGGCCAGCACGTCGCATGGCCGCTTGACCGAAGCCCAACGCCAGGCCGCCGGTATCGGCCAGGGCCTGATACGGGTGTCGGTGGGGCTGGAGCATGTGCCCGATATGCAGGCCGATTTGTTGCGCGGCCTCGACACGGTGCAGGGTCTCGCATGAGCCGTACCCGCACCCGCTTCGCGCCCTCGCCCACGGGCTTTATCCACCTGGGCAATATCCGTTCGGCGCTCTACCCCTGGGCCTTCGCACGCGCCACCGGCGGCGACTTTATTTTGCGCATCGAGGACACCGACGAAGACCGTTCCACCCAGGCCGCGGTGGACGTGATTCTGGAAGGCATGCGCTGGCTGGGCTTGGATGTGGACGAGGGTCCGTTCTACCAAATGCAACGCATCGCGCGCTACAAGCAGGTGCTGCTGGAGTTGCAGGCAGCGGGTTGGGTCTATCCCTGCTACACGTCTGTGGCCGAGCTTGACGCGCTGCGCGAGCGGCAGATGGCGGCCAAAGAAAAACCGCGTTACGACGGTACCTGGCGGCCCGAGCCGGGCAAGGTGCTGCCGCCCGTGCCCGCAGGCGTGCAGCCGGTGCTGCGCTTTAAAAATCCGCAGGGCGGCAGCGTGGTGTGGGACGACAAGGTCAAAGGCCGCATCGAGATCAGCAACGACGAACTGGACGATCTGGTTATCGCCCGCCCGGCGGCGCCCGGCGAGGCCGTGGGCACGCCCACCTACAACTTTTGCGTGGTGGTTGACGATATCGACATGGCCATCACCCACGTCATCCGGGGCGACGACCACGTTAACAACACCCCGCGCCAGATCAACATCTTCCGCGCCTTGGGTAAAGAGCCGCCGGTCTACGCCCACTTGCCCACCGTGCTGAACGAGCAGGGCGAAAAAATGAGTAAGCGCAACGGCGCTAAAGCAGTCACGGCCTATGCCGCAGAAGGCTTTTTGCCCGAGGCCATGGTCAACTACCTGGCGCGCCTGGGCTGGAGCCACGGCGATGATGAAATTTTCACCCGCGCGCAGTTCATTTCCTGGTTCAACCTCGACCACCTGGGCCGCAGCGCCGCACAGTTCGATGAGGCCAAATTGCGCTGGGTCAACGCCCAACACCTCAAAGCCATGGATGGCGCCGCGCTGGCGCCGCTGGTCGCGCGCCATTTGCAAGAGCGCGGCGTCGAGCCGGGCGAACAACTGCCCGCGCTGTGTGATCTGCTGAAAGACCGCTGCGACACCACGGTCGCGCTGGCCGATTGGGTGCAGAAGTTTTTTGTCGATGTGTCGCCCTCAGCCGAAGACCTGGCGGCCCACCTGAACCCGGCCATACAACCGGCTTTGCGCAGCCTGGCGCAGGCGCTGGGCGATTGCCCCTGGGACAAGGCCAGTATTGCTGCGGCCATCAAGCAGGTGCTGGTGCAGCACACGCTGAAAATGCCGCAACTGGCCATGCCGGTGCGGGTGCTTGTTTTGGGTACGCCGCAGACCCCGGCGGTCGACGCGGTGCTGGCGCTCTTCGACCGCGCAAGCGTGTTGGAGCGTCTGGGCAAGCACGGTGTTTGAGTAGGCTATACTCGCGGGCTTGGGAAACGTCGGCGTGAAGGTCACAAGCCAGAACGGCGACACGGGTTTGGGGGTATAGCTCAGCTGGGAGAGCGCTTGCATGGCATGCAAGAGGTCAGCGGTTCGATCCCGCTTACCTCCACCAAGTTTTCGATGATTTTCGGTAACGGAAGTCCCAAGGTTTTGACCCCATCGTCTAGAGGCCTAGGACATCACCCTTTCACGGTGAGTACCGGGGTTCGAATCCCCGTGGGGTCGCCAGATTCATCGCCAGATGATGAAAGCACATAGTAGATAGCGGCAACGTTATCGCTACCAGGAGTGGTAGTTCAGTTGGTTAGAATACCGGCCTGTCACGCCGGGGGTCGCGGGTTCGAGTCCCGTCCACTCCGCCAGTCATGCTAGCGCGCCCTTGTGGCGCGTTTTTCATTTTTGTCCGCCGCTGCTGATGCGACAATCCGGCCATGAAAATTTCATCAAACTGTGTGGTGGCGCTGACGTGGGTGCTCACGGACACCCTGGGGGAGCAACTGGATGTGCTCGACGAACCCTTGGAGTTTTTTTTGGGTGGAGGCGATTTGCTGCCCGTGATCGCGCATGCTTTGCAGGGCCACCGCGCCGGTGATGCCTTGCAGGTGCAAATTGAACCGGACCAGGCGTTTGGCGATTTTGATGACAAGCTGCTATTTTTGGAGCCGCGGGCTTTGTTTCCGGCCGAGCTGGAGGTGGGTTTGTTGATCGAAGGTTCGGCCCTGCCCAAAGGCTGCAATCCGGACGCACCGGCGCATACGCTGTACACCGTGACCGATATTTACCCGGAGCATGTGGTGCTCGACGGCAACCATCCGCTGGCGGGTATTGCCATCCGTCTCCACCTGCAGGTGGAGGATGTGCGGGCTGCGAGCGCCGATGAAAGCGCGCAGCGGAGCACGGGTTCGCACTTTTTCCGGATTGAGCCGCCACACGTCCAGGGCGATGGTGGCGGGCTGCTGCACTGAGTAGCGCAGATGGGTCAGGCTTTGCCGGTTGAACCGTAGCCGCGTTCGCCCCGGCTGCTTGCGGGAAACTCGCTGACCACGCGGAACTGCGCCTGCACCACCGGCACGATGACCAGTTGGGCAATGCGATCCAAGGGGGCGATGGTGAAAGCCGTGGTGCTGCGGTTCCAGGCGCTGACCATCAGTTGTCCCTGGTAGTCGCTGTCGATCAGGCCCACCAGATTGCCCAGCACGATTCCGTGTTTGTGCCCCAGCCCCGAGCGCGGCAGGATCAGCGCCGCAAAAGCGGGGTCATTCAAAAACAAGGCCATACCGGTGGGAACCAGCTGCCAGGCGTTGGGCTCCAGCGTCAACGGCGCGTCCAGACAGGCACGCAAATCGAGACCGGCGCTGCCCGGAGTCGCGTAGGACGGCATGGCGTCGTGCAGCCGGGGATCGAGAATTTGGATGTCTACCTGCATGGATCAATCTTTGGGAGGGGAGTGGGCGATGCGCTGCTGGGCAATATGCGCAATGAGTTGGCGCGCCAGCACAATTTTGGCATTGCGGGGCAGTTCGGTCGTACCCTGCGCGTCAATCAGGAGCAGGGCGTTGTCGTCTTGCCCAAAAGTCTGGGGGCCGATGTTGCCGACCATCAGCGGAACGCCTTTGCGCAGGCGCTTGGCGCTGGCGAGTTCGAGCAGGTTCTGGCTTTCGGCCGCAAAGCCCACGC
>CANCTD010000005.1 GCA_947380945.1 Comamonadaceae bacterium
TTGACAGAGGCCACCAGCTGCGGCCGGGTCTGGGCGCTGACGACGCGGTCCAGCAGCGCATCCACGGCTTTGTCCTGGATACCGATGATGTTGTTAGAGCCTTCCACCGTGGCAGCCTTGGAGCCGAAGCGCTCCAGCAATTCGGTGCCCGGCGCTTCGCTGCCCACGATGCGGTTGCTGATGAGCTCGAAGTCAAAGCTGTCCACGCGCTTTTGGAAAATGGTCGGGTCCACCACCTTGTAGTTCACGGCAAAGCCGAGCTTCTCCAGGTTTTTGGTGTAGGGCGTGACCACGCGGCCCATGGAGCCCGAGTCGTCCAGAAATTGCAAGGTGAAGGCCTCGCCCTTGGCGTTGCGCAAGGCACCGTCGCGGTAGGTCCAGCCGGCTTGTGCCAACAGGTCGCGCGCCTGGCGCAAATGGTCGCGCAAGGTGTGGCCGGAGGCCGGGTCCAGGCTGGTGGCGGGCGGCAGCGGCACGGCTTGGGTGAAAACTGCGGGCGGCAGTTGCGCACGCAAGGGTTCGAGCAGCGCCAGCTCGTCGGGCGCGGGCAGGTCCTTGGCCTCGAAATCGCTGCCCACAAAGTAGCCGCGCACGCGGGTGTAGGCGTTGTAGAAAAGCTGGCGGTTCATCCACTCGTAGTCCATGGCCAGCTCGATGGCCTGGCGCACCCGCACGTCGCTGAGCTTGGGCAGGCGGGTGTTGAACATAAAGCCTTGGAAGTCACCCGCGTTGCCGTGTTGCAGCTCGCGCTTGATCAGGCGGCCGCTGTCAAAGGGCTTGCCCTTGTAGGCGCGCGCCCATTCACGGGCGATGAAGGCCTGTATGTAATCAAACTCGCCGGCCTTGAAGGCCTCCAGTTGCGCGGTCGGGTCTTTGTAGAGGCGGTAGACGATACGGTCAAAGTTGTACATGCCTTTGCGCACATTCAGGTCTTTGCCCCAGTAAGCCGGGTCGCGCAGGTATTGCACATCCTTGCCAAAGTCGACCTTGCCGATGCGGTAGGGGCCCGAGCCCATCGGCAGCTCGGTCACGATCTGGTCCAGTGGTTTGCCCGCGCCCCAGCTGCGCGGAAACACCGGCAGGCCGCCCACGATCAGCGGCAGCTCGGCGTTGGCGCGCACAAAGTCAAAACGGATGCTGCGCTCGCCCAACACCGTGACCGCCTTGACTTCGCTGAAATACGTACGGAACTGCGGCGCGGCCTCTTTGCTGATGAGTTTGTCAAAAGAATGCTTGACGTCGGCAGCCAGCACCGGCTCGCCGTTGTGGAAACGCGCCAGCGGGTTGAGCGTGAAAATGGCCGAACGTTTGTCGGGGGCCAGTGCAATGTCCTGCGCCAGCAGGCCGTAGGCGGTGGTCGGCTCCTCGGCGTTGCCGGTGAGCAGGGTCTCAAAAACCAGGCTGGATAAACCCGGGGGCGGCGTGCCTTTGAGCGTGAAGGGGTTGTATTTGTCAAAGCTCGAAGCCCGCGTGGGCGCAACCATGGCGATTTGCCCGCCCTTGGGCGCGTCCGGGTTGACGTAGGCAAAGTGGCTGAAGCCGGCGGGGTAGAGGATGTCGCCAAACTGCGCGTAGGCATGGGCGGACCAGGCCGGCACACAGGGCAGCAGGGTCACCAGCAACAGCAGACTTCGCACAACATACGGCATCGCCCTATTCTGCAAGAGTTTTGCGCGCACTATGCTCGGGGCTTTCGAGCGGGAAATCCCCGCCCACTTTTTCTGCCGGAGCCTGTATGTCCATGAACGCCTTGGTCCCTCTTGTTGAACTCACCCGCGGCGGCTACGTCGAATGCACGCATTTCGGCGCAATCGCCGTGGTCAACGCACACGGCAAGGTGCTGGCACAGGCCGGCGATGCGGACTTTGTCACCTTCACCCGCTCCACGCTCAAAGCCTTTCAGGCCCTGCCCTTTGTTGAGGCGGGCGGCGTGCAGCGCTTTGGATTCAGCGCCCCCGAGGTCGCCATGCTCTGCGCCAGCCACAACGGCGAGGCCAAGCACGTGGCGGCAGTGGAGAGCATGCTGACCAAGAGCGGCAGCGGCTACCAGCGCCTGCGCTGCGGCTGCGGCGTGCCGGGCCTGTATTCGCTGATGGACAAAAGCGCGCCCGAGGGCCTGCAGTTCGACGAGCGCCACCACAACTGCAGCGGCAAGCACGCGGGTTTTGTGGCGCACTGCCTAGGCCAGGGCTGGAGCGTGGACGACTACACCGACCCGGCGCACCCCTTGCAACAAGCCGTGGCCAAAGACGTCGCCCGCGCGGTGGGCATGGATGTAACCGCCATGCGCATGGGCATAGACGGCTGCTCGGCCCCCAACTTTGCGATTCCCCTGTCCAAACTCGCTTACGGCTACGCCCGTCTGGCCAGCGGCATGCGCGATGCGGAGTTCGGCGCCAGTTTCGCCCTCTTAGGCGAGGCCATGAGCACCCACCCCGACATGGTCAGCGGGACCGGGCGCAACGACGCGGCCTTCATGGAGGCAGGCCGGGGCGACTGGGTCACCAAAATCGGGGCCGACGGCGTGCAAGTGATAGCCAGCAAAAGCCGGGGCGAAGCGCTGGCCATCAAGATCAGCGACGGCAATAAAACCGCGCTCTACGCCGCCGCCGTGGAAACCCTGGACCAGCTCGGTTGGCTGGACGATGCGCAGCGCACCGAACTCGCGCCCTGGCGCGCCAGCGACATCCTGAGCGCGCGCGGGGTCCTGGTCGGCGCGCGCCGCCCGGCCTTGCGCCTGCAAACCCCCTGATCACCCACCCCCTGCCGTAGAATCCTGCGCAGCAACAAGCACCCCAGGAAGCGTGGCAGAGTGGTCGATTGCACCGGTCTTGAAAACCGGCGACGGGCAACCGTCCGTGAGTTCGAATCTCACCGCTTCCGCCAAGTCAATAGGGTTTACGAGGACTTATGTGTGTTTGGTGGTTGAATTACCACAATTGTTACCACAGAGCCAATTTGCCGAGTCCAAAGCAACCACAGTTGGTTTTTGCAGCTTCTTTTTATTCATTCCGTGCTCTCCGAAGTCTGGCACGGTAACCCTACTCGGGAGCAGCTCCAACCCAGTAACGGGTCGGCTACGCCCAGACGATTAAATGTTGGCCGATTAGTTGTGGGAATGAGCAGCTTATAGTGCCGGCGACGATTGATGCAGCTATGCATGAAAATCATCCAGTAAAAGTGCCACTTCTGTGAGACCTTAGATCAGAACTTCCACTGGTACATCACTCGCATGTTGTAAGAATCAATGGTGGATTGATATTTAAAGTCTGACCAAGCGGACAGATTACCGCAGTAATACTCTCTATTAAAGCTATCAACGCACGGCCGGTGTTCAATTTTTCCGCCAAGCCAAGTGGATGCTTCTATTGCAAATCGGTGTTGTTTTCGAATATTTATGAATTTGGAAAACCCCAGTTCAATGGATGGCTCAATACTCAATTTTGAAGAACTGTAGCCGGTGTTAACGCCTAATATCAAGGCATCATCTTTGCCATAAAAATAATAGCTAGAAATTATTATTTGAGGATAGTCTGTTTTATAAAAATCTGCAGTAGCGTAGCAAACAGACTTGTCGAAAGTAGAGCAAGTGTTTGCAGGAACACTAAGCACACTTACATCACTTGAGATGGCTGCACCATTATTCATATAAACTGATACTGGGAGAAATAACTCAACTGACTTACTCGCAAATAAATTTTCAATATTGGACTGGATACCAACAATATCTCTAATTAAAAACGGATTGACTGAACTTTGGTTCAAAACCGATTGTGCATTGCTAATTTCTTGCAATAATGAAATTAGGAGAGTTAAGAATTTCTTCATTGCTTATCTCAGACGACCAACTGGGGCCAGCGCGCGACTTAAACTTGCTTCACCTTGTCCATATATTGCCTTATCGCAATTCGGATTGCATGATAATGTGTCGTATCTTGCAGTTTGCAGCATAATATCGGCGGTATTTGCGCCACTTAACTTCGGGAATTTTTGCATCACAATAGCGGCATATCCAGCAACGCGGGGTGCAGCGTATGAAGTACCCTCATTCCCACTTGCAGTAATTGGCGTACCATCGACTGCGACTGATCCATCAGTAAATGGAACAGTCCCGCTTGCAACCAAAAATCTACTTTGTATTGTAGTGTTACTGCCAGCATAGTTTGAGTATTGAGCAATTGATGCGGGGGCACTTGTCGATCCAGCACGGTTAAGTGCGCCAACAATTAAAAGACGTGGTGACACCTTAGGATTTGCCGCCAAAAGTCCAACAAATGGCTCAATATATGCGTTAGCGGCATCGTTTCCCGCTGATTTTACGATGACTGCATTTGTTACGGCGAATCCGCCAGTTGCGTTAGTGCCATCCAACAAGTTATTTATCATAAGCGCTTGAGGGCTATAAGTGTTAACCACATAGCTTATGTCAGATGAAGTAATTGCGCTTCCGGTGTGCCCGGAGGGTGAGGACCAGTAATTAGCGCCAAAGCTCATATTGATGACGTTTATTGTTGCCGATGCTGCGACGGCACCGCTGTACGAACTTACCAACCCCAAAGGCGAACCTGTAGTTTTATTTAGGGTGTAATCTAGTCCATATAGGTTTGCTCCAACTGCATATCTTTGGGCAATGAGCATAGTGGTAATACCATGCGAATCACCACCATAGGAACCATTTCCAATAGTTGCCTGATAACCGTCAACCATAAGTATATTTACGCCTTTACCAGTCCATCCTTGTTTCCATGCGTCTATAACTTCAGGGTGAGGGGCCGAAACTGTCGCTCCATTTGTGCAATACTTGTAGAAGTAACCGTACTGGCATTGGCCTGAAATAATATGGTTCATCACTTGAAAATATGAATTAAAAGTGAATGAGCCCGAATTGAATAAGTTTGCATAGTACGGCCCCAATTTATCAGGAGTACCCCAAGTCAAATCATATATTGCTGAGGATGGAGTTTTTACAATCGCATTCGGATCAGTGATTGGGGAAGATAATGTGGCAAGCGTAGCCTGAAGAAATGGTTTTGAACTTGTCCCATCTTGCACCGTTGATACATAACCGTCACCGTAAGTGGTCGTAAAACTACTAACATTGGGGCCTGTTACCGTCCCATTAGTTGTCCAATTAGCCGGATATGAAGCGGGTGCAAGTGTCGGAGTGGTTGAAGTTGGATTTACAGTATTTACCACCGGGTTGGTCGCGCCGTTGGCAAAGGTGTACGTGGTCGTCTTGGTGACGTGATCCGTACCCCACGTCACCGGTGCGCTGGCGGCCGTGTTGTTGACGGTGGCTTTTGTGCCATCACCGTAGGTGGTCACGATCGTCTGGGTGCCCCCGCTGTAGGTCGGCGTACCAACCGTTCCCGGCACCGTACTCACCACTGCGTTCTTGCTCCCATCCGCAAAGGTGTACGTGGTCGTCTTGGTGACGTGATCCGTACCCCACTTCACGGCGCTGCTGGTGGCCGTTTTGGTGGCCGTAGAAGTGGCCCCATCACCATATGTGGTCACGATGTTTTGGACGTTCCCAACATAAGTCGGCGTACCCGCCGTGCCCGGCACCTTACTCACCACTGCGTTCTTGCTCCCATCCGCAAAGGTGTACGTGGTCGTCTTGGTGACGTGATCCGTACCCCACTTCACCGGTGCGCTGCTTGCAGAAAAAACTGCTGAGGTCCCATTGGTGTATGTGATTGTTTCTTTATCAACCAAATAGCTGACTTTTGAAACAGTTAGCGCAAGAGTATTTGATCCAACAAATATTGTCAAAATCAAAAATGATAATGATGAAATTTTCAGTTTCATGCAGTCTTATAGGAGATGGATACAGATTAGTCAAGACGCATCCCCTAGCAATCTGTCTACAACCGGACGCCCATCCTTCCCCGAAAAATCTTAGGTGGCGAGCGCGTTTGCACACTTGGAGTGTGCTTCTTTAACTCTTTGTTGAATGCTCTTTTTGAGGGTGCGAGATTTATTCGCATATTTACGCTGATACGCGAACCAATTTCTCAAAGTCCAAGACGCTTGCGCGCGCGCTGGCGCGATACGCGCAACTAAATGGTCTTTTTGAGCCGCCGCGCAGGCGCTGCACGCGCCTTGCCAAGTCGCGACAGGTGTTCCCTACCCCCAGCTTCCAGCCACCGTCTGCGGCCGTCCATAGCCTTCTGTAACTGCCCCGCCGCCATGCGCGCCTTTGTGACCGCCGCTATGGCCTGACGCCCCTCAAGAGTTTTGGGGCCTGTGCTCATGCCGCCGTGCAGTTTGCACCGCCCGCTGGGCAGTGCCTTGGCCTTGCAGGGGGCACCGGTGGTGCGGGCATGCGCGCCGCATTGCTTTTTTGGCTTCAATTTGGCGTTCCTTAAATTCCGCAGGTGCCCTACTGTGCGGGAGCGGCGGGGACATGGGCGCGGTAGTCATCACCCGCCAAGACAAAAACTAAGCACCTGTGAAATAGACGTGATGCGCCTCGTTCGCCAAAATACTCTAGCATTTCCTTGTACTTCATGTTGGTTGTAATAACGGTGCACAGACTTGCCGCATTTCTGCGATCAATCACCTCGGTAAGTATCTGCCGTGCATATGGGTTTTTATCCACACCTACATCGTCGATTACCAGCAACCGACAACCTTCATCCAGCTCGTTCTTCGGGTCTTCGAGACCATCCCCATAGCGTAGAAATAGCGCTGACTCCTTCTGTTCTTTTTCTTTAAATTTCCTCACCAGCGTCTCCGAGCGAATGAACTCCACTCCCGCGAAACCTTGCTGGCGATGGTTGTGATATGCGGCGGTAGCCATATGGGTTTTCCCGGTTCCGGGTGGACCGGCCAGAATCAGATTCAAATAAAAACTTTCGCCGTCAGACCAAAGTATTTCTTCACCATCGGCCTTGGACGGGTATTTGCATGGCCAATCAGAAATTTCATACAACCTATCCTTGAGCGATTGATTGGAAGCTTCAAAATTTCCAAAACCTTTCGCACGGTAGGCCACAGGAGGACCATAAACGCTCTCGTAAAGTTTGTTGCTAGCTTCCTGCTCATGCCTTTCACGCCTTGCCGTATTGGGCTTTCCCGACCATTCCGCCATCCAATACTCGGCCATATAGGTCGCTTCGTGATCCGCGAGCGCACAGTGCGAGGTAGCGTTGTATTCCCGCATCGTCCACCCGGCCAGCGCGCCGGTAAGAACTTCATCACCCGTCATCAGTTTCAGTGTTTCTTCGGCTGGGCAGGGGTTCCCCACCAGCGCCACCAGCTCGAGCCTTTGCTGAAGGATTCGCTCAACGTCCTGCCTAGTCATCACCCTAGTACCCACCCCACCCGGTAGGGTTGGCCGGATTTTCAATTTTGCTTTTGGCGAGTATGGGGGGTTGGTGTGATTGCCCTTTTTGAGTTGCCGTTGGCGGCTTGCACCATGACTTGAATCCCCGCTTGATAGTAGTTCTCGCTAGGGTATTTAGGTCGTGACCGGCAGCGTCCAAATCGAATGCTTCCTTTGCCAATTCGTCTACTCGCGGCTGCTTTTGCAAACCCATTTCCACCAACTGTGTAAATAGGTTCTGGTCAAGTTGCGCGGGTAACGCGGGGACCACCCAAGGGGGAGGCGAAGCCGACCCCGAAGGGGTGGTCCTCCCCCCGCCCCCCAAAGACTGGGGTCTTTGGGGTTCTTGGGGTTCGGTGCTCATGGGTGAACCGGCTGCCAGTTCATGGTTGAGCTGGCTGCCAGCTCCCCCTTGAACCGGGTTCATGGTTGAACCCGGTTCCCCCATGGACCCCCTCAACCGCTCAACGACCGCCGACGGCATTCGCGAATCAGGCTCAGAGGTATATGCCGCCAATGCGGGCAGGTTGAACCGGTAGCGGTTTGAACTTCGCCCGCCGCCCTGTGACACCACCTCGAGAATTCCCGCGTCCTTGGCTATGCGTAGGAGTCGCTTGGTATGCGATACAGATAATGAACATTCCTTTGATAGCCGAAGCACCCCGGGAAATGCGACCCCTGTCTGACTGTTCACATGGACGGCTATGTTGAGCAGCAACAGCTTGAGCGCAGGGGGCTTGATGTTTGCAACTTGGACGCTCCAAATAGTTTGGAATCCCAAGGACTTGCCGGAGATGTCCGGTTTAGGTCTATCCCGTTCAGCGCGCGGTGCAACCTCCTGCCCGGCTGCATTTGCTGCACCCTCAATGTCGGTCATGGTCCTGCTCCAAAAAAGCCGACGGGTAAGGTCGCGGCTTCACGGGCTTGCAGCACTCTTGACCGATCATTTTTGGCAGGTCAGTTTGACTACAACGGGATTTGGCTAAGTCAATGTTGCACATTGCTCGGCGCAGGGTCACGGCTGCTGTGCGCCTCCACCCATTCATGCAGTTGTTGGATACGCCAGACCTTGATGGTTGGAGATAGCGTAAGCGGCTTCGGGAATTTGCCTTGCGCCACCCAAAGGTTGATGGTGGACTTTGCGAGGGATGTGAAGTCGCTGACTTCGGAGATGCGTAGCAGTTGCTTGGAATTGGTCAATCTAGAACTCCATTGGTTGATAAGAAAACCAATGGTGCCCCGTGGTTCCAAATTCACAAAGGCAGAAACTAGTTGCCGCGCACTATTCCTCCCATGGCCTTGAAACTCGCAGGCAGAATAGGCAATCCGATGCCGTCCGCTTGGGAAAAGGTCGTGGAATATCCTCTACTCCTTCCTCATCCCAGCCATCGCATTTTTTGTAGGACTGCGGGTCATCTGCCATTAGCTTTTTGCTTGCTTTGCGGCTTAGTGATTCGTCGCTCAAATCCTTCCCAGTTTTTTTGTAGTACGCAACCGCGATCTCCCACGCTACGTTAAATTCCGTTGCTTTTGGGGGACGTCCCCCCGCCTGTTTAGCCATGGCGGGTATCGCCAACCGCTCAAACGCATCCACTAATTCCGGCATGGCGTCTTGGTAAATGCGCAGCTTTTGTAACAAAACACTTTCTGTCCTCTGCTCCTGCGCTGATAGCCTCGCTAAAGACCGCTGAAGTTCAATAATTTTTTGAAGTGTTTCACCGAGGTACAGCCATGCAGTGCGGAGTTGTTCCTTCGGACTATCGACTGAACTCTTTATGGTGGGCTTCCTTTGGTTTGAGGTTTGGCTCATGTACTTCCTTCGCTTTGCACCTTCATGATGAATAACAGGCTGTGAAATCAACCTGCGAATTCCGCTGCCATCCAAATTGCTTTTTATGCACCAACGCTTGCTAAGCGTAAGTCTTCCCTGTTGCCGACCATGCAGTACGACTCCCAGTCTTGCATCAGCCGCCGACGGCGCTCCAGAAGGTTCCCTCTGCGGTATGCCTGCTCCACCTTATTACCGATGGTGTGCGCCAGTGCCATCTCTGCCACCTCCGGGCTGTGGTCAGTCTCCTCCGAAACCCAGTCCCGGAAGCTGCTACGGAATCCGTGCACCGTCAAGCCCGCCTGCATCCGGCGCACCATCATCAGCATCGCCATGCTGGAAAGCGGTTTGCCTCCACGGGAAAACAAATACTCGCTATCCGGGTCGAGGCTTTGGGCAATCATCACCAAATTCAGCGACCGCTGGCATAGTGGCACTTGGTGCTGACGCCCTGCCTTCATGCGGTTGCCGGGGATGATCCAGACATTGCCCTGCACCTCGGTGCGCCGCGCCAGCAAGACCTCGCCGGTCCGCGATGCGTTCAGTATGGTGAACTCCAGCGCCAAGGCGGAGATACCGTCGGTTTCACGCAGCTTTGCCATGAAGGCGGGAACGTCGTCGTAGGGCAGCGCCTCGTGGTGCTTGTCTCTAGCCCGGGGCGTTGGCAACAAGTTTTCCAGATGGCCTTTCCAAAGGGCTGGATTGCCCGCTGGGCGCAGCTTGCGGGTTATGGCCGCGCTCAGGATGCGCTCAACGCGCCCGCGCAGCCGCACTGCCGTTTCTGTCTTGCTGACCCAAATGGGTGCAAGGACGTCCAGTACGTGCTGGGTGTCGATATCAGCCAGCGGCATAGCCCCAATGATCGGGAAGGCGTAGTTGGTAACAGTAGCCACCCACTGGTCGCCGTGCTTCTGGTTGCGCCACTTGGGGCGCATGGTTTCGATGTAGTCCAACGCGAAGTCTTGGAACTTTTGGCCTACCGGGACCAAGGCAGGGGCTTTTGGAGGATTTTTGACCTCCATGGGGTCAACGCCCTTGTTGATCAGGCTGCGCTGCTCTACGGCGCGGATGCGGGCCTGCTTCAGGCTAACCTCCGGGTATGCGCCCAACCCAATTCCTTTTCGACCACCGGCGCAGGTGTAGCGCAGGTTCCAGTATTTTCGGCCGGAGTCTTTGACCCACAGGTGTAGGCCCTTGGTTTGGTCGTCAGTGTAGCGCCCGGGCTTCGTAAGCGCCTTAATTGATATGTCTGTCATTTGCATGGTTTTCTCCTACCGGTTACCACAGTCGTTACTCCAGCAGGGGCTTAGTACGTGGTAGCAAGCCCTGCGCGGTTAGCGTAGGGTCTTGGGATAGTTATACGAAGGCAGAAACTAGTTTTTGCGAGAAATCTACGGGGTGGCAAGGCCCAGAATCAGGTATAGACTAGTCAACACGGAGCAAGGCTGTCCAAGACACTACATTCGTAGTCTCAGACACCGCTTCCGCCAAATCTAGGCCGGCTTACCAGATCCGGCTGCATCGTTTGGGCCGCGCAATCGCGCACATTCTCCCCCGTTAGAATGGTTTTCAATAAAACTTCTATCGTTGGAAGCCATGTCGAGTCCTGCCGTGCCAAGGGGCCGCTGTGCTTTTTCGCGTTTCGTCGCATTGCGGTGCGACTTCCCAAGACGCGACATCGCAAGCCATTTCACGCACCGCCTCAGCGGCGGTCAATCTTTTATTGCTGGGCCCCTGTAAGTGCAGGGCCCTCGAAAATTGCTTTTACAGCCGGAGAAGCTGCTGCTCGTCTGCGTGGTGCTGGGGTTGCATGCCCCCATTTACGGGGCACCCGACGCAGGATCCCTGCAGCCGCGCGCGGGCGGCGAACCCTTCCCTCCCTTGCCCCGGCCTGCGCCTAAAGGCCAAGCCAAGCCCCAGCCTGAGAGTGCTGACGAGACCCAGCCCGCGATCACCGTCACCGGCTTTCATTTAGACGGCGATCCGCTGATCACCGACGCGCAATTTCTCGCCGCAGTAGCGCCCTTTCTGAACCGGCCTCTGGACTATGAAAAATTGCGTATGGCAGCCCGGGCCGTGGCGTCGGCCTACCGGCAGGCAGGCTGGGTAGTGGACGCCACACTCCCCGAGCAAGATGTCAGCGACGGGATGGTGCGCATTCTGGTGACCCCCGCGATCTTTGGTGGTGTTGATGTCGCTGGCGCGCAGGCAAATCCGCCGGGCGCCGCTGCCGTAGCAGGCTACGTGACAGCCCAACAAGCGCCAATGGCGGCCTTGCGCTCCGACGCCCTGGAGCGGGCGGTTTTGCTGATCAACGACCTTCCGGGTGTGGGTGCCACCGGAATCTTGCGGCCAGGGCAGTACAGCGGCGAAACAGATTTGCTGGTCCAACTCGCCACCACCAAAGAATCCGACACCAACCTGAGCCTCGATAACGCTGGCGCGCGCTCCACCGGCTACCAGCGGGCGCTGGCCAGCTGGAGCAAGCCGGGGGTGTTGACCTGGGGCGATCAGTTCAGCGCCAGCCTGACGCATACCTTTACCGGCTACCAGTCCGACGGCAGCGACTACCAGCGCATGGAGTACAGCCTGCCCATCGGCTATGCGGGATGGCGTTTGGCCTTGGGCGGCGGCATCTTTTCCTACCGGCTGGTGTCTCCCGAATACGCCGGGCTGGGATTTCAAGGCGATTCCGATGCCTGGGATGTGGAACTGACCTACCCGCTGATCCGCCGCGAAAACCACAACCTATCCTTGGTGGGGCGGGTGGAGCAAAAGCATTTTGACAATGAGGGGGCCGGCATCACCGTTTCTCGCTACCGGGTCGAGGAGCAATCCTGGGGGCTGCGCGGCAACATGTTTGACGAGACAGGCGGTGGTGCCACGACTGCGGCCAGTCTGCTGGTGAGTTCGGGTTATCTGGACTTGCGCGACTCACCCACCGAGAGTTCGGACGCCACCACCACCGCCACCAATGGAACCTTCACCCGCTTGCGCTATAGCTTGTCACGCGACCAGTGGTTGGGCCATGGCGTCTCGCTGTTTGCCGCTGTCAATGGGCAGACAGCAGACAAAAATCTGGATTCCAGCGAGAAGTTTTACCTGGGCGGCATCAACGGCGTACGGGCTTACCCGGCGTCTGAGGGCTCGGGCTACCAGGGCTTTGTGCTCAACCTGGAGGCGCGCTGGCGGCCTGCGGCCAACTGGCAGCTCACAGCGCTGTACGACTACGGCTACGTTACCGTCAACCACGACAACAGCTACTCCGGTGCATCCAGCCTGAATGATTACGCCCTGAGAGGCTACGGATTGTCGGCAGCCTGGCGCGGCGAACGCAATCAGAGTCTGGCCCTGATATGGGCGCGGCGCATTGGCGACAACGCCAACGCCACCTCGGCTGGCAATGACCAGGACGGCACCTACTACCGCGACCGCTTCTTGCTGACCGGCAAGGTTGCGTTTTAAGAACAAGCACTACCGTGACCAGGCACCGGGCAAGTACCGTCAGGACCGACCGCGCATCTGCGCGGGCGTTAAACGGAACCCTTTTGTTAGGACTGCCTTTGTCTGCAGCACTGGTCACGGCGGGTTTGGCGCACGCAGTTGCACCCGCGCCGACCCAGCTTCCCACCGGCGGTAGTGTGGTCGCCGGTACGGCCAGCATCGCGAGCGCGGGTACCCGAATGACGGTGACACAAAGCAGCGCGCGCGCAGCCATCGATTGGACTAGTTTTGACGTCGGCAGCCAAGCGCAGGTGACCTATGTGCAGCCCACTGCAAGCAGCGTCACCTTGAACCGCGTGCTCGACAGCAACCCGAGCCAGATATTGGGCCGCATCAGCGCCAATGGACAGGTCTTTCTCACCAACCCCAATGGGGTGTATTTCGCCCCAGGCTCCAGTGTCGACGTGGGCGGATTGCTTGCCACCACACACAGCATCCGCAACAGCGACTTCATGGCGGGACATGACAATTTCACGCGCAACGGCGCCAGCGGCACTATCCTGAACGCGGGCGAACTCAAAGCGGCCCTGGCCGGCTATGTTGCGCTTTTGGCACCCCATGTACGCAACCAAGGCGTTGTGATAGCACGCCAAGGCACAGTGGCACTGGCAGCGGGTGAGTCCTATGTACTGCAATTCAGCCAGTCAGGAATGCTGCGCAATATTGAGGTGCAGCCATCCACCATCGGCGCCCTGGTGGAGAACGGTCAAGCGGTCCTCGCACCTGGCGGGTTCATCCTTTTATCGGCACAGGCTACCGACCGTTTGCTGGGCGGTGTCGTTCGCAACAGCGGCCGCTTGGATGCAAGCGGCCTGGTCAATGACGGCGGCACCATAAGGCTGGTAGCGTCCACGCGCATCCAGCAAAGCGGCAGCCTGCTTGCCGACGCCGCCAGCGAAAGCAGCGGCAAAGGCGGCACCATCACCGTCATCGCCGATCTAGGGAACAGCAGCAGCCAAACCGAGATTGCCGGCACGCTCAGTGCCCGCGCCGGCAGTCTCGGCGGTGATGGCGGTTATGTAGACACCTCGGGGTCGCACATCCGGATCGCCGACGGAACCCGAATCGATACCAGCGCGCCCAAGGGAAAAACCGGCAGCTGGTTGATTGATCCGAGTGACTTCATCATCAGCGCCGTCAACAGCGGAACGATCAGCAGCGGCTCGGCAAGCGGCGACATCTCTGGCGCCACACTGGAGGCGGCTCTGTCCAGCAGCAACGTCAGCATTCTTTCAAGCGCCGGATCGACCAGTTCCGGGTCGGGCAACATCTATGTCAATGACAGCGTGTCGTGGAGCGCCAACACGCTCACCATGACGGCGGCCAAAGACATCCAGGTCAATGCGGTGATGACGGCCAGCGGCAGCTCGGTGCTGGCCCTCAATCCCGGTACCGCAAATGGTGCCGATGCTGCAGTGACTTACGGCACTGTGAAAATCGGCCTAGGCCCCAGCGGCTTCCTGGGCCGTATCGATTTCGGCACACGGAGTGGCAGCGGAATGTTGAGTATCGGAGGCACCAGCTACACCGTTCTCAACAGTCTGGGGTCGGCCGGAAGCACCACAGGCACCGACCTGCAGGGCATGCAGGGCACACCCTCGGGAAGCTATGCCCTGGGCGCAGACATCGCGGCGAGCGACACCAGCACGTGGAACACCACCAACGGCGTAGCGGCCGGCTTTACCCCCATTGGCGACAGCAGCACCACATTTACCGGCAACTTCGATGGGCTGGGCCACACGATCACCGGCCTCACCATCAACTCCTCCAACGACTATGTCGGCATGTTCGGATACGCCTCGCTTGCCACCATCCGTAACGTCGGCCTGGTTGGTGGCAGCGTCACTGCCAGTAACGGCATCAAAGTCGGGTCCCTCGCTGGCAGAGTCTGGACCAGTGCCGCAAACCGCAGCAGCGAACTCACCATCACCAACACTTATGCATCCGGCGTCACGGTCAGCGGCAGCGGAACCAGCCTGACTGCCGTTGGCGGTCTCATTGGTCAGAGCAGTGCCAACATCAACAACAGCTGGGCTACCGGCAGCGTCACCCATACCGAAACTGCAGCCGGCTCAGAGGGTTCAGCCGGCGGTCTGGTCGGCCAGCTGCAGTATTCCACCCTCAGCAACAGCTGGGCCAGTGGAACCGTCACTGGTCCCAAAGATGTCGCAGGTCTGGCCGGTCAGAACATTGGCACCATCAGCAATAGTTACGCTACCGGCGCCGTCATCGGCACCGGCACATGGACTGGCGATGCCAGCACCCAACCCAACAAAGCCGGCGGTTTGGTGGGCTACAACGGCGTCATCAATGGCGGAACAAGCATCGGCGTCATCACAAACAGCTACTCCACCGGGTCGGTTACGGTGGCCGACTCGGTCAATAGCTATGTAGGCGGACTGGTGGGACAGATGGTGTCAGGTTCAGCTACCGGAAATTTCTACAGCAGCACGAACAATCCCACACTCACCAGCGGATATGGCTTTGTTCGCACCTGGGATGTCACTAACTACGAGGCCACTGCCTTGAGTAGCGCCAATCTGGCGACCAAGGCCAACTTCACCAGCGCAACAACCGCCAACGGCAGCGTGAACCCGGACTGGACCTTCAGCAACACCGCCTGGCGCATCGATAGCAGCGCCACCATCAACAGCGGCTACCCGTATGTCGGTGACGCGGTCAGTGCCATCACTATCAGCCTGGCCGATACCAGCCGCTACTACGGCAACAGCAATCCGACCATGCCGACGCCGTCCACCAGCGGCACCTGGGGTACCGGCGACAGCCTGGACAGCATCGCCTGGGGTACCACCGCAAGCACCACCCTGGCGGCAGGAAGCTACAGCTACAGCACCGCAAACCTTCTTGCCCCGAGCCTGACCATTGCCAGCGGCAACAGCCTCACCGACTACGTATTCACCTACAGCAGCAATAAGCTAACGGTCAATCCCCGACCCATCAGCCTCTCCGGCTCACGCGCCTACGACGCAAGCACCGACTTCGCTGCCGCAGCCTTTGGTACGTCGGGCACCATCAGCACCGGCGTGGGCTCCGAGACGCTGGTGCTTACCGGTACCGGTTCGGTCACCAGTTCGCACGTCGCAGCCGGTTCCCAAACTGTCACGGTTGGTACGCTGGCCATCACCAGCGGCACCGGCACCGCCAGCAACTACACGCTCACCGGCGGGACGCACAGCGGCACCATCACTGCCAAGGCCCTGAGCCTGTCCGGCTCACGCACCTACGACGCAAGCACCGACTTTGCCGCCGCAGCCTTTGGTACATCGGGCACGGTCAGCACCGGCATAGGCTCGGAAACCGTGGTGCTTACCGGCACCGGCTCCGTTCCCGATGCCAATGTCGCAAGCGGCTCGCAAACCGTCAGCGTCGGCACATTGGCCATCACCAGCGGCACCGGCACCGCCAGCGACTACACGCTCACCGGTGGGACGCACAGCGGCACGATCAGCACGGCGACGCTGAGCGTCACCGCAGACAGCCAAAGCCGCAGCTATGGCACATCCAATCCCAGCTTCACCCTGACGATCAGCGGGTATATCGGCAGTGAAACCGCTACCACCGCCGGACTTACGGGGAGCGCCACTGCCAGCACCACGGCGACGCGGATGAGTCCGGCAGGCAGCTACACCATCAGCGCCGGCACCGGCACCCTGGCCGCCAGCAATTACAGCTTCACTGCCGTGGACGGCCTGCTCACGGTTACCAGCGTCACCGCGCCGGACACAGCCCCACCCGATTGGGACATGCAGCGCACGGTTGCAAATGTGTGCGCGGCACCCTCCAAGCAATCCGAATACATGCTTGCAAGCGCCGCCGAAAAAGGCCGCATTCCCCCAGGCCCCAACACCCTCGCCGACCGACCCTTTGCCTGCAACTTGATCCGGTTTGATCCGTCCCACTTGTGAAGCCCAAATTGACCCAAAAAAAAGGCCACCCGGATGAGGGGTGGCCTGTAAAGGTCTCCGAAGAGACTTCGTTGGAACCGGAGCGATACACAATTGAAAAAATTGCATCGTTACCGCTCGATTTTGACGGGTATACACCGCAGCCTTCGCGGCTAAATCACGCCCGAACATCCCGCACACAGGTGAGGTTTTAACGCCTCACATCCACCGCAGCTGACCCGCAAGGGCTTACTCAAGAAATGGAAGCGCCGCAACAATCCTGCGCGTTTCCAGCGATACAGTGATGATGCGGCGCAAGAGCTTGAGCGGATACGCCGGATCACCCATGCATTCGGTAGCCCAGCGGTTGGCGTCATTGCTCAATCCGCTATTGGCGTGAGTTTTTATTCCCTGGCTCTCCATCGCCCACACCAATGCAGGCTTTTCGTGGATGACATAGTCATATGCCTCACGCGGAATCCCGGACAGGCTTATCCATTCGTTGTAGATGATTTTGGTGCGGTCACCCCGCGCACCGAACTTCATCTGAGTCACTCGCCAATAGTCAGCCTGGTTAATGTGCTCCGGGCATGTTTTCATGTGGACGTGAACGGGGTATTCGGATACCTCGTCGTAATTCACATGCAGATGCGCCAAGGCGCGCCCCGCGTCGCTAAACGCTGCGAAATCGGAAATACATCTGACAAGCGGAAGTTGCGGCGGTTCCCGGCGCAGGTCTTTCAGATAGCGGGCGCTGCAATCTTCCGAGTGCAGAACGCCGTACACGTAGTAGAAGATATCTTCTTTGCAAATGGATGCAGATTCGTAGCGCGCACAAAAATGCGCAAGCGCCCGATCGGTAATGCCATCCGTCATCACGTAGTGTGCGTCGCCATCAGCGTTTTTCAGGGCGCGCTCAACGGTCTGCGGGACGGTGACCGCACGGTACGCATGCAAGGGCAGCAAGCGTGCACGCGTAAAAAAATCCAGGTCGGATACGCCGCTGACCATCAAGGCAGCGACCCCTGTTTTTTCGCTCCGGTTGGTAAAGCAAATCGCCAGATTGGCAGCCTCTGGAACATCAGGGAGCGATGGCTGCGCACTGATCCGCATCGAGACAGACGCGTCATAAACCCAGCTTTTGCTAAACGGGCGGTAATTTGCTAAGAACACCCGACCCGCGTAGAACTTGCGGATTTTCAGCTTCAAGCGCCGGCTTGCCGAAGCGCTGAGCGCATCAGATGCCGGGATCTCCAGCGCGCCGAACTGCATCGCCGCTTGTTGGCTAGAACTCTGCCGCAACCGCGCATGGTGCGCATCGAGCAGTTGCTGGTTCTCGCGCTGAATGGCGCGACGGACATTTTTCCGCAGCTCCGCTTGTGACGCATTGGAATAAACCGGGTCACCCCGGGTTTGCACACCCTGCCCCTGTATTCCGAATACCGGGCTTTCGCTGGCCTGAAGGCTTGCATCGGGTGACTCGCCCGTATCCGCATACATGTCAATGTAAGCCTGCGAACTCAGCAGATCCGGGTCTTCCACGTCTTGCTGCTTCATTCGCATGACAGATTGCGGGCAATTCCCAGATTGCGGCCCTTGTTTTTGGCCTCATAGAGTGCCTGATCCGCATGGATCAACATCTGGTCCACATCGACGTTCGTGGGAATGGTCGTCACGCCACCCACGCTGATCGTGCACCGCTGGCCACCATGCGCAGGCGCAAAAGTTTTGGCCGCCACCAACTGCGGAAGGCGTCTAGCCACCGCACACCCATCGGTGACGCCATCCAGCAAAATGGCAAACTCGTCACCGCCTATGCGCGCGAATAAATCGCCCGGTCGCAGGTGCGCGGCAATCAAGCCGCTGAGTTCCCGCAACACGGTGTCACCAAACGCGTGGCCGCGCGCGTCATTCAGCAGCTTCAGGTGATCGAGGTCAAACAAGATCAGGGTTACCGTTTCCCCTCTGACGCGGCGCTCCTCCAGCCGCAGCGTGGCCTGTTCCATGAAACTGCGGCGGTTCAGTATTCCGGTTAAGGGATCCGTCTCGGACAGCACACGCAGCGTGTTCTCAAGGCGCTTTTTCTCGGTAATGTCGAAAATCGCGCCAGCCTGCCCGAGGAGGCTGCCGCTTTGGTCGCGGACCACCGACTTGTAAAAGGTGACATCACGCAGCGCGCCATCAGCCCAGCGGACCTGCGTATCGTAGATTTGGCGGGTCCCGTCTTCGAGCAAGCGCCGGTCTGCCTGGTCGTACACCTTGGCGAGCATCGGTGGCGCCACGTCGTACACGGTATGCGCGATCACTTTTTCGCGCGGCAGACCGAGATACTCCAAAAACGCCTGGTTGCACTCCAGGTATCTGCCCTCCACATCCTTGATGAAAATGGGCGCGGGAATATGGTTCAAAGTGGAGCGCATGGCCTCGTGCGCAAACCGCACCCGGCGCAACTGCGTAAATGGCCCGTGCGGTGAGCGCAAGCGCTTGCACAAGGACGCGATGCGGTGCGATAAGGCGTTGCCGTCATCCTCGTCCAGGATTTCCACAGCGCCCTCCTCCCAGGCGGCATCCTGGATCGCTGCGCGCGCAAGCCGTTCCCGCAACCACAGTGCCCAGGGCATCTGGTCCAGCAGCCCATGGCTACGCAAGGTTGTGACACATTCCCGCCATTGGCTGTGTGCGTCACCCACCACCAACCAGCAATGCGGATGCATAGCGCGGGCAGTCCGCTGTAGCAGTTCAGCGCGCACACCCTCATCCGCCAGTTCGGAGGCACAAACGGGCTCCAAGCAGGGTTGCGCCATGGCCCCTTCGGGCCCAGGTCCCAACAAAAAAATTCCGGCACCGGATGACATGGGATGATCAAACGGCGGTGGCTGTTAAACCAATTCCAACAAATGTCGGAATATATTTATCTATATATGCACAAATCAAGGTCATATTTACCTCCACATATCCCCTTGGCGGGTGAAACTCAAGGCTGATTGGGTGCCATGATTCACTGCAAGCATGTAGTAAATTTGTGCATATCTCCACATTCAATTCACATTTGAAATCAATATCAACCCATGTATTGAATATTCAGTTGCAATAACTTTCGGTCGAATATAAATTTCAATGCGTCTGCGCATCATTCACTCCTTGTCCTTTGTGCTGATAGGCACCGTGCTGCTATCCGTGGTGGTTATGGGCGGCTTGTCGGCCTGGCAGCTCAGCAATGGTTTTCAGCGATACCTGCAACAGCAGGATGTGCGGCGGCTCGATGAATTCGCGCAGTTCGTATCGCAACAAGCAGATGCGACCGGGGGTCTGGATGCGGTGGCAGGTAATCAGCATGCCGTGCACCAACTGATGGACCAGTTTGCCGAACATCTTGGCATCCGCCCGCGCCAAGCAGCGCTGGACGATGCCAGGGTGCCGCGCCCACCAGGGGTGACCGCGACGCCCAACCAGCGACTGGCCCTGCCCGATGGGTTCGCCGAACGGATATCGGTGGTGCGTGCCGACGATAGTTATTTGTTTGGCTTGGATTTGCTGGCAGGACAGCAGGCCATGGCCGCCAGGCCCATCCGCTTTCAGGGTCAAGTGGTGGCTTTCGCCAGGATCTACACCTACCATAACCCCACCCCTGAAGACTTGGATGCGGCCTTCCTGAATACCCAGTACGCCAGCATCGCGCTGGCCGCGCTGTTGCTCACCTTACTGGCCACGGCGATTGCCTGGGTGCTGGCGCAACGGGATGTCCGGGCATTGAAGCAGGCACAGTCCGCCGCGCAACAAATCGGCAGTGGCAAATTTGCAGGCCAGCTGGAAAGCTCCCGTGGCGACGAAATCGGCGACTTGCTGCGCATGATCAACGGCATGGCCAGCAACCTGAGCGCGGACGACTCCCGCAGAAAGCGCTGGATTGCCGATATTTCGCATGAATTGCGCACCCCATCGACGGTGTTGCGCGGCGAAATTGATGCGCTGATTGACCATGTGCGCCCCCTTGATCCCAACGCCATGTTGTCGCTGCGCGAAGAGGTCGTGCGCCTAACCCATCTGATCGACGACCTGCACCTGGTGGCGCTGTCCGAGCTGTCCACCTTCCCTTGCGCACTGGCCGACGCCGATGCAGTTGCCCTGGTTCGCAATATGGCGAACGGCTACACACGCAGGGCCCAAAGCGCAGGAATCGTGCTGGAATTGAAGCTCCCGCAAGAAGCGTCCATGCCAGTCCGGTGGGACGCCCGGCGCATTGAGCAACTGCTGCGCAACTTGCTTGAGAACAGCCTGCGCTACACCGATGCACCCGGTCGCATCGTGATCGCGCTGGAAGCGGATGACAGGCAGATCGTCCTGACCGTGGATGACTCCGCACCCGGTGTCACCGAGGCGGAGGCTGAACACATATTTCTCCCCCTGCACCGGACCGAGTCGGCACGTGCCCGCAACGCAGAGGGCAGCGGACTAGGTCTGGCAATTTGCCAAATCATTGCGCAGTCCCACGGCGGATCGATACGGGCTTCCCCTTCGGAGCTGGGCGGCATTCGCATGCAAACTCACCTCCCTGCACACGGTAAAGAAAGCTCATGAACACCTTACTAGCCCGCCGGGTACTCGTTGTCGAAGACGACAAGAAAATTGCCCAAATTCTGGTCGACTACCTTCGCAACGAAGGCTTCGAGCCGCGAACCGTCAGCGATGGGCATATCGCGCTGCGCGAGATACAAACCGCAACCCCATCCGCCGTGATCCTCGATCTGGAGTTGCCCGGCCTGGACGGCATCAGCATCTGCAAAGCCGCCCGCAACAGCACCGATGTGCCCATCCTGATGCTGACCGCGCGCGTCGAAGAACTGGACCGCATCCTCGGCCTGGACTGCGGCGCGGACGACTACATGGGCAAACCCTTCTCCCCGCGCGAAGTGGTTGCCCGGATCCGTGCCTTGATCCGCCGGGCCGAAGGCCGCCTTATTCCGGGCTCCAGCCCATGGAAGATCGACGAAGCCAATTTCCGAATCGCCTGGCGCGACCACTGGCTCACGCTCACACGCATTGAATTTTTGATGCTGCGCGTGCTGCTGAACCGGCCAGGCCGCGTATTCACGCGCGGGCAAATCATGGACCACATCAACATCGATGACAGCGATGTGAACGATCGCACCATTGACAGCCACATCAAAAACATCCGCAGAAAACTGGAAGCCGTGGATCCTGGCTTCAAATGCATCGCAACCGTGTATGGGGTCGGCTACCGATTTGATGTGCTTGAGTAAACAGATAAACGGCGCAGCGCCAGGACCAGCAAGGCCGCGCCAATCGCCACGCCGATCTGCGCCAGTTCGATGCCTGTGTTAAATCCAGCCAGCGCGAGGTTCCAGGGCAGACTGCCAGGCGACCACTGGGTCAGACCGGTTAAGGCCCCAGCCAGTCCCATACCGTGAACCAAGGCACAGAGAAACACCAAAGCCAAGCGCAGATTCCACCTGTCGACCCGCCGCCGACTGCGTGACCACAGATCAAAACCAGCCATACCGACAATGGTCGCGGCAATAGCGGGCTCCACGATCTGGCTGGAAACCGACAAGCCGCCCCATGCGCAGGCCAGCAGCGTCAGCGCATGGCCCAGCGTGAAGCAGCTAATGGCTCCCACTACCGCCCGCGCAGTCCACGCTGCGGACAAAACCACCAACAAAAACAGCATGTGGTCCACACCGCTGAGCACATGGTAGGCGCCTGCAGACAGGTATCCGGTCCAGACGGCCCAGCCAGGAGGCAGCACCGTGTGGGTGTTGCTCCACGGCAGGTAACGCAACCACTCGGTTTCCTCGTCGCGCGTGATCGTCCAGTCCTGCGCCTGCTCATCCGGGCCGGTACCGAAGAGCGAAAAACGCAGCGACAGGCTGTCTGGTTGCGAACCGTTCTGTGCCGGCGTATCGCCGCCGGACGCCGCTAGCTGGAAGCGCCCCAGGATGGTCATCTGCCGGGCCGGTGCATCCAAGCGATCTCCGGCCAGCGGAGCAGGCTCCACCGTCAACAACCGCAGCGGGGCGGCACCCCGCGCGCCTGACAGTTCCACGCCTGCGCGTATCTGCTCCTGAACCGACCAGCCATGGGCATACAGCTCGGCTCTGGACAAGGCACCGTCCCCGTCATCGTCGACACCGCGCAAGGCCGAAACCGGCACCGACAAGACCATAAAGGCGGCATCACCCACAAAATTCAGCGTGCCCTTTTGTGCTGCCACCAAATGCGCCTGCGCCAGCGGCAGGCCCAGCGCGGCAGCGCACAGGGCCGCGCCCAAGCACCTGGCCGTGCGCCAAAGCGGCAGGCACCGCATCAGCGCCGACCCTTCACACAGCGTTGCACATAAGGGTAGTCGTCGGTAGCGTAGTAGTGGTAAGTCCCGGCGGGAAATTCCGGCGTGACGCCGAAGCGGCCATTGCATTCGTCCAAATCCCCAGAGCCTGCGGTGTAGACATAGTCCTGCGTGAACGCGCCCATGGGGTAGGTGGAAACCGGCGGGCGGCCCGGGTCGGGGAGCGCCTTCAGCACATAACTCCCGCGCATAACGACTACCGCAGACGTGGCATCTGCGGGGCGAGAGAAGCCGTAGCGGGCATATATGGGGAAACCGTCCAAAGCCCACCCGATCAAGGTCATGGACTTCCCCTTGTTCAGCTTGGCGACAAAACCCTCGGGAACCCCGTGGTAGTGGTAAACCCCGCCGGGCTGCACGTGTCCGTTGCTGCTATCCGTACCGAAGCGGAAAGCGCTCTGGCCCAAGGCCTCGATATTCCAGTGACCGCGACTGGGTGGACCCATCTCGCAGAAGCTGCCTGTGTCGTCGCATGTACCCGCCGTTCCGGGGTCAAATTTGACACCATTCAGCGCGAATCCCATGGGCACCCTGGGGCCGCTGCGCGCGGAAATGCCCGTGCTCAACACCGGATTCAAGGCCAAAGACTCCGACACGGCTTGTGGGGTCAGGGTATGGGGGTTGTGCGGGTTGGGAAAAGCGCCCGTGGCATGGTCTGGCACACCGTTGGCTGTCAGCCTGCGCCGCCCGTCCATGCACGTCCAACGCGCTGTGCTCATCAAGCGGACCAGGGGATGCGCGTTAAAGGCTGAATAGCCATAGTCACACAGCACGCCAGCGGCTGCAGAACCCGTATCCGCCGAGCCCGGCGGCGAAAAGCCGTAACCCAGCCGCACACAGGCCACCAGCCCCACCATCAGCACAAAAACCGCAAGCAAGTGAGGGCGAAGACGCATGCCGGCTTCTCCCACTACGAACGCAAGCAGTCGCGTTCAGAAGGCATAGCGGACCGACAGCGATCCCGCCATCCGGTTACCGGCACTGACAACCGGGCTGTCCTTGGCGTCGCCCAGCAAGCTGCTCGCCGACACACCACCCGACAGGCTGATACCCGGCGCCAGTGCATAGCTCAACGTCACATTCGCGCTGACATCACGGAATCCGGCACCCGGCGTGTACACCGCATATTTGCTTTGCTGTGCCTGTGCGTCGGTCACACCGAAATAGGTTTGCATGTACTGCGCGTTGGCCCAGGACGTACCCACGCCCAAGCCCAGGCTCCACAGCGGCGCCAGGTCCCGGCTGTAGCGCGCGCCGAACTCCGCGACCAGCCCTTGCCGGTCGTTGCCGGAGCCATAGCGCAGAGCTGTGGACAGCTGCACCGCGCGGTCCAGCGCGTACTGCATAAAGGCTCCGTACTCCAGGCGGGCGTCCACATCGCCCATGCCATCCAAGGGCCCGGACGCCTTGCGCCCCATGTCAAGACCCAGACCCACACCGTACTGCAGCGCCGCATCCTTGGAAAAGTTGTAGCCCAAGCCCCGCTCCGTACTGGCAAACACGCCGTTGGCCCAGCGGTACTCCAGACCGGGCATCAGTGACACGCGCGACTTGTCGCTGTCCGCGTAGTCCTGCATGGCATTGGCCGACAAACTCAGCGTGCCGCCCTCCCCTTTTTCCAGAACCTCGGACTCTTCACCCGTAGGCGATGACTGGGCCATGGTGTTCGACTGCGCCATGGCGGCGGAGGCAAAAAACAAAACAGGTGCCATAGCCAGCACGGCTTTCGGTGCAATTTTCATCAAATATTTCCAGTGGGGCGGATGCTGCGTTGAGCCGCACCTTGCCACCCAATTAAGAAAAAACTATGGAGAAGCCCTCCCACATAATTCACCGAACAACCCTGAAACATATTTTGAAAATCAATTGATAAATATATGCAAAGCGCACATTTTTTCTTACCTATGTACCGGTCTTCGGGTCTATTCTGAGCGCCAGGCCAACGCCATAGCCCGCCCCAGGCCGTGACCCATCACCCAGAAAAGCTGCTGGCATGCCGGCTGGACAAAGTCACCTTGCAATTTGCGCTGCAGGCCTCCCCCCACGCCCGCCGACACGGATACCGCTTGGATTTTTCAGGCATATTGGCCGCGCGCCTGCCAACCCAGCGCCTGACCATCTGGCTCCCGCCGGGCTACACCACCGGACGCCGCGCCTACCCGGTGCTGTACATGCACGACGGACAAAACCTGTTTGACCCCGCCATGTCCGCTTTCAACAAGGTCTGGGCTGCCGACCGGGCCATGCTGCAGTGCGCGCGTGCCGGCCTGATTGCGCCACACATCATCGTCGGCGTGTGGGCACCCGATTACGACCGCAGCCGGCAATACCTGCCCAACTGGATTGCGCAGCACGCACCCGATCCCCTGCGCCGCCATCTCACAGCGCGCGCCGGTAACACCATCCTGTCGGACGCCTACGTCGCCTGGCTGAGCGGGCCGCTCAAGGCCTGCGTGGACCGCAGCTTCCGCACCCGGCCCGGCGCGGCCGATACCGCCATGATCGGCTCCAGCATGGGCGGGCTGATCAGCTGCTACGCGCTGGCCCGGCAGCCGAGCGTCTTCGGGCGGGTTGCGGCCCTGAGCCCGCACTGGCCCGTCATGCTGCCGCCCTTGGTGGACGACACCCAAGCTGCCCTCATGGATCTGTGGGACCAGTGGATGCAGTCGCAATTGGGCGCGCCCGGCGCACGCCGCCTGTGGATAGACCGGGGTAACGAATACCTGGACGCCGCATACGCCCCCTACCACGCGCGCGCCACCGAACGCCTGCAAACCTTGGGCTGGACCTTGGGCAGCGATTTCGAGAGCCGCATTTACCCCGCGGCCAGCCATAACGAAGACCACTGGCGCACCCGCCTGCCCGATGTACTGACCTGGCTGCTACGCTAGCTGCCGCGCAGGCGCGCCAGGCGCCGCGGGCATGCACACAATTTCTCCACATTTGGGTCTAAAAATCCTTGGCAGGGCCTAGCCCCAGTTGGAAAGAAGGAGAAAAACCATGTGTGTGCGCACATCCGCCCGCCAGCTTGCTGGCATGTGTTTGGCGACTTTGGCGCTTTGGGTCTGTTGCGGTGCGGCCGGCGCGCAGCTGCTGCTCAGCAACAGCCGGCTGGTGTACCCGGTAGGGGCGCGGCAAGTGGAACTAACCATGACCAACGACGGCAAGCGCCTGATCACCGCGCAGGCCTGGGTGGACGCGGGCGACGTGGACGCCCGCCCCGAGGACACGCAAGCGCCCTTTCTGGTGTCGCCGCCGGTGAGCAAAATCATACCCGGCAAATCGCAAACCCTGCGCATCAGCTACACCGGCGCGCCCGCCTCCGGCGACCGGGAAACTTTGTATTACCTGAATATTCTGGATATTGCGCCACCGCCCGAAAATAATGCCGGGGCCAATTACATACGTATGAATGTTCGCAGCCGATTCAAGGTATTTTTGAGGCCTACAGGTTTGGCGAGCGACCCGCTTGCTGCGGCTAAGGCCTTGGTGTGGAACGTTAGCGCGCTGGATGCAGCGGCGCAGTTGGTGGTGCACAACCCGTCGCCGTATTTTTTATCGCTGGCACATATTCGACTGCTGCGTGGCACCGAAGTATTACAAGAGATTCAATCAGGCTTAGTCCAGCCTTTTGGCAGCACAACATTGGCAATTACAGAACCAACAACCAACTGGCGGGATGCTAGTTCGCTGCAATATGAATATATTGACGACCATGGGTTGGCTCGTTTCGGTAAATATCATTTAAAAATTGGAGGTTAGATATTATGAATAACAGCCTTTTCATACTATGTTTTAATTCAATACGAATTCAGGCACGATTTATAAAAAAAAGTATTTCAATATTCGCATTAATTCTTTTTATATGCGCCTTTTTTAATTCCAAATCAGAAGCTGCTATTCGTACAACATGCACTGGAACAAACTCTGTGACATTTAGTCCCTCGTTATCTTCTAGCACGTATTATTTCACACCAACAGATGGCACTGTGGTCTATCGTGGGGTGGCAACGTGGAAACTGACTAGCTGCACATGGGGCAGCGGTGGGTTTCCTGTTGGCTTCTCATTCGACGGCCTGGGCACTAATACATCAGGGATATTATTGAACGTTCCTGGCCTCACCTTGTCTAAAGATAATAGTTCCGTATTAACTGCAACATGTGGCGCAGTATCCATAACATATGCCTCCCAAAATCTAGTGGGCTACCTTTTTAATAGTAATTTTGGTTCGAACGTTACGTGCACAATACCCATTGGATTTATGATTACTGCAAATTCAAACGCGACTTCGAGTTCTGCCGGGTCTGTCACTGCGACGCAAATCATTACAACGCCAACCTATGGAACCGCCTGGTTTATGAGCAGCGCGTACAACGCAGCAGGCACCATTGTTTTAAATGCAACTGGACAAGTACTGACATTTGCAGCTGCTGGTTGCACCGCGACAAATCCCTCTCAAACAGTCACGCTGCCAACAGTCAGTGTAAGTACCCTAAATACCATCGGCTATTCACCTTGGACCAGCTGGTCTTTCGGCTTAAACAGTTGCGTGAACATAAGTTCTTCCATCACGGCCAAGGTCACCTTCGCGTACACCGAACTGGACGGCACAGGGTCCAGCATCATTGCGCCTACGGGCGGCACGGCGACCCACGTGGGTGTGCAGCTAGGGTATGGCGGCAATGCGCTGGCCAACGGTACCGCTACCAGCCTGGGCACCATGTCATCGGCCACCAGC
>CANCTD010000006.1 GCA_947380945.1 Comamonadaceae bacterium
GATTCGTGGAAGCTGGTGACAGGCTCACCGAGCAAGCTGCTGCGCAGCACTGCGCGTTGGTAAAACGGCGTGTCTTCGAGTTGTTCACTGACCTGGACCGGCCCTTCGCTGCGCATGCGGCGGGCCACGCGCCAGGCGGTGCGCGGCAGGGTCTGGCGCGGCGGTGCGTCGAAGTGTTCTACCCGGCCGTCGGGACAAAAACGCAGCGCCAGCAGACTGTCCGGGCCGGATTTGTGTTGCACGTCATAGAGCACGGCCACGCTGCCGTCGGCGAGCTGGCTGCGCGACCAATCCCATTCGCGAAACGGGCGGTCTATGGGTTCGTCGCCCTCGTTGGAATCCAGGTAGCCGCTGCCGGACCAGCGCTGGGCCGGGTGCTGCAAGTTCACCTCGACCCGCGCGCGCGGTGCCAGCGGGCCCCAGCGGTGGCGACCCATGGCGTCCAGCGGGGTGCTGAAGTTGAACAAACCCTGCGGTTCGATGCGCACGCTGCCTTGCACGCGGCGCGGAATGGGTACGGTGATTTCGTCGATAGCGATGTGCAGGGCCTGCCCGTCCCAGCGCAGCTGGCTGGGGCCTATGGTGTAACGGTGCGCCTCGCGCTGGCAGTGGCGCGCGCCGCGCTCGGTCATGGTCCAGCGACCCGACAAGGGCGGCGCGTCGGTGCGGTACAGCGCGACGTTGAGGGTGCAGAAATTTTCGGGGTCGGCGATGCCGCTCGCACCCCGGGCCCAGGCGTAATAGGGCGAAAAAACACTGCCCACAAAGGCGATGATGGTCAGGCCATAGGCCCCGTCATCGCTCAGGGCGTCGACATACCACCAGAGATAGCCACCGGGTGGAACCGCCTGGTCGAATTGCGGTTCGCCATCAGCGCTTCGGCCGCCAGTTGGCCCGACATGGCCGCCATAGGAACCCCCGGCCCCGGGTGCACGCTGCCCCCCGCCAGGTACAGCCCCGCGATCCGGCTGGCCGAGTTGGAGCGCTGGAAGGCCGAGGCCCAGCCGTGCGTCGCCTGGCCATACAGCGCCCCGCCCGTGGCCGGAAAAAGCCGGTTGAATTCCACCGGACTGGTACGCAGCACCGGCGGCTGCGCCAGGTCCAGCGTGAGGCCGCATTGCTGCAAAAGGTCTTGGGTTCGGGTTTGGCATAGCTGCAGATCTTCCGCATGGAGCAAATCGGTATCGCCCACGGCCGGTGCGTTGACCAGGCACAACAGGCGCTCGGGGCCGTCGGGAACCGTGCCCAGGCCGCGGTCTTGCGCGCAGACATACACGGTGGGGCGCTGGGGCAAGGTGCGGGCTTTGAAGATGTCGTCAAACTCCGCACGGTAGTCGGACTGGAAAAACACGTTGTGCCGGTCCAGGGCAAAGCCGCTGGTGGGAATGCAGGCCGACCAGGTCAGCGCGGAAAGGGAGCGGGTACGCACCGGGCCGGGAACGGCCCCGCGCACGCCGTCGCCCAGCAAACCGGCGCCTAAGGCGGCCACGTCGCCGTTGAACACCACGGCATCGGCTTCCAGTCGCAGGTCATGGGCGCACTGCACCGCGCGCACCTGACCAGCCTGCACTTCAATGCGCTGGCAGGGTGTGTTGAAGTGGAACTGCACCCCGCGCGCCTGCGCCAGGGCTTGCAGGTTCTGCACCAGCGCATACATGCCGCCCCGTATCGCCCACACGCCGTCCATCTCGACCTGCGCGATCAGCATCAGCGTGGCCGGTGCCTCCCAGGGCGAGGAGCCGCAGTAGGTGGCGTAGCGCGCAAACAACTGGCGCATGCGCGGGTCCTGAAAATGCCGGCCCAGGCTGTCCCACAGGCTGCGCGTGGGGCCCAGACCCATGAGAACGCCCAGGCCCCGCGCGCCCAGGCGGCCCACCATCTGCGCCGCGTTCGGTGAGGGTGAGCGGATGAAGGGGCCTTCGAGCTCGTCATAAACCCGGCGCGCGGTGGCGCAAAAGCGCACAAAGCGGTCGGCCTCGGCCGACCCCGCAAATTCGCGCACCGCTGCAACCGAGCGCTCCTGCTCGGCAAACAAATCCAGAACCGCGCCATCGCTCCAGGCGTGGCGGGCGATCACCGGCAGCGGGTCGATTTGCAGCTGCGCCTCCAGCCGGGTTCCGACCGCCTGGTAGATCTGGTCGAAGATCCAGCGCATGGTGAAAACCGTGGGACCGCTGTCGATATGCGCGCCGCCGGCACTGAGCTGGCGGATCTTGCCGCCGGCTTGGGGCGCGGCTTCGACCACATGGACATCCATGCCGGCATGGGCCAGCCGCAGTGCGCTGACCAGCCCGGCGATACCCGCGCCAACCACCACCACGCGCTGCGCTGCCATTTACGCCGCCGCCGTTTGGGCTTGGGGTTCCAGGTTCACGCCCAGGTCCAGCGCTTTGCCCTCCCAGACGCCCTCAAAAAACAGCACCCGCATGCGCACGAACATGGATTCGGAGAAGAAGCCGTTGCGGTAGGTCGCGGCAATGGCCTTGCTGTGCGCGCCACTGCGCGCATAAGCGTCCATGGCTTCGGCATTGCGCCAGATGCTGAAGGTGCATTGGCGCAGCAAGGGCGCTTCGCCTAAGCCCATCGCTATGAGACAACCCTGCGCTTGCGGCAGTTGCGCTTGCGCGGCGGGTGCCATGCGCCAGAAGGCAGGCGCTTTGGTGGGAAGAATACTGGCGCGCGTGATAGCCGCAACCAAGCCACCTGCAAGCTGCTCGCCATCAGGCATGGCGGCTTGCGGAGTCCAACTCACGCCATCCCAGGCACCCCGGCTGGACTGGATACCGAACAGCCCGAAACACAATTCACGCGCCCGGCTGCGGTACTGCGCAAACACCGGCCCGTCGCAAAAGGCCTGCGCGTCGGCCAGGGAGTCGAACACACACACCAAACCCTGGTGGCTGGCACTGGGGCGCAAGCCGAACCCGCCTGCATGGCCGCTGCCCATGACTTTGGCAAAGCGCAAGCCCGGCACCGCACCCAGGCTGTTGGCACCCTGGGCGATGCGCAACCAACCCCACAGCCGGTGCTCTTTCAGCAGATCGACGAGCGCAACCAGAACGGTTGCGCCCACCGGCATAGCTGTGGACTTGGGAGTAGGCACAGGCTTACTCCGGGCTGAGGAATCTCAGCCTTTCTTCTTGGCGCTGGGCTGGTCTTCGACGAGCTTGGCGGGGTCCGCTTCTGCGGGTTTGGCCAGCTCAGGGAAATCCTTGAGCATGGACTGGCCGTTCAGCGGCTTGTAGGCACCCTGGTGGCAGGTGGCGCAATTGACCTTGGGAGCATCACCGGTAGGCCCTAGACGCTCTGTCGGGAAGGTGGCGGTCAGCGGCTCCAGGTAGTCCAGATTCAAATCCCGCGCCATGCGGATGCCATGCCAGGCGGTGGCGCGCTGGGGCGGGTTGTTGTTCCAACTGGAGAAGGATTGGGTGTTGTGGCAGTAGGTGCAGTTCACACCCAAGCTCAGCGACATATGGGTCATGAGGCTGTAAGTCCATTCCGCTTGCTTGATGGAATGGCGGTTCTCGCCGGGCAGGGCTTTGGTACCGTTCACACGGATGTCCAAACTGCCCAAAAGATAGGGCGTAAACGGGTCGCTCGGCAAGGAGGCGGAACCGACGCTGGCAGCCGCGATATTCTGGCCGGCACGGTCGCCGATGAAGTCGGCACGCAAATTCTGCGGCTCCTCTTTGAACCAGATTTTCTCGGGCACAGGTTGGCCCCGGTGGCAGGTGTAGCAAGTGACACCGGTCTCGGCGACGTGGGGTTTCCAGTCGGCGTTGACGTGCTGGGTCATTTGCACCATGCGCCGCGCCACGACCTTGGTGTACTTCTCGTCGGCGGCGAAATTGGCCGGGTTATGGCAGTAGGTGCAGCCTTGTTCAGGCGCGACCCAGCTGGTGATGGACACCATCAGGCGGTTGAACTGGGCCACACTCAGATTGCCCAGTACCTGGACGTTCTGATAAGTCTTGCCGGCTGTAGGACCCTCGGAGGAGGCTGCGGGCAAAGCAATCGGCAGCTCATTCGCGAGGGTACGCTGTTCCAGCGCACGGTCATTAAAGACCTGGACCATGCCCGTGCCACGGTAACCGTGCTGCACGCTGGTGGGCGATGGGCGCTCGCAGGCGCTCAGCAGAGCGATGGAGCCCAGGGCGAGAACCCGAAGGAGGAGTTTGGAGTAGTTCATGGTTTGACAGCGCTCAGGGTTGCGGGGTCCACCACCGCCGGGAAGACAGCCGGGTAGCTGGGTGCCACACCGTGTTTGACTGCCCAGAGGTACCAGTTGTCGACCACCGTGCCGGTCAACAAGATGCCAATGCCGCCCACCAGCGGGCACAGGACGGCAAACCACCAGGCCCAGCGGTGTATGGATTCCATGGTGGCGTTAAAGCCCATGGTCCAGCGCCAGAACAAAGCGGCGCGCTCGGACGCCGTGCCGCGATCAGCGATTTGCTCGATCTCGCGCTCACCGCCAAAGCGGCTGACCGCCAGAATCGTCGCGCCGTGCATCGCAAACAGCAAGACCGAGCCGTAGAGGAAAACAATCGACAGCGCGTGGAAGGGGTTGTAAAACAGATTGCCGTAGCGCAGCGAGAACGCGGCGGTCCAGTCCAGGTGCGGGAAGATGCCAAAGGGCACGGCCTCGGACCATGAGCCCATCAAAATCGGACGGAAGAGGCCTAGCACCAGATACAGCCAGATTGCCGCTGCAAACGCCCATGGCACATGGGTTCCCATGCCGAGTTCGCGGGCGCGCCGGTAGGTGCGGGCCCACCACAGGAACAAGGACGCGGTCAGGAATGCACCGGTGAGCAACCACCAGCCGCCCTGGTTCATGGGCGGGATGCTCAGGCCGTAGGCCGGTGCCGGTGGCTCCAGGGCAAGCCAGAACAACTGGCGCACAAACTGGATGGGGTCCCAGTTGACCGAGGCCAGCATATTGAAGCCGATGATGTTGAATGCCAGTGTGCCCAGAATCAGCGAGGCCACGCCCAAGCCGCCCAGGTAGATGGGCCCAATCTGCGCGTTGCCGAGCAGACCAGCCCAGTAAACAATGAGTGGCTCGCCGGTGCGCGGGCTGTTCCCGTGTCCCAGCTCGACGCCGTGGTGCACAGGCCCGACGGCCTGCACGGTGGTGAATAGATTTTGGTATTGCGCCATGTCGTGTCCCCTTGCTTAGCTCCAGATCGGCATGTTGAGCCACCAGTTCCACCACTCGGGCCAGCCGCGGCTCCAGAAGGGTCCGCTGATGACGATGCACAGCGCGCTGAACAAAACCGCTGCCAGCGCGAGGAACAGGCCCATGCGGTGGATTCCCAGTGTGCCGATGGAATAGCCAATGGTGTCGCGGAAGAAGGTGTCCTCATGCTCCGGCGTGCGCACCGTATGGCCCGGTGCAGGGTTGGTGGACGACAAAATCAGGGCACCGTGCAGCGAGAGCGCGAAGGTGGTGCCGAAAAAGAAACTCACCGCGAGCATGTGTGCGGGGTTGTAGTGGAAATGCAGGTACTGGTAGCCGACGTTGGACACCCAGTCCAGGTGGCTGAAGATGCCGTAGGGGAAGGCGTGGCCCCACCCACCCATGAGTACCGGACGTATAACTTCCAATGTGAAGTAGGCAAAAATGGCGACGCTGAACGCTGCCGGGACATGGTAGCCCATACCCAGCTTGCGGCAGATCTCCACCTCGCGCATGGCCCATGAACAAAAGGCACCCAGGGCGCAGACCGTGATGATTTGCCACAAGCCGCCCTCCATCAAGGGCGCCACGCGCAGGCCGTAGGACAAGTCTGGCGGGGCAATACTGATCTGCCACAGATTCCAGGTCGGTCCTTGTGATGCACCCCACAAAATCATGGCGGTGCCGAGGAAAGAGAAGAAGATGGTTGTCACACCAAAAAAGCCGACGTAAAACGGTCCGACCCAGAAGTCAAACAGGTCGCCCCCTATCAGGGTGCCGCCGCGGACGCGGTACTTTTTTTCAAAATTGAGCATGGCCATAGTGAAGCCTCTTTGATGGAACGTGTTGTCCTGCTGTATTCAATGCGGATGGGCAGTGAGCTGCTTGGCTGGTGCGAAGCGGCCCACCCCCATACCGGCTGGCCTTAGCTTTTTGCCGCAGGCACTGCTGCAGGCAGCGGTGCGTTTTGGGCAGCAGCGGTCGGGGCCTTTTTGGCACCGTCGAGCCAGTTGAACTTGTTGGTGCTGAGCAAAATGAGGTGAATCATTGCGGCCAGTGCGAACAAGAAAATACCTTGCACAACCATCGCGCGAAGCGGGTCATACAAACGCCAAATTCTCCACATAGCGTTTCTCCTAAAAAATGTAAGACATGAAGGTGTAAACCGCAGCCTTCACACCGCCAACCAAGCCCTTGGCGTTCTCTGCCCCAGGCAGGACAGAACGCCATTGCACGCCGAGCACCGAAGACGCCAGGGCGAACACAAATAGGATCGCGAATGCCAGTGAAAACATGCCCCAGAAGGCGCTGCTCGCATCGGCTTTCATGAATACGTCGGCTGATTGATGGGTATTGGCCATAGCTTGTTCCCCTCTACGTTGTTAAATTGAACCGTTTCAGAACCAGGGGCGCCATGCCCACACAAGGACATGGGCTACCACAGCAACCGCCGTGAAGCCCACCAGACCTTGCATGTAGTAGGTATGGAATTCCTGCGCTTCTTCGTCCGTCAGACCGGAAATGGACTTTCCATGATTTGACATGCGAACTCTCCTAAAAAAAGGCCTTACGACCATTGCTGCGCACAACCCGCGCAACCTGGGTATCCGCAGCAGTACGCCACGACATCCTTGCCATCCAGCGCGGCGCTCATGCCGTCACCGCCATTCCCAACTCCCGTCCGGCCGCATGCACATGGGCCTCGGATACCGTGCTTTCACCGGCTTCGCGGGCCAGGCGCTCGGCCTGGTCGCGCAAGCGCTTGGCCGCCGAGATCTGCACCAGCACAGGCTGGTGCTGGATCATTTCGCGCATCAGCGCCTGTGCCGCGTCGAGCCAAATAGCGTTAGGGGTTACCACGCCGCGCGCATGGGTGGCCTCGACTTTGTCCATCTCGGTCCCCAAGGGCAGGATGTGGAACAAGGCATCAAACAGCGCGTTACAGACCTCTTGCACCACATAGGTCGCGCCGCTGTAGCCCATGAACGGTGTGCCGGTGTGGCGGCGTATCACCGCGCCGGGGAATGAGGCTGCAATAAAGGTCGGCCGCATCGGGCCGGTGCTGGCGTTTTCAGCCAGGTACATGCGCTCGTTGAAACTGCCGAACATGATCAAAGGCGTTTGGGTTCGGCACAGCTCGCGCACTTTGGCGTTGTCGGTTTTGGTACCCGCCGTGCGCGATACGCTGAACTTGCAGGGCAGACCCATTTCGACTTCGAGGAAGTGCTTCAGGCCGCGGGCATAGGTCTCACCGGCCACCACCGCGAAGCTGGCCGTGGAAAAGAAGTCCTGGGTTACCGAGCGCCAAAGGTCCCACAAGGGCTTGAGCGTGGTGTGGCGCTCGCGCTCAATAAAGGGCTCGGGATCGAGGTTAAGCAGTTCACCGAGCTTGCGTAAAAACTGCGTGGTGCTGTGCAGGCCTATGGGCGCTTGCAAATAGGGGCGCTCCAGCGCCTCGCACAGCATGCGGCCGAACTCGCGGTACATGCAGATGTTCACATCGGCCTCGACCAGACGCGACACATCGGCCAGATGGCTGGTGAGCGGGAAGACCATATTGATCTCCGCGCCTATGCCTTGCACCAGCCGGCGTATTTCAGCCAAATCGCTGGGCGAATTGAACGTGCCGTAGCAGGGCCCGATGATGTTGACGCGCGGCTTCTCACCCACCGGACGCTCGGCAAACGGCTTGCGCGCAGGCACTTTTTTCATGCCGTACTCGCTCCACAACCAGTACATGGCGCGGTTGGCGCATTGCCACTGGTCTTCGTCAATCGTGCGCGGCAAAAAGCGCTGGATATTCATGCCCTCGGGCGTCACACCGCCACCGATCATTTCGGCAATCGAGCCGGTTACCACCACGGCAGGCAGGTCGGGATCCAGCGCGGCGTGTGCACGCTTCATGGCACCCTCGGTACCTTCGCGACCGAGCTGTTCTTCCGCCAAACCGGTGACGACAATGGGCAGCTCGTGCGGCGGCAAAGCGTCGGTGTAATGCAGCACCGATGTGACCGGCAGGTTTTCGCAACCCACGGGTCCGTCAATGACAACCTGCAAGCCCTTGATGGCCGTGAAGACGTACACGGCACCCCAATAGCCACCCGCGCGGTCGTGGTCCAGAACCAGCATCAGCCCATCTCCTCAGCTTTGCGCTTTTTCATCAGCTTTTCCATCTGGCGCTTGGTTTCTTTTTTGAACTCCGGCCGGTCTATGGGAATCCCTTCCCAGACGCCGGCGTTGTCGGACATGCCCACAGTCCCGAAAAAATCTTTCATCTGGTCAAAGCGAGCCTGGTTGCCGATGGCCGCCTGCACCACCTGCACCAGCGAGCCTGCGCCCGCGATGCCCATGAGGGGCCGGGCGGAAATCAGGTTGGTGTAGTACAGCGAGGGAATGGACATCTCTTTTGCCTTTTGCACCACTGGCGTGGTACCGATGGCAAGCTGCGGCTTGTATTCATGTACGGCAGCAAGGTCTTGTTCCAGCGACGCGCGGAACTGCACCTGCACGCCTTTGGCACGCAACCAATCGGCGTCGTGCTGGTTCCAGGGGGTGGCTGGGCAGGCCGAGCCCACATAGCGCAAATCCGCGCCGCACTCCACCAGCAAGCGGCCCACCAGCAACTCCGAGCCTTCGTAGCCGCTCAAGGTGATGCGGCCTTTGATGGGCTTGGATGCCAGCATGCCGCGCATGGGAGCCAGGGTCTGGTTGCGGGCGGCGTCGATCTTGGCTTGCGGCACGCCGCTGGCGTCGCCAATGGCTTGCAACCAGTCGTGCGTACCTTCCACGCCCACAGGCGCGGAGCCGATAACAGGGCGTCCCGCAGCCTGGAACTCGCGCACGGCGGCGGTGTAGAACGGGTGGATGGCGGCCACGCTCACGCAGTCGAGCGCAGCGTACAACTCGCGCCACTCGCGGGTGGGAACCACGGGTCCGGCAAGCAAATCCATAGGCGCCAGCATCTGGCCGATGATCACCGGATCAGCCGGGAACATTTCACCCAACAAAGCCACGGCCGGTTTATCCAGCCGACCACCGCGTGGCGCCTGGACCGGGCCGTTCATGATTTCCTCGCGGGCGTACTTCAGCATCGCGCCGGACAGCACGTCCTTGGCCTCGGCGTGGGTGGGGACACCAAAACCAGGCACATCGATACCGATCACCCGCACACCGTTGATCTCCTTGGGCAGCAACTGCAGCGGCACGCCGCTGGCGGTGGGCACGCACAGATTGATAACCACGATGGCGTCAAGCTGCGCCGGATCGGCCTGGGCGTAGACCGCCTCGCGGATGTCTTCAAACAACTTGCCGGTCACCAGGGTCTCGGAGTTGAATGGCACATAGCCCACGCTGCGGCGCGCGCCGTAAAAGTGGGATGTGAATGTCAGGCCGTACACACAGCAGGCGGACCCGGACAAAATGGTCTGGGTGCGGCGCATGCGCAGGCCCACGCGCAGCGAGCCGAAGGCCGGGCACATGCTTTGCGGCTGGTCGTGCGGACCGGCCTGCGCGTTGCGCGGATAGTCCTGCGCGTACTGCTGCAGCACCTCGGATTTGCCCGCTGATTTGGCCGCAGCCAGCAGCGTTTCGCCACCTGCGTGGCAACCCATGCCGTCGCCTTCCAGCGCGGTGCTCACCACGCCCTCGGGGGGCGCGGCGTGGATGGGAATGGTCTTGGATGCAGTCATGGCGTTTGCGCGCTCAGGCTTCGTCGTACACCACTTCCAGGGTGGGCTTGACCAGGTCGTGGCGGCCCATCATGTCGAAGGTGGTTGCGGGCTCCAGCACCACGTTGCGGCCCACGGTGTCGGCACTGAACAGCCCGAGCAACTGGTCCTGCGTCTGCGGCTTGGGCCGCACCGGCGGGGCTTCGGCCACGTTGAGGGCGAGTTCCTCAAACAAGGGTGCCCACTGGCCGCCTGGGCGGCCAATGATTTCGTAGCTAGCGCTCTTGCGGCGGATGTCCTCATCAGCCGGGATAGCAGCCAGAATAGGAATGCCTGCGTTGCCGGCAAAGGCCTGGGCCTCTCCGGTGCCGTCGTCCTTGTTAATCACCATGCCAGCCACGCCTACGTTGCCGCCGAGCTTGCGGAAGTACTCGACCGCCGAGCAGACGTTGTTGGCCACATACAAGGACTGCAAGTCGTTGCTGGCAACCACGATCACCTTCTGGCACATGTCGCGCGCAATCGGCAGGCCGAAGCCGCCGCAGACCACGTCGCCCAGAAAGTCGAGCAAAACAAAGTCAAAGCCCCAATCGTGGAAGCCCAGTTTTTCCAGCGTCTCGAAGCCATGGATGATGCCGCGCCCACCGCAGCCGCGCCCCACCTCGGGGCCGCCCAATTCCATGGCAAATACGCCGTCGCGCTTGAAGCAGACGTCGCCTATGCTGACCGCCTGACCGGCGAGTTTGAGCCGTGAGGAGGTCTCAATAATGGTCGGACAGGCTTTGCCGCCAAACAAAAGACTGGTGGTGTCGCTCTTGGGGTCGCAGCCGATCAGCAGCACTTTTTTGCCCTGCTGGGCCATCATGTAGCTGAGGTTGGCCAGGGTAAAGCTCTTGCCAATGCCGCCCTTGCCGTAGATGGCAATGATTTGCGTCTCTTTGGTTACCGCACCCGTATGCACCGGCCCGGGCTCGTCTGCCGCCTCACGGCGCAGTACTTCCACGAATTTGATGGGCTGGCTGTTATCACCTGCGCTGCTTGTCATGCTTTGGCACTCCAATGGATGGTCGCGACTCTGAACGGTTTCATTTTGTAGGTTGACATTGACATATGTCAATAATTATTTACAGTTTATGCGAATTCCTAGGGAAAGTACCTAGGCTTTCGTTCCCACCAGGATGCGCGCGTGTATGGGCATGGCGTTGTCGAGCAAGGTGACAGCGGCGAAACCGCTCTCGCGCATCAGCGCAGCGAGTTCCTCGTGGCTGCGCAGCCGCCCTGCGCCCATGGCCAGCAGGTAATAGTGGAAATAGGCATCGCTGGGCTGCGGGCGCTCGCCGCTTGCCTGTGCCATAGGCTCTGCCAAAACCAGGGTTCCGCCCGGCGGGAGGGCTTGGAAAATATTGCGGAGGATGTCGCGCACCGATGCATCGCAATGGTCGTGGGCCACCCGGATCAGGGTGATCACGTCGGCGCCCTGGGGCAGCGGATCGGTCAGAAAGCTGCCCGGCTGCAGCGCCACCCGGCTGAACAGGCCCTGCGCCCGCAAGTTATCCACGGCAACCTGTAGCACCGGCGGCAGATCAAACAAAGCGAGTTCCAAGCCCGGGTACTGCCGCGCCGCCGCGCTGATGAAGCGGCCTTTGCCGCCGCCCACATCCATGAGGCGGCGGTGCCCGGCCAGCGAGTAAGTGCCCAGAATTTCCTGGAGCACAAAATTTTGCGAAGACGCCATCAGCTCGGAATAGCGGGCCACCGGCGCAAGCGCAGCGCCGTCTGCGGCGTCGGTATCCCCAATAGCGGGCATCTTCCCGTGCGCATAGGGCCAGTAGCCCGCCATGCTGCCGGCCCAGGCATCGCGCAAAAACTCCACCGGCTGCAGCAGGTCCTGGTAAAGCAGGTTGTTGTGCTCGATCATGGCGGCGATCCCGTCCTGCTGCGCCAGGGGCGCGCCCAGCGGGCCCAGGCCGAAGCGCCCCATGGAGCGGTGTTCCAGCAAGCGCAGAGCCACCGCCGACAGCAGCAGCCGCTGCAGCGCGGAAGGCTCAATACCGGTGTGCTGCGCCAGTGCTTCCAGATCCAGCGGACGCTGCTTGAGCAGCGCAAACAGGTCCAGGCGCACGCAACTCAGCAGCACTTGCGAGTGCACAAAGCCGGCCATCAGGTCGAACAGCCGCTCGGTGCGGCGGCGCGTGACCCAACGGGTCAGGGGATTGGCAATCGCCCAGCGGTACAGCGCCGGATCGCTGAACCAGGCGTCCAAGCGCCGCTGGACCGGCTCGCGCAGCGCGTCCCACCAGCCCAGGCGGGCCGCCGACCCGGCATGGGCTTGGGCAACGTCAAGCGACTGCATGGCCGGAACCCTGGGGCGAGGTCAGCGGGGCCGATTGCAGGTGGCGGTACGGCTGTCCTACGGCTTCGCACATGCTGGTGGGCACCAGCCGCTCCGACTCGCGGCGCACCACCTGCGACAGCAGCTCGCGGGCACCGCAAGCCGGAATCGAATCCACGGCTTGGTCCATGAGCTGCTGAAAATAGGCAACCGCGCCGGCCAGCCCGAGGCTTTGGGCGGCGCTGGGGCGTCCGTGCAAGGCGTCCTGCCCCACCGGTTTGCCCATCGCTTGGGCCTGGCCTGCGACATCCCGGATGTCGTCGGCGACCTGGTAGGCCTCGCCCAGGAAGGCACCCAGCGGTGTCCAGGGCTGGGGATCCGCGCCGGCAGCCAAGGCACCGCCACAGGTGGCTGCGACGAACAAGGCCCCGGTCTTGGCGCGCTGGTACTCGGACAAGTCGGCGCGGGCTTCGCACTCCCAGGCCTGCCCGGCCACGATCCCGCTGGGAACGCCGACGCCGGCGCTCAGGTTGCGGATTACCGCTCCGAGTCGCTGCGGATGCTGCGCGCCCGCATGGGCCAGCACCTGGTAGGCCAGCACAATCAATGCGTCGCCCGTGAGCAGCGCCAGTGGTTCGCCAAAGGCCTTGTGCACCGTGGGCTGGCCGCGGCGGGTGTCGGCGTTGTCAAAGGCCGGCATGTCGTCGTGCACCAGCGAGGCGGCGTGCATGATTTCAATGGCGCTGCCCATGGCGTCGCTCAGCGCCGGCGCATCGTCCCCGCAGGCCAGCGCGACCGCGGTGCAGAGTTGCGGCCGCACGCGCGCCCCGTTGGAAAAAACCGCGTGCCGCATCGCCGCTGCCAAGCGCGGGGGTGTCTGCGGCGGGACCAGGGCGTCAAAGTGGTCAGCGAGGGACTTCTCGGTACGCTCAAGTAGACTCATGGAAGACTCGCTTTCGGATGTGTCAATGTAGATTTACATTAGATGATGTCAATCTACACAATAATTTCGTCTTGTCAAGTCCGGATTACCCCGCCCCGACCCCGGGCCCCAACCGCTAGCATCGCCCCATGCCACACAGCCACTTCGCCACTACCCAGAACGACAGCTTTTTACGTGCCTGCATGCGCCAGGCCACCGACCACACGCCGGTGTGGTTGATGCGCCAAGCCGGGCGCTACCTGCCCGATTACTGCGCGACCAGGGCCAAGGCCGGCAGCTTTATGGGCCTGGCCACCAATGTCGACTTCGCCACCGAAGTCACGCTGCAACCACTGGAGCGCTACGCGCTGGACGCGGCCATCCTGTTCAGCGACATCCTGACCGTGCCCGACGCCATGGGCCTGGGTCTGAGTTTTGCGATGGGCGAAGGCCCGCGCTTTGCGAAAAATGTGCGCAACGAAGCGGCAGTGGCCGAACTGGCCGTGCCGGACATGAACAAGCTGCGTTATGTGTTCGATGCGGTCGCATCGATCCGAAAAGCCTTGAATGGCCGGGTGCCTTTGATCGGTTTTTCCGGCAGCCCCTGGACCCTGGCCTGCTACATGGTCGAAGGCGCGGGTTCCGACGACTACCGCCACGTCAAAACCCTGATGTACAGCCGCCCGGATCTGATGCACCAGGTACTGGCAATCAACGCGGATTCCGTCGCGGCTTATCTGAATTGCCAGATCGATGCCGGCGCGCAAGCCGTGATGGTGTTTGACAGTTGGGGCGGCGTGCTGGCCGACGGCGCGTTCCAGACCTTCAGCCTGGCCTACACCGCGCGGGTGCTGCGCCAGCTCAAGCGCACAGGCGCGGACGGCAAACCGGTGCCGCGTCTGGTGTTCACCAAAGGCGGCGGCTTGTGGCTGGACGATATGGCCGCACTGGACTGCGAGGTCCTGGGCGTGGATTGGACCGTGAACCTGGCCAAAGCGCGCGCGCAGGTCGGTGGCGCGGTGGGCGGTCCGGGCAAGGCGCTACAAGGGAACTTGGATCCGAACGCGCTGTTTGGCACACCCGCTGCGGTGGCCAGCGAAGCGCGCAAGGTGCTGGACGCCTTCGGACGCCCGCACACCGATGCGTCCACCACGGGACCAACCCACATCTTTAACCTGGGCCATGGCATCAGCCAATACACCGACCCGGAGCACGTCAGCGCCCTGATTGACGCGGTGCACAGCCACTCACGCGCGCTGCGCCAGCCAGTCGCGGGGAACTAAAAAGTAATCGGTGAGTGCGCGCTCCGGGCTGCCCGCAGGCGCCTGGTGCTGGTAAGCCCAGGACACCACGGGCGGCATGGACAGCAGAATCGATTCGGTGCGCCCGCCCGACTGCAAGCCGAAGTGCGTGCCCCGGTCCCAGACCAGGTTGAACTCCACATAGCGTCCGCGCCGGTAGACCTGGTGCGCGCGCTCACGCTCGCCATAGGGCATGGGGTGGCGGCGCTCCACGATGGGCATATAGGCAGGAAGTAGCGCGTCGCCCACGCTTTGCAGCATGGCGAAGCTGCGCTCGATCCCCAGCTCGGCAAAGTCGTCAAAAAAGATGCCGCCCACACCGCGTTGCTCGTTGCGGTGCTTGTTACAAAAATAGGTGTCACACCAGGTCTTGAAGCGCGGGTACAACGCTGCGCCGAACGGCGCGACCGCGTCGTGGCAGGTCTGGTGAAAGTGCACGGCATCTTCGTCAAAGCCGTAATAAGGCGTCAGATCCATGCCGCCGCCAAACCAGGCCACCAGATCGCCTTGGGCCGGTTGTGCGGCAATCATGCGCACATTCATGTGCACCGTGGGCACGTAGGGATTGCGTGGATGGAACACCAGCGATATGCCCAAAGCCTCAAAGGGCGCGCCCACCAGTTCAGGCCGGTGCTGCGTGGCCGAGGGCGGCAGCTGCGGCCCGCGCACGTGCGAAAAACCGCAACCCGCGCGCTCAAATACCGGCCCGCCTTCGAGGATTTGGGTGACGCCGTTGCCTTGCAGCTTTTCGTCCTCGCCTTTGGACCAGGGGTCTACCAAAAACTGGCCACCGTCTTTTTCGGCCAGTGTCGTGGTGATGCGGGACTGCAGCCCCAAAAGGTAGCTGCGCACGGTGTCGATAAATGGTCGCATGGGCGGGATCGGCATGGGGTTGATGGCCGGCCAAGTGTAAGCCGCCGCCCCGCCCGCCCGACGCCGCGATCAGTGGTAGCGCGCGGCCATGGCCTCCAAAGCGACGGGCTTGATCCGGCCGCCCATACCGGCGCAGCCGAAGGCGATAAAACGGTCCTTGACAATGCCGCGCGCCGCCTTCTTGGCCGCGGCCAGGGCCTTACGGGGGTCGAACTCGCTGGGGTTTTGCGCCATGAGTTGGCGCATTGCGCCCGTCATGGCCAGCCGGATGTCGGTGTCTATATTGATTTTGCGCACCCCGCTGCGGATGCCGCGCTGAATTTCCTCCACCGGCACGCCATAGGTCTCCTTGATGTCACCACCGAATCGGCGGATGATCTCCAGCCACTCCTGCGGAACGCTGCTGGAGCCGTGCATCACCAGGTGCGTGTTGGGAATTTGCGCATGGATGGCGGCGATGCGGTCCATGGCCAGAATGTCGCCGGTGGGCTTGCGGGTGAATTTGTAGGCGCCGTGGCTGGTGCCAATGGCAATCGCCAACGCATCCACACCGGTTTGCTGCACAAAGTCCCGGGCTTGCACCGGGTCGGTGAGCATCATGTCGTGGGTCAGCTTGCCCTCGGCACCGACGCCGTCTTCCTCGCCGGCCTCGCCGGTTTCCAGCGAGCCCAGGCAACCCAGCTCGCCCTCGACCGAGACGCCTATGGCGTGCGCCATTTCACAGACCTTGCGGGTGACCGCCACGTTGTAGTCGTAGCTCGCGGGTGTTTTCGCATCCTCCATCAGCGAGCCGTCCATCATCACGCTGGAGAAGCCGCTGCGAATGCTCTGAAAACACTGCGCCGGCGAGGCCCCGTGGTCCTGGTGCAAGACCACAGGAATATCGGGGTGCGATTCAATGGCCGCGAGCACCAGGTGGCGCAAATAGGCTTCACCGGCGTATTTGCGGGCGCCGGCCGAAGCCTGCAGGATGACCGGGCTGTCGGTCTCTTGCGCCGCTTCCATGATGGACTGCACCTGCTCGAGGTTGTTGACATTGAATGCGGGCACGCCGTAGCTGTTTTCAGCGGCATGGTCCAAAACCTGACGAAGCGATACCAGGGCCATGGGAACTCCTAAAAATATGGACAGAGAAAAATCAAACGAGGGTCAGCAGCGCCCGCATATCGGGGATCACCCGGTCGGGCCCGCAGGCATCAACCACTTGACCCATGTTGTAGCCATAAGGCAGCAGCCAGACCGGCACGCCGGCGTTGCGGGCCGTGGCTGCGTCAATCGAGGAGTCGCCGACAAACAAGGCCTGATGGGCCGCCACATCGCAATGCGCCAGGCAGTGGGCAACACCGGCGGGATCGGGTTTTTTGGTAGCCAGGGTGTCGCCGCTGACCACCAGATCGAACTGCGCCTGCAGCTGGTGCGCACGCAACACGGTCTCGGTGTAGCGCGCTTCCTTGTTGGTCACCACCGCCAGGCGCACGCCGCGTGCTGCCAGCGTCTGCAACACCGGCAGCACATGGGCGTAGGGTTGGCTGCGGGTACCGCAGCGCTGCTGGTAATGGCGGTCAAACACGGCTGCAATGTCGTGGAGCGCAGGATCGGCTTGCACCGCCTGCACCGTGCGGGCCTGCACATGGGCAAGGGCCTGGACCAGCAGGCTGCGGGTGCCATAACCAATCCAGTCGTTGACCTGTTGCTGCCGCACCGGCCCCAGCCCGCAATGCGCCAGCGTATCGTTCACCGCGTCAGCGATCTCGGGCGCAGTGTCGATCAGCGTGCCATCCAGATCGAACATGACCAAGCGCAGCGGCGCAGCGGCTTGCACCACGCTCAGGCTCCGAGCGCGCGCTTGCGCCGCTCCATCATGCGCCAGACAAAGGGCGTGAAGATCAGCTGCATGGCGATGTCCATCTTGCCGCCGGGCACCACGATGGTGTTGGCGCGGCTCATCCACGAGTCGTGGATCATGTTGAGCAGGTACTGGAAATCAATGCCCTTGGGGTTGGCAAAACGGATCACCACCATGCTCTCGTCGGCCGATGGAATATCGCGCGCAATAAAAGGGTTGGAGGTATCCACCATGGGCACGCGCTGGAAGTTCACGTGCGTGTGGGCGAACTGCGGCACGATGTAGTTCACGTAGTCGGGCATGCGGCGCAGAATCGTGTCGGTCACTGCCTCGGTGCTGTAGCCGCGCTTGTGTTTGTCGCGCCAGAGTTTTTGGATCCACTCCAGGTTGATCACCGGGACCACGCCCACCCGCAGATCGGGGTACTGGGCGATGTTGTGTTCGGGTGTGATCACTGCACCGTGCAGACCTTCGTAAAACAGGATGTCGGTGTCTTTGGGTAGCTCTTCCCAGGGCGTGAAGGTGCCGGACTCCTGGCGGTAGGGCTCGGCTTCCTCGGCGTTGTGCAGGTATTTACGGGCCCGGCCGCTGCCGTTTTGCGCGTAGGTGCGGAACAGATTCTCGATGTCGCCAAACAGGTTGTTGTCCGAGCCGAAGTGGCTGAAATGGGTGTTGCCTTCTTTTTCGGCCTGGGCCATGCGCTGCTTCATTTCAGCGCGGTCGTAGCGGTGGAAGCTGTCGCCTTCCACGATGGCCGACTTCACGCCTTCGCGGCGGAAGATGTTTTCAAAAGTACGTGACACCGTGGTCGTACCTGCGCCGGACGATCCGGTGATGGCGATGATGGGATGGCGTTCAGACATGGAATCGGACTCCTGGAATTAGCGCAATACAAATAGCAAAAAATGGGGCTCAGCGCGGGCGGGGCGCTTTACGGGGCGTCATGCAAAAACAGGCTTCGCGCGGCAAAAAGCGGGCTGCTGTCTTTGACCGCGGCCGGGTTGCGGTGGTAGTCCTCGATGCGCTCGACCTCGGCTTTGGAGCCGAATACCAGGCCTATGCGCTGGTGCAATTCGCGGGGCTGTATGCCCAGAATCGGGAATTCACCGGTGCTCGCACGGCCGCCGGCCTGCTCCATCAAAAAGCCAATCGGATTGGCCTCGTACATCAGCCGCAGCCGCCCGGGTTTGGCCGGATCTTTGGTGTCACGCGGGTACATGAATACGCCGCCGCGCATCATGATGCGGTGCGCCTCAGCCACCATGCTGGCGATCCAGCGCATATTGAAGTCCTTGCCGCGTGGCCCGGTTTTTCCGGCCAGGCATTCGTCGACATAGCGGCGCACCGGTGCCTCCCAGAAACGGCTGTTGGACGCGTTGATGGCGAACTCGTGCGTTTGTTCAGGCACGCGGATGTTCGGGTGCGTGAGCATGAATTCGCCCAAAGCCGGGTCCAGGGTGAAGCCAAACACCCCGGTCCCCACGCTGAGCACCAGCATGGTGGTCGGGCCGTACAAGGCATAACCGGCTGCCACTTGCTCGCTGCCCGCTTGCAGGTAGTCGGCCACGCCAGGCGCAGCGTCGCCCGGGCTGCTGGTGGCGGGACGGCGCAACACGCCGAAGATGCTGCCCACGGTGACATTCACATCGATATTGGACGAGCCATCCAGCGGGTCGAATACCAGCAGGTACTTGCCGCGCGGAAACTGCGCGGGAATATCCAGCGGCAACTCCATTTCCTCGGACGCCATACCCGCGAGGTGGCCGGACCATTCGTTCATGCGGATGAACAAATCGTTGCTCAACACATCCAGTTTTTTCTGCGTCTCACCCTGCACATTGACGCTGGGTGCAGCGGCACTTCCACCTGCGCCCACATGGTCGCCCAGCACATTGCCCAGTTCACCAAAGGCCACCGCCTTGGCAATCGCCTTGCAAGCCATGGCGACATTCAAAATCAGCGCGTTCAGGTCGCCGCTGGCCTCGGGGTAGCGGCGGCGCTCTTCAATCAGCCACTGGGTGAGCGTGCTGCGGTTTTTGGTGGGCATATCAGGCAGTCCTCGGATTCAATAGGTCTTTTGGTGCAGGCCACGCACGGCGGCCAGGTCGGTACCAGCCAGGTTGTCCAGCACCGCGCGCGCGCCGTGAAAGTCGTGGTCCATGGTAAAGCTGTTGCGCGTGATCACCGTCGCCAATCCGGCGGCGCGTGCGGCAATCAGGCCGTTTTGGGAATCTTCGAATGCGACACAGTCTTCGGCCGGCAGGCGCAGCCTTTGCAAGGTCTGCAGGTAGACCATGGGATGGGGCTTTTTGAGGTGGGCGGTGGACGCGTCTTCGACCACCGCAAAAACGGTGCGCCAATCCTCGCCCATTGCCCGGCGCAGCAAGACGGCGACGTTGACGGCCGACGTGGTGGTGGCAATCGCCAGTTTCAGACCGGCTGCGGCTGCAGCATGAATCAGCTCCAGCACCCCGGGGCGCATGCCAACCTGCCCGTCCTGCACCGCTTTTTCATAGGCAGCGGTTTTGACCAGATGCAAGCGCTCAATCAAGTCCTGGATAGCGCCGCCGTCGATGGCCCGGGTATGGGGCTTCTGGGTATTCCAGTAATGCGCCAGGCGCTCGCGTCCACCCGAAATATGCAGCAGGGAGGTGTAGGTTGCCAGGTCCCAATGCCAGTCCAGTTCGCAGGCCTGGAAGGCGTAATTGAAGGCCGCCAGATGGGCGGTCTCGGTGTCGGCCAAGGTGCCGTCCACATCGAATATCAGGGCTATGAGCATGGTGTGTCCAATCAATGGGGCGCGGCGTTCAAGCCGCAGGCTGCTGAAATACGCGGCTGGATGCAATGTCCTGCGCCGCCAGGGTGCGCAAATCGTCGGCACTGAGCTGGCGATCGCGGTCGGCAAAAAGGCGGCTGGCTTGCCGCAAGCGCGCGCGGTCCAGGGCGTTGCGCACACTGCGGGCATTGGCAAAGTGGGGCTGCTGTGCCCGCAGGCCGAGGTAACGGTGGAAAACCGCTGCCGCGTCAGGCGTGAACACATAGTTTTGCTGGGCCAGCATTTTCTGACCGATCTGCATCAGCTCGTCCACGGCGTAATCCGGAAAATCGAGATGGTGGGCGATGCGCGAGCTCATGCCGGGGTTGGACTGGAAGAAGGTGTCCATGCGGTCTTTGTAGCCCGCCAGGATCACCACCAAATCGTCGCGCTGGTTTTCCATCACCTGCAGCAGGATCTCAATCGCCTCCTGCCCGTAGTCACGCTCGTTCTCAGGACGGTAGAGGTAGTAAGCCTCGTCGATGAACAACACGCCGCCCATTGCTTTCTTCAGCACCTCACGGGTTTTGGGTGCGGTGTGGCCTATGTACTGGCCGACCAAATCATCCCGCGTCACTGCCACCAGATGGCCTTTGCGCACATAGCCCAGGCGGTGCAGGATTTGCGCCATGCGCATGGCCACCGTGGTCTTGCCGGTTCCCGGATTGCCCACAAAGTTCATGTGCAGGCTGGGCGCTTCGCTCACCAAGCCCAGGTTGGTCCGCAGCTTGTCAATCACCAGCAGCGCGGCGATGTCACGGATGCGGGCTTTGACCGGGGCCAGCCCGATCAGATCCCGGTCCAGCTCGGCCAGTACCGCTTCCACCTGCGACTGCGCCAGCACCTCGCCCACGCTGCGCGCCTGCACCAGCGCGTCGGGCGGTGCCGGGGCGGCGCCTGCATCTGCCGGGGCGGATGCGGGCGCTTCGTTACGGATGCCGGGGATGGCGTAATGGCTCATGGAAGTTCGCGGGCTCGGGGTTTATTAGTAGCGCTTGGTTTCCGGCTTTTCGGTGCCGTAGCCGCGGGTGGTGTAACGCATGGAGCGGCCATCCACCTCCTGGCGCAGCAGCATGAAACCAGGCTCGTCCGCCGGGCGGTTGACGATAAAGCTCATGGCCACCGACTCCACGCCGCGGGTGGAATCGAATGCCATCAGGCGGATGTAGTGCTGGGGAAAGGCCTTGCGGCAGGCCTGCATTTCCATGATCACGCCGGCCGCGTCGCTCAGATCGAACATGGGCATGCCGAACATTTCCCAGAAGGTGTTGCGGGGGTGCGGGTCATCGGTGTATTCGATGCTCCAGGCGTAGCCTTTTTTCAGGCCGTAATCAATTTGCAGCGCAATCTCGGCATCGGTCAGTGCGGGCAGAAAGCTGAACTGGCCCTGGGTCAGGCGGCCGGTGGGGTTGGTCATCATGGTGGGGTACTCCTTGCAGGACGGGTTCGGATTAGCTGGCGACCGACGGCGTGGCAACGTAGTCGCTGCTGTCGGTGGACTGGTAGTTGAAGCTGATGTCGCCCCAGGTATCGAGCGCCGCTTTCAGGGGACCGCAGCTTTGGGCAGCCTTTTGCAGCACCATGGGACCCTCGTTCTTGATGTCCACGCCCTCGTTACGGGCCTTGACCATGGCCTCCAAGGCCACGCGGTTGGCGACTGCGCCAGCCTGTATGCCCTGCGGATGGCCGATGGTGCCGCCGCCGAATTGCAGAATCACATCGTCGCCGAACAGGTCGAGCAGCTGGTGCATCTGGCCGGCATGGATGCCGCCGGATGCCACGGGCATCACCTTTTTGGTGTCAGCCCAATCCATGTCAAAGAACAGGCCGCGCGGCAAATCGGTCTTGGTGTAGCTGTCGCGGCAAACGTTGTAATAGCCCTGCACGGTCAGCGGGTCGCCTTCGAGCTTGCCCACGGCGGTGCCGGTGTGCAAATGGTCGCAGCCGGCCAGGCGCAGCCACTTGGCGATCACGCGGAAGCTCACACCATGGTTTTTTTGACGGGTATAGGTGCCGTGGCCCGCGCGGTGCATGTGCATGATCATGTCGTTGCGGCGGCACCATTCGGCCATGGACTGGATTGCGGTCCAGCCGATCACCAGGTCTACCATCACCACCACGCTGCCCAGTTCCTTGGCGAGTTCGGCGCGCTCGTACATGGCTTCCATGGTGCCGGCGGTGATGTTCAGGTAGCTGCCCTTGACTTCGCCGGTGACCGCCTGCGCCTTGTTGACCGCGTCCATCACATACAGAAAGCGGTCGCGCCAGTGCATGAAAGGCTGGGAATTGATGTTCTCGTCGTCCTTCATGAAGTCCAGCCCGCCTTTGAGGCCTTCGTAAATCACGCGTCCGTAGTTGCGCGCGGACAGGCCCAGCTTGGGCTTGGTGGTCGCACCCAGCAGGGGGCGGCCGAACTTGTCCAGGCGCTCGCGCTCCACCACCAAACCGGTGGGCGGGCCTTTGAAGGTTTTGACATATGCCACCGGAATACGGATGTCTTCCAGACGCGCGGCCTTGAGCGGCTTGAAGGAAAACACGTTGCCGATCAGGCTGGCCGTCATGTTGGCAATCGAGCCTTCTTCAAACAGAATCAGGTCGTAGGCCACGTAGGCGAAATACTGGCCCGGGTTGTTAGGCACGGGAATGACTTTGTAGGCCTTGGCGCGGTAGCTGTCGCAGGCGGTCAGGCGGTCGGTCCACACCACAGTCCAGGTGGCGGTGGACGATTCGCCGGCGACCGCTGCGGCGGCTTCCTCGGGGTCCACGCCATCCTGCGGCGTGATGCGGAACAGGCAAATCGTGTCGGTTTCCTTGGGCTGGTAGTCTGGCACCCAGTAGCCCATTTGCTTGTATTTCAAAACGCCGGCGCTGTAACGCTTTTTGGCATCGGTAATCTGGCCGCCTTGGCTGTTGTCGCTCATCGCTGTGCTCCTGTGGGGAATGGGGATGGCGGAATGTAGAAAGGGTTTGAAATAAGGTAAATTCGTATTTACTTAGTATTCGATTCAGTATTTACTTAATCAAGGACTGATGACATGAAAAATGCCACCTTCCGGCAGCTGCGGGTTTTCAGCGAAGTCGCACGCCAATTGAGCTTTGTGCGGGCTGCCGAAAACCTGCATCTGACGCCTCCGGCGGTCACCATGCAAATCAAGGAACTGGAATCCCAGGTCGGCATGCCCCTGTTCGAGCGCAGCGGCAAAAAAGTCAGCCTGACCACCACCGGCGAGTACATGGTGGTGTACGCCCGCAAAATCCTGGCGGTGTTGAAGGACGCCGAAGACGCCAGCGCGCGCTTGCAGCGCGCCGAAATCGGCGTGCTGACCGTGGGCATGGTCAGCACGGCCAAGTACTTCATGATGCGCATGCTGGCCGATTTCCGGGCCCGCCACGCGGGTGTGGACATCCGCATCTGCACCGGCAACCGCGAGCAGCTGATCAAGATGCTGCAAAACAACGAGGTCGACATCGCGGTCATGGGGCACCCCCCCAGCGAGTTGCAGACCCGGGCTGAGCCTTTCGCAGCGCATCCCCATGTTTTTGTTGCGGCCTGTGACCATCCCCTGGTGGAGCGCGACAAGCTCAGCGCCGAGGACCTGCGGCCTTACGAATTCATCGTGCGCGAGCAAGGTTCCGGGACCCGGGCGGCCATGCACAAATTTTTTTCCGACCGGCGGGTCGAGCCGCGCCTGCAGTTGCAGGTCAACAGCAATGAGACGCTGAAGCAGGCGGTCATGGCGGGCCTGGGTATCGGATTCGTGTCATTGCATACGATTGGCCTGGAACTCGACCATGCGCAAATCGCTGTGCTGGATGTGCAAGGCAGCCCGGTGTTCCGGGTCTGGAACCTGGTGCACACCTTGTCCAAAGTGTTGTCTCCGGCAGCAGAGGCCTTCCGCTATGAAATGCTGGAGCGCGGCGAGCAATTTCTGGCGGCCAAATACGGCCACCACATCAGCCTGCCCTGACTGCCGCGCGCCGATCTGGCGAGAACGCGTGCGAGCCCCTTAGTGACTGGTATCGGCGGCACCGCTTTGGCCGCGCAGGCGCTCGACAAAGCGATAGGCCAGCACGGTTGCCTGTGTGGCATCGGCGCAGGCAATGTCGGCACCCACTTCCTCGTTCAAGCGCGGACGCAAAGCCACTTGGGGACCACCAACCATCACACACAAATGCTTGTTGACGCTGTGCGCCCGCGATACGAGCACCAATTTTTTCACCACTGCAATGTGCTGCTCATCTGCCACGCTGATACCCAGCACATCGACCCACTCCCCCGCCAAGGTCTGCTGCAAAGCCTCGGGAGTCGACTGGGCATCGCTGTAAACCCGCCAGGAATGCCGCCGGAAAATTTCGCTGACCACCATCAGGCCCAGGGAATGCTGGGAGCTGGCCGGTTTGGCCATCAACACGGTGAAATTGTGGCGCGGCCCTTTTGCCAGGCTGTCTGCCTGCACATGTTGGTAGCCATTGAAAATCAGGTCCTGCAAGCGGTGCGCGCCCAGTGTGACATCGACAAACGACACCCGGTCCTCGTGCCACCACTGGCCGAGCAACCGCGCCGCAGCGCCAACACCATCGATATAAATTGCCTCCAGCGCAAAACCCTGGGAAAGCCAATTGTTGACCACCGCCAGCACTGCCGCCTGGTCCGCTCCCATGGCGGCACGCGCCAGGCTGGCAACCTGCGCCGCATCGAGCACAACGGGCGACAACCCGCCTTCGAGCCTGTCCTTGTAGATGGCTGGAATCACATAGTGGGTGAGCGCATGCAACAAAGGCACGGTCGTGGATGAACCTGGGCCGGTTGGGGCTTCCTGCGTGGGGGCCAAGTTCTTCTCCGTGCGTTGCTAGGGGTTGCACCATATCCCAAGCCCGCTGGAACCGACTCGGTGTTTCTACTGAGAAGGTGCAAATACCTGTCATAATTTGGCGAAGCTGGATTCCAGGCGTATTTCCCGATGTACGCTTGAGGACCTGTCAGGGACGGCGAAACGGATGACTTCCCCTCCGTTGGTTTGCTTCCCCACAATCCCCCTTTCTTCCCAACCCCGAATTTTTCGGCCTAACCCCACGCGGGACAAGTCACATGCATCTGAACGAACTCAAAGCGCTGCACGTATCCGAAGTGCTTCTCCAAGCCGAAGCGCTGGAAATCGAAAACACCGGGCGCATGCGCAAGCAGGAATTGATGTTCGCCATCATCAAAAAGCGCGCACGCACGGGAGAACAAATCATTGCCGATGGCGTTCTTGAAATCCTGCCCGATGGTTTCGGCTTCCTGCGCAGCCCCGACACCAGCTACACCGCCAGCACCGACGACATCTACATCAGCCCCAGCCAGGTACGCCGCTTCAATCTGCATACCGGCGACATGATTGAAGGCGAAGTGCGCACGCCCAAAGACGGTGAGCGCTATTTCGCGTTGAACAAACTCGACAAGGTCAACGGCGGTTCACCCGAAGGCAATAAGCACAAGGTGATGTTCGAAAACCTGACGCCGCTGTTCCCCAAAGAGCAGATGCGCCTGGAGCGCGACAGCAAGTCTGAAGAAAACATCACGGGCCGTGTGATCGACATCATTGCCCCTATCGGCAAGGGCCAACGCGCCCTGCTGGTGGCACCGCCCAAAAGCGGCAAGACGGTCATGATGCAGCACATCGCCCACGCGATTTCGGCCAACTACCCCGACATCCACATGATGGTGCTGCTGGTGGACGAGCGCCCCGAAGAGGTCACCGAGATGCAACGCACCGTCAAGGGCGAAGTGATTGCATCCACCTTCGACGAACCCGCCGCCCGCCATGTGCATGTGGCGGAAATGGTGATCGAGCGCGCCAAGCGTCTGGTCGAACTCAAAAAAGACGTGGTGATCCTGTTGGACTCCATCACCCGATTGGCACGCGCCTACAACAATGTGGTGCCTTCCAGCGGCAAAGTGCTCACCGGCGGTGTGGATGCCAATGCGCTGCAAAGGCCCAAGCGTTTCCTGGGCGCAGCCCGTAACGTGGAAGAAGGCGGCTCGCTGACCATCATCGCCACCGCCCTGATTGACACCGGAAGCCGCATGGACGAGGTGATTTTTGAGGAATTCAAAGGCACCGGCAATTCCGAGATCCACTTGGACCGTCGCCTGTACGAAAAGCGCGTGTTCCCGTCCATCCAGCTCAACCGCAGCGGCACCCGCCGCGAAGAGCTGCTGCTGCAGCCGGAAATTCTGCAAAAAACCCGCATCCTGCGCCAATTTCTCTACAGCATGGACGAAATCGAATCCATGGAGATGGTGCTCAAACAGATGCGTGCCACCAAGACCAATAGCGAATTTTTCGACATGATGCGCCGGGGCGGCTGAAGCCAGCGCGCCGGACCAGCATCACCAGCACCTATAATCACGGACTTTTCGCGTCAAGTACAACGGACTTGGGATTGGGCAGGGTCTGCCCGAGGGTCCGATGCGGCTAACGCATGCGATGGAGCACACAATGAAAGACGGCATTCACCCCAACTACCGCGAGGTATGTTTCCTCGACCTGTCCAACAACTTCAAGTTCGTGACCCGGTCCTGCGCCAACACCAAAGAGATGATCAAGATGGACGACGGGCGCGAGTTGCCCCTCTATAAATTGGACACCTCCAGCGAGTCGCATCCCTTCTACACCGGCACCCAGAAGTCGGTGGACAACATGGGCGGACGCGTCGAGCGCTTCCGCAACCGCTTCGGGAAAAGCGCCGCCAAGTAAGCGCGGAACGCGGCCCAAGCTTGGCAACACCCTGCGCAGCTTGTCATTCCCCGCGACCCCAGGCAACACGGCTCCCCGTGTTGCCTTTTTTTCTGCCCGCATG
>CANCTD010000007.1 GCA_947380945.1 Comamonadaceae bacterium
GCGTCGTCGCGGAAATTGCGCAGTTCTTCGATAAAGATCGCGTCCGCGCGGCGCAGCAAATCGGCATATTCTTTTTTGACCTCGCCCAGAATCCGAACGCCCAGGCCCGGGCCGGGGAAAGGGTGGCGGTAAACCATGCTGTGCGGCAGTCCCAGGGCGACGCCAAGTTCGCGCACCTCGTCCTTGAACAAATCGCGCAGCGGCTCCAATAACTTGAGGCCTAGTTGCTCCGGCAAGCCGCCCACGTTGTGGTGGCTTTTGATGGTGACGGCTTTTTTGCTTTTGGCGCCGCCGCTCTCAATCACGTCGGGGTAAATCGTGCCCTGGGCGAGAAAAGTGGCACCTTTGTGCCCGCTATTGCCTGCCTTGAGTTTCGCCGCCTCGGTCTTGAAGACGTCAACAAACAATCCGCCAATGATCTTGCGCTTGGCCTCGGGCTCGGCCACGCCCGCAAGTTTGCCCAGGAACAAGTCCGCAGCATCCACGCGGATCACCTTGGCGTGCAGCTTGCCCACAAACATTTCCATGACGGCGTCGCCCTCATCCAGGCGCAACAAGCCGTGGTCCACGAACACGCAGGTGAGTTGGTCGCCGATGGCGCGGTGAATCAGCGCTGCGGCCACCGAGGAATCGACGCCGCCGGACAAGCCCAGTATCACCTCTTCGGAGCCGACCTGGGTGCGGATGTGCTCGACCGCTTCGGCGATGTAGTCACCCATGATCCAGTCGGCCTTGGTGCCGCAAATGTCGAGTACGAAGCGCTCCAGAATCGCCGCACCCCGTTTGGTGTGGGTGACTTCCGGGTGGAACTGCACGCCGTAAAAGCGCCGTTCCTCATCGGCCATACCGGCAATCGGGCAGCTGTCGGTGCTGGCCATGAGCTTGAAGCCATGGGGAAGTTCGGTGACCTTGTCGCCGTGGCTCATCCACACCTGCAACATACCGTGGCCCATGGGCGTGGCGTAGTCCTGAATCCCGTCCAGCAGTTGCGTATGGCCATGGGCCCGCACGTCGGCGTGGCCGAATTCACGGTGGCTGCTGGGTGCCACCTGGCCGCCGAGTTGCACTGCCATGGTGAACATACCGTAGCAAATACCCAGCACGGGAATGCCCAATTCGTAGACCACCTTGGGCGCTCGCAGGTCTTCTTCCTCATAGGTGCTGGCGTGGCTGCCCGAGAGGATGATGCCTTTGAGATTGCCATCACGGGCATAGGCACGCACCCAGTCGTCGCTGACATCGCAGGGGTGCACCTCGCAGTACACATGGGCTTCGCGCAAACGGCGCGCGATCAGTTGGGTGACCTGGGAACCGAAGTCGAGGATCAGAATGGTGTGGTGGGACATCAGTTCAATTGGCGTTGTCAGTCAGCCCGGTAATTGGGCGCTTCTTTGGTGATTTGCACATCGTGCACATGGCTTTCGCGGATACCGGCAGAGGTGATCTCGACGAACTCGGCTTTGTCCTGCATGTCCTGGATGGTTGCGCAGCCGCAATAGCCCATGCTGGCGCGTATGCCGCCGGCCATCTGGAAAATGATGGACACCATGGAGCCTTTGTAGGGCACGCGGCCTTCAATGCCCTCGGGCACCAGCTTGTCGGCATTCGGGTTACCGGTGCTGGACTCCTGGAAGTAGCGATCCGCGCTGCCTTGCTGCATCGCGCCGATGGAGCCCATGCCCCGGTAGCTCTTGTAGCTGCGGCCCTGGTAGAGCACGATCTCGCCCGGCGCTTCTTCGGTGCCGGCAAACACGCCGCCCATCATCACGCTGGAGGCACCCGCGGCAATCGCCTTGGCCACATCGCCGCTGTAGCGCACGCCGCCGTCGGCAATCAGCGGAACACCGGTTCCGCGCAAGGCGGTGGCCACGCTGTCCACCGCCATGATCTGGGGCACGCCCACACCGGCGACGATGCGGGTGGTGCAGATGGAGCCCGGGCCGATGCCAACCTTGACCGCGTCCGCGCCTGCATCCACCAGCGCCCGTGCCGCCGCGCCGGTGGCGATGTTGCCACCCACTACGTCCACATGCGGATAATTTTGCTTGACCCAGCGCACGCGGTCGATCACGCCTTTGCTGTGGCCGTGCGCGGTATCGACGACGATGGCGTCCACACCGGCACGCACCAGCGCCTCCACGCGCTCTTCAGTGCCCTCGCCTACTCCCACCGCTGCGCCCACGCGCAGCTTGCCTTGGGCATCACGGGCGGCGTTGGGGAAACTGGTTTGCTTGGTGATGTCTTTGACGGTAATCAGGCCTTTGAGTTCGAAGGCTTCGTTGACCACCAGCAGGCGCTCGAGCCTGTGCTTGTTGAGAAGCGCCTTGGCTTCGACCAGCGTCGTGCCGTCGGGAACCGTCACCAGCCGTTCGCGCGGCGTCATGATCTCGCTCACCGGCTGGTCGTAGCGCGTCTCGAAACGCAAATCGCGCCCGGTAACGATGCCCACCACCTTGCCGGCGTCGCACACCGGGAACCCCGACACGCCCAATTGGTCGGACAGCGCCATCACTTCGCGCACGGTGAAATGCGGGGTGATCACCACCGGGTCGCGCAAAACGCCGGATTCGTAGCGCTTGACTTTGGCAACCTGCGCCGCCTGCTCGGCAACGGTCAGGTTTTTATGGACGATGCCGATGCCCCCTTCTTGCGCGATGGCGATAGCCAGGCGCGCCTCGGTGACCGTGTCCATGGCCGCAGAAACCAGCGGCAGGTTCAGGGCAATGTTGCGGGAAAACAGGGTGGAAAGCGAAGTGTCCTTGGGAAGGACCTGGGAGTACGCGGGGACCAGCAACACATCGTCGAAGGTCAGCGCTTTGCCAAGGAGGCGCATGGTGAAAGCTCCAAAAAACCGATTGTACCTAAGGGCTTTTTGGGCACCGCCCCTCAATAACCGGCTTTGGCCCCGGGTCTGCGCTTGGCGAACAGGCCGGCGGATTTGGCACCCTGGCGCTTGAAGCGCTCGCGGCGCGCGACTTTGGGGTCAACGATCAGCGGGCGGTACAGCTCCAAGCGGTCGCCATCGGCCAGCACCCGGCTGAGGGGCACGGGTTTGCCCCACACGCCGACCCGTCCATCGCCCACAAGCGCCTCTGGTGCCGCGGTGTCCAGACCTAAACGGCCGGTCAGTTCGTGCAAGACCTGGCCGACGGTGCTGCCCGGGTTGAGGGCGTGGCGCAGCTCTAGAAGCTGGCGTGGGCCGCTGGCGCAGACCACGGTGATCTCAGGCATTGCCGTAGACCTGTTCGGCCCTTTTGACGAATGCGTCCACCAGCGTGGCGGCAATCTTGTCAAACACCGGACCGATCAGGGCGCTCAGGGTCGCGCTGCTAAAGCCATAGTTCAGGGTCAAATCAACTTTGCAGGCGCGCTGCGAGCCGTCGCCGACTGGGCTGAACAACCACTGGCCGCTGAGTTGCGAGAAAGGCCCTTTGATCAGTTGCAAGTCGACCGAATCGGGCGCGCGGTGGGTGTTGCGGGTGGTGAAGCTTTGGTGGATACCGCCAAAAGCGATGCCCACTTCGGCAGTCATGCCGTCGGCGTCTTCTGCCAAAACGGCGGAGCGGTCACACCAGGGCAAGAACTCCGGATAACGCGGCACATCGGTGACCAGCGCAAACATTTCCTGCGCGCTGTACCAGATCAAAACGGACTTGTGAACGGTTTTCATAGAATGGCAGGCTGCGCGGGATTGTATTCAGTCCCCCCTGCACCCCACGATGGCCAAAAAACCCGACACCTCCTCCCGCATTGCTGACAACAAGAAAGCCGCATTCAACTACTTTTTTGAGGAGCGGTTCGAGGCCGGCATGGTCTTGGAGGGCTGGGAAGTCAAGTCGCTGCGGGCTGGCAAAGTGCAGCTGACCGACGGCTATGTGGTGGTGCGCAACGGCGAGTTGTTCATCATCGGCCTGCAGATCAACCCGCTCAACACTGCATCCACCCACATCAACCCGGACAAGGTGCGCACCCGCAAGCTGCTCTTGCACAAAGCCGAGATCCAGCGCCTGATCGGCAAGGTCGAACAGAAGGGCTACACCCTGGTTCCAATCAACCTGCACTGGAAAGCCGGCAAGATCAAATGCGAAGTCGCGCTGGCCAAGGGCAAGGCCGAACACGACAAGCGCGACACCATCAAGGACCGCGAAGGCAAGCGCGAGGTGGAACGCGCCATGAAAACCCACCACCGCTAGCACGGGGGCCTAAGCCCCCGCCGCTTCACAGGCCGCGCGCGGCTTTCTTGCGGTCGTGCTCGCTCAAGTGGCGCTTGCGCAGGCGCACGCTCTTGGGCGTGATTTCGACCAACTCGTCGTCCTCAATGAACTCCACGCCGTATTCCAGGTTCAGGTCAATCGGCGGGGTGATCTTGATGGCGTCTTCCTTGCCGCTGACGCGGAAGTTGGTGAGCTGCTTGGTGCGGGTGGCGTTAACGATCAGGTCGTTGTCACGGTTGTGGATGCCCACAATCATGCCCTCGTACACCGGGTCATTGGGTTTGACGAACATGCGGCCGCGGTCGTCAAGTTTGCCCAAGGCGTAGGTGAAAATTTCGCCATCGTCCATGGAAATCAGCACACCGTTTTTGCGGCCGCCGATATCGCCCTTGTGCGGCTCGTAGCTGTCAAAGATGTTGGAGATCAGGCCGGAGCCGCGCGTCAGGTTCATAAACTCATTGGTAAAGCCAATCAGGCCCCGTGCGGGAATCCGGTATTCCAGACGGACACGTCCGCGTCCGTCGGGTTCCATGTTCACGAGTTCACCTTTGCGCTCGCCCAGCGCCTGCATCACGCCGCCCTGGTGCTGCTCTTCGATGTCGGCTGTGACCATTTCGATAGGCTCATGGCGCTCGCCATTGACATCACGGAAGACCACGCGGGGTTTGGAGACGGCCATCTCGTAGCCTTCCCGGCGCATGTTCTCCAGCAGAATCGTCAGGTGCAATTCGCCGCGACCGGCGACTTCGAAAATACCTTCCTCATCGGTTTCGCGCACGCGCAGGGCCACGTTGTGCTGCAACTCTTTTTGCAGACGGTCCCACAACTGGCGGCTGGTGACGTACTTGCCTTCGCGCCCGGCCAGCGGCGAGGTATTGACGCAGAAGTTCATGATCAGCGTGGGCTCATCGATTTTGAGCATGGGCAGCGGCGCAGGGCGCAGCGGGTCGGTCACGGTCACGCCGATGCCGATATCGGCAATGCCGTTGATCAGCACAATGTCGCCCGGGCCTGCTTCTGTGGCCTGGATGCGGTCCAGACCCTGGAACTTCAGCACCTGGTTGATGCGGCCCTTGACTGTGGGGCCGTCCGCGCCCGACATCACCAGCACATCCATGCCGGGTTTGATGGTGCCCGCGCTGATGCGGCCCACGCCGATGCGGCCGACGAAGGTCGAGAAATCCAGCGCTGAAATCTGCAACTGCAGAGATGCGGCCGGGTCGCCCGACTGGGCTGGCACGTGGCTCAAAATCGTGTTGAACAGGGCCGACATATCGGGACCCCATTGCTCGCCCGCCTCGCCTTGCTCCAACGAGGACCAGCCGTTGATACCCGATGCATAGACCACGGGAAAGTCCAGCTGCTCGTCGGTTGCGCCCAGCTTGTCAAACAAATCGAATGCGGCGTTCACCACCATGTCGGGGTTGGAGCCGGGCTTGTCGACCTTGTTGACCACGACGATGGGCTTTAAGCCCAGCGCCAGCGCCTTCTTGGTCACAAACCGGGTTTGGGGCATGGGGCCTTCCTGCGCGTCGATCAGCAGCACCACGCCGTCAACCATGGACAAGGCGCGCTCCACCTCGCCGCCAAAGTCCGCGTGTCCGGGTGTGTCAACGATGTTGATGTGGGTGCCCATCCAGCTCACAGCGCAGTTCTTGGCCAGGATGGTGATGCCGCGCTCGCGCTCAATCGCGTTGTTGTCCATCACGGTGTCAACGACTTTTTCGTGGTCGGCAAAGGTGCCGGACTGGCGCAGCAGCTGGTCAACCATGGTGGTCTTGCCGTGGTCAACGTGGGCAATGATGGCGATGTTGCGGATTTGTTTGCTACTCATGGATCAACTTTCTTAATGAACTACAGATTCAGTTGGTGTGGCCGCGCTGTGCTGCGCCACGCATTGGGAAACCTCGACGGGGCTGAGCAGGCGCGTGGGAATCAATTCCCCTGCCACGCTGTGCGCGCTACCCAATAAGGCGCCGCTGCCGCCCACCGGTGCGGGGCCGTAGACGGCGACTTGCGTCCAATCCGGCCAGTCACCCCGGCGGCGCAGGCCGCTCAAAAAACGCCCGGCATTGTCGCCATCCAATGTGACGCGCGCAAAACCGTCCAGCAATGCGTCCACCGGAAGCAAACAGGCCAGCCGTTGCGCTTCGTCCATGGATTCCAGGTCGGCCAGCGAGACGCATTGCCCGGCGCGGAAGTTACCGGTCGCCACGCGGCGCAAGGCGCTCAGGTGCGCACCGCAGCCCAGGGCTTCGCCCATGTCCTCGCCCAGGGTCCGGATATACGTGCCCTTGCTGCAGGTAACGCGGATGTCCATCGCGGGCTGCGCGGCATCCAGCCGCAGATCCAGCACCTCGAGCGCGTGGATGGTCACAGCGCGCGCGCTACGTTCCACTTCGATGCCTGCTCGGGCGTATTCGTACAAAGCTTTTCCGTCCTTTTTGAGCGCGCTGTGCATGGGTGGCATCTGGCTTATCGGCCCGGTGAACTGGCGCACCACGGCGGCCACAGCATCGGCATCAATCTGGACCGGGCGGCGCTGCAGCACCTCGCCCTCTGCATCGGCTGTGCTGGTGGTGACCCCCAGCGCCAGCGTGGCTTCATAGGACTTGTCGGCATCCAGATGGATTTGGCTGAACTTGGTGGCGGCACCGAAACACAGGGGCAGCACGCCGCTGGCCAGCGGGTCCAGCGTGCCGGTGTGGCCTGCTTTCTCGGCGCGCAGCAGCCATTTGGCTTTTTGCAAAACCTGGTTGCTGGAACCTCCCAGCGGCTTGTCCAGTAGCAGCACCCCATGCACGGGGCGCCTTGCAACCCGTGCACGTGGCGCTTGCATGGGTTCAGGCCTCCTGCGCGCGCGACGCCACTGCCCGCGCGATCAGCGCGTTCATATCAGCAGCGCGTTCGGTCGTTTGGTCGAACAAGAAATGCAGCGTCGGCACGGTGTGGATGTGCAAGCGCTTGAACAAGCCATTGCGCAAGAAACCCGCCGCCTGGTTCAGTCCGGTGGCGCAGGCGACCGGGTCGCCTTGGAGCAGGCTGAAATACACCTTGGCGTGCGCATAGTCGGGTGTGACTTCGACCGACTGAATCGTAACCATGCCCACGCGCGGGTCTTTCAACTCGCGCGCGATCAGCTCCGTCAGGTCGCGCTGAATCTGGTCGGCGACCTTGAAGCTGCGGTTGGGCGTGGCGGACTTTTTGCGCATGGAACCAGAGCGCTTACAGCGTACGGGCGATTTCTTTGATCTCAAAGAACTCCAACAGATCACCGGTGTTGATGTCGTTGTAGTTCTTGAGTTTGATACCGCACTCAAAGCCTTCTTTCACTTCGCGCACATCATCCTTCATGCGCTTGAGCGATTCGAGCTCGCCGGTGTAAATCACCACGTTCTCGCGCAACAAGCGGAAATGCGCGCTGCGGGTGACATAACCGGCAGTGACCATACAACCGGCAACCGTACCGATCTTGGACGCCACGAACACGGTGCGGATCTCGGCCATGCCGATGACCTCTTCGCGCTTCTCGGGTGCCAGCATGCCGGACATGGCGGCCTTCAACTCATCTACCGCGTCGTAAATGATGTTGTAGTAATGGATGTCCACGCCGTTGCCTTCGGCCAGCTTGCGCGCACCGGCATCGGCCCGCACATTGAAGCCGATCACGATGGCCTTGGACGCAATCGCCAGGTTGATGTCGGATTCGCTGATACCGCCCACGGCGGAGTACACCATCTGCACTTTGACTTCGTCGGTAGACAGCTTGAGCAAAGAGGCCGCAAGCGCTTCCTGCGAGCCTTGCACGTCGGCTTTGACGATGATGGGCAGCATCTTGATGTCGCCCGATGTCATGTCGGCAAACACCGAATCCAGCTTAGCAGCTTGCTGCTTGGCCAGCTTGGTGTTGCGGAACTTGCCGGCGCGGTAGGTGGCGATTTCGCGGGCGCGCCGCTCATCGGACATCACCATGAACTCGTCACCGGCTTGCGGAACTTCGGTCAAACCTTGGATCTCCACCGGGATGGACGGGCCCGCCGTTTTGGCCGGTTTGCCGTTTTCGTCCAGCATGGCGCGCACGCGGCCATAGGTCTGACCGGCCAGTACCACGTCGCCCGCTTTCAGGGTACCGGACTGCACCAGCACCGTTGCCACCGGACCGCGGCCCTTGTCGAGCTTGGCCTCGATCACCAGGCCTTTGGCCATGGCATCGACCGGGGCGCGCAATTCCAGCACCTCGGCTTGCAGCAAGACCTGCTCGAGCAAATCGTCAATGCCTTGGCCGGTCTTGGCCGACACACTAACAAAAGGCGACTCGCCGCCAAACTCTTCGGGCACCACCTCTTCAACCACCAGCTCGTTTTTCACGCGCTCGGGGTTGGAATCGGGCTTGTCGATTTTGTTGATCGCGACCACGATGGGCACACCGGCTGCTTTGGCGTGTTTGATCGCCTCTTTGGTTTGCGGCATCACACCGTCGTCAGCGGCCACCACCAGAATCACGATGTCAGTCGCTTGTGCGCCACGCGCACGCATGGCCGTGAAGGCCTCATGACCGGGGGTGTCCAGGAAGGACACCATGCCCCGCGCGGTTTCCACGTGGTAAGCACCAATGTGCTGGGTGATACCACCGGCTTCGCCGGAGGCGACTTTGGCGCGGCGGATGTAGTCCAAGAGCGAGGTTTTTCCGTGGTCGACGTGGCCCATGACGGTCACGACCGGTGCGCGCGGCAGCGACTCGGCCTGCGATTGCACTTCCTCGTCGGTGAATGCCTCGGGGTCGTCCAAGGCGGCGATCACCGCCGTGTGGCCCAGTTCTTCGACCACGATCATGGCGGTGTCCTGATCCAGCGGCTGGTTGATCGTGACCATCTGGCCCAGCTTCATCAGCTGCTTGATCACTTCGCTGGCCTTGATGGCCATTTTGTGGGCCAGCTCGGCTACGGTAATCGTCTCCGGGACATGGACTTCGATCACCCGCGCCTCAACCGGTGCGGCTGCGCTGTGGTGGTCGTCACGGTCGTGTCCGCGCTTGCCGCGTGGACCGGCGCGCCAGTTGCTTGAGCGCCCGGTTCCCGCACCGGTGTCGCCACGGGTTTTGATTTCTTTCTTCTTGGCGGTATCGCCCGCCCAGCTGCTGGAGAGCTTGGCGGACTTCACCTCTTTGCCGCTGCCGGGCGCAGTCGTACCGCCCGGTTTCGCCTTGGCCACGGTACTGCCCGCAGCCGGCTTGTGCAGCGTGCCTTTGACAGCGGACTTGGCATCCACTGCGGGTTTGACTTCTTCGGGCTTTTTGGCGACCAACACCTTTTTCGGTGTCGACATCATCATGCGGATCGCCGATGCCTCAGCCTCTGCTTTGCGGCGGCGTTCGCCCAGTTCGGCAGCGCGGGCAGCGTCTTCTTCCGACGCGGCTTTGGATGCGGCTGCAGCCTGGGCCAATCCGTCCAGACGCGCCTGTTCCGCCGCAGCAGCAGCGTCTTCTTTGGCCTTTTGGGCCTGCAGTTCGGCTTCGGACGGTTGAATTTTGTTGCCAACCCGGCGCGGCGCGACCGGCGCAACGGCTTCGCTGGCCTGGGCTACCTGGCGCTCGGCGGCAGCTTGTTCAGCAGCGGCGCGTTCACGGGCTTCCGCCTCTTCGCGCTCGCGCCGGCGTTGTGCCAATTCCTCTTCCTGGCGGCGCAGCAGCTCGGCCTGGCGGCGGGCTTCTTCTTCGCGGCGGGCGAGTTCGGCGTCATCAATGACCGAGGCTGGGCTTGGTGCGGGAAGGTCGGTTTCGGCGACGGCATCAGGGCCGTCTTCGCGGCGTATGAAGGTGCGCTTCTTGCGCACTTCGACCTGGATGGTGCGGGCCTTGCCCGAAGCATCGGCCTGCTTGATCTCGGTGGTCTGCTTTTTGACCAGCGTGATTTTTTTGCGCTCTGCGCCGGCGGTGCCGTGGCTGCCTTGCAAAAACGCCAGCAGCTTGTGCTTGTCGGCGTCTGTCAGTGTGTCACCGGCGGCGGCTTTGGCCACGCCGGCGGCTTTCAACTGCTCAAGCAGGGTTTCAGTGGGCCGCTTGAGCTCATTAGCGAACTCGGAAACAGTGGTGATGGACATGTTGTGGGTAACCTTTCATGGCCATTACTCGTGAGCGGCTGCGTCATCGGCGAACCAATGTGCGCGGGCCTTCAGGATCAGGGCGCGGGCATCGTCTTGCGACTGGCCCGTGATATCAATAAGTTCGTCAATAGCAAGATCTGCCAAATCGTCGCGGGTGCGGATGCCACCGGCTTGCAGCTGCGCAACGGTGCCGGAGTCAAGCCCCTCGATGTCGTGCAGGTCCTGGGACACGGTGGCGGCTGTTTCGCTGCCTTCCTGTGCGATTTCCATGGTCAGCAACACATCCTTCGCGCGGTTGCGCAACTCGTTGACCGTGTCTTCGTCAAAGGCCTCGATTTCCAGCATTTCCTGGATCGGGACATAAGCAACTTCTTCCAGGCTGGTGAAGCCTTCGGAGATCAGGATGTCGGCGATTTCTTCGTCCACATCGAGCTTTTCCATGAACAGGCGGCGGCCCGCATCGGTCTCGTTGGCCTGCTTTTCAGCCGACTCGGTGGCGTCCATGATGTTGATTTTCCAGCCCGTGAGCTCCGATGCCAGGCGCACGTTCTGGCCGCCACGGCCAATCGCAATCGCCAGGTTCTCCTCGTCAACCACCACATCCATGGCGTGGCGCTCTTCGTCAACCACGATGGAGCTGACGTTGGCCGGGGCCAGGGCGCCAATCACAAATTGCGCCGGGTCTTCACTCCACAACACGATGTCAACGCGCTCACCGGCCAGCTCATTGGTGACGCCGTTGATGCGCGTGCCGCGCACGCCGACGCAGGTGCCGATGGGGTCGACCCGCTTGTCATGTGAGAACACGGCGATCTTGGCGCGCGAACCGGGATCGCGGGCGCAGGATTTGATCTCCAGCACGCCCTGTTCGATTTCAGGCACTTCCTGGCGGAACAGCTCAATCATGAATTCAGGGGACGAGCGCGACAAGACGATGGGCGCGCCGCGCAGCGTCAGGTCGACTTCCATGATCATGGCGCGCACGCGGTCGCCGGTGCGGAAGTTTTCCTTGGGAATCATCTCGGTGCGGCGCAAGCGGCCTTCGACCCGGCTGTTTTCCACAATCAAATCGCCTTTGTCCATGCGCTTGACCGTGCCCGTGAAGATTTTGTCGCCGCGTGACATGAAGTCATTGAGCAGCATCTCGCGCTCGGCGTCGCGGATTTTTTGCAGGATCACCTGCTTGGCGGCCATGGCACCGATGCGCCCAATGGGCACGGACTCAATGGCTTCCTCGATGTATTCGTCGACCTCGATGTCCTCGATCTGCTCTTTTGCTTCGAACAGCAAAATTTCCTGGTCCGGCAGTTGCAGGCCGGCCTCGTCGGGCACCACGTGCCAGCGGCGGAAGGTCTCGTAGTTGCCGCTGTCGCGGTCCAGCGCGACGCGGATGTCCACATCGCCCTCGTAGAGCTTTTTGGTCGCTTGCGCCAAAGCGGCTTCCACCGCGCCCAAGACCACGTCGCGCTCCACGTTTTTCTCGCGGGAGATCGCCTCAACCAACATCAACAATTCGCGATTCATGCCTGAACTCTCCAAAAATCACTGTGTGCCATACCGAAACCGTTCATTCTTGCGACGCCGCATCCTGCGAACCCGCGCCAGCCTGCCGGCCTTTGAAGTTCACCAGCGGTGCCAAGCGCGCCTCGCGCAACTCATCCAACGTAAAACCCAAAGCCTGCAGAGGCACGGGCGCGCGCTTTTTGCTCACCCGCTGCCCGGGCTTCACTGGCGGCGCATCGCTCCAGACGATTTGCCAACCCGCTGCGCCTTGTGCGTCCACCCGCTTCTCCAGCGTTCCACGGAACTTTTTGCGGTTCGCCCGGACCTGGCCGGCTGCCTGCTCGCCCATGGGCGCTTTGAGCGTGACATCGATCACTTGCCCGGTAAAGCGCTCAAAATCTTCCGGCTTGCGCAAGGGGCGGTCAATGCCGGGAGATGAAACCTCCAACCGGCGGTACTCGATGCCTTCCACTTCCAAACTGAACTGCAGTTGGCGGGTCACTTTTTCGCAATCTTCCACCGTCACCATTTCGGGCTCGGCGGCCTGCGGATTCCAAGGCAAATCAATCGTGATCCGCAACAGGCCGCCGGCGGAACGCTCGATGTCCACCAAAGCCAAGCCGAAGCCGGTCACGATCTGTTCAACAATGTCCTGAAGCGCCACGAATCTGCAAAATCCCTAAAAAACGGAGCCGTTCACGGCACCGTAAACCGGACCCGTGAAAAACAATCGACCAAAAAAAACGGGCGGTAGTTACCCGCCCGTTTGGTCGTGAGCGCGCATTGTAACTGACATATTCCGCGCTAAAGGCCGTTTCAATGCGCGCTTGAAGCTGCGTGCGACAATTCCTTTTCCAACCGACACACACCTTCGACAAGGGGACGCAATGGGTTTTCTCAGCGGCAAAAAGATTTTGATCACGGGCGTTTTGTCCAATCGCTCCATCGCTTATGGCATCGCCAAGGCCTGCCACGCCCAGGGCGCCGAGCTGGCTTTCAGTTACGTCGGTGAACGCTTCAAAGAGCGCATCACCGAATTTGCAGCGGATTTCCATTCCACACTGATTTTTGATTGCGACGTGGGCGACGATGCCCAGATCGACAAACTGTTTCTGGATCTGGGCGTGCACTGGCCGCAATTTGATGGATTTGTGCATGCCATCGGCTTTGCGCCGCGCGAGGCCATTGCCGGCAATTTCCTGGACGGCCTGAGCCGCGAGGCTTTCAAAATCGCCCACGACATCAGCGCCTACAGCTTTCCCGCCATGGCCAAAGCCGCGCAGCCTTATCTGCGCGACAAGTCATCGCTGCTGACCCTGACCTACCTGGGCGCGGACCGCATCGTGCCCAACTACAACACCATGGGCCTGGCCAAAGCCTCGCTGGAAGCCTCGGTGCGCTACACCGCAGAAGCCCTGGGCCCCAAAGGCATCCGCGTCAACGGTATCAGCGCAGGCCCGATCAAAACCCTGGCGGCCAGCGGCATCAAGGATTTCGGCAAGCTGCTCAAGGTAGTGGCCGACGCCTCCCCTATCCGCCGCAACGTGACCATCGAAGATGTAGGCAACGTCGCCGCGTTTTTGCTCAGCGACCTGTCAGCTGGCGTGACCGCTGAAATCACCTATGTGGACGGCGGTTACAACAAGACCATGGGTGTGGTGACCGAGTAGCCACCCCAGCCGCTCAGGCCCGCACGCAGTCCGCAAAATACCGCGTCTTCCCATCCGCGTCCTGCTCTTCGACCAGGCCGTGGATATCGGTCTCGAAACCGGGGCATAGCGCATTGAATTCGCGGGCGAATTTCAGGTAGTCCACGATCTGCCGGTTGAACACTTCGCCGGGGATCAGCAGCGGAATGCCGGGGGGATAAGGCGTGATCAGTCCAACGGTCACGCGGCCCTCGAGCGCATCGATGCCCACGCGCTCCGTTTTTCGCAGCGCAATGTGCGCGTAGGCGTCACTGGGCTTCATGGCGGGTGTCAGGTCGCTCAGGTACATCTCGGTGGTCAGACGCGCGATGTCGTACTTGGCATAGAGCTGGTGCACGTGCTGGCACAAGTCAGCCAGGCCCATTTTTTCGTAGCGCGGGTACTTTTTGCAGAACTCGGGCAACACACGCCACATGGGCTGGTTTTTGTCGTAATCGTCCTTGAACTGCTGCAGCGCGGTCAGCATGCTGTTCCAGCGGCCCTTGGTGATTCCGATGGTGAACATGATGAAGAAGCTGTAGAGGCCCGTTTTCTCCACCACCACACCGTGCTCGGCCAAAAACTTGGTGACGATGCTGGCGGGAATGCCGGTCTTGGCGAATTTGCCGTTCAAATCCATGCCAGGCGTGACGATGGTGGACTTGATCGGATCCAGCATATTGAAGCCGCTGGCCATCTTGCCGAAACCGTGCCAGTGCACGCCGTTTTTGGCACTGCGGGATTCGGCTTTGATGATCCAGTTGTCGGCCTTGCCAATGCCTTCTTCGGCAGAAATTTCAGGGCCCCAGACCTTGAACCACCAGTCCTGCCCGTATTCCTCGTCCACCTTGCGCATGGCGCGGCGGAAGTCCAGCGCCTCCATGATGCTTTCCTCCACCAGCGCGGTGCCGCCGGGCGGCTCCATCATGGCCGCAGCCACGTCGCAACTGGCGATGATGCTGTACTGCGGGCTGGTGCTGGTGTGCATCAGATACGCCTCGTTGAAGAGGTGCTTGTCGAGCTTGACGGTTTGCGAATCCTGCACCAGCACGTGGCTGGCCTGGCTGATGCCGGCCAGCAGCTTGTGGATGGACTGGGTGGAATAGACCATCGCCTCTTTGGGACGCGCACGCTTTTTGCCCATGGCGTGGTAGGTGCCGTAAAACGGGTGAAAGGCCGCGTGCGGCAACCAGGCCTCGTCAAAGTGCAGGTTTTCGACATAGCCGTCCAGCATCTTTTTGACAGTTTCGGTGTTGTAGAGCACGCCGTCGTAGGTCGATTGGGTCAGCGTCATCACGCGCGGCTTGATACTGGCTGTATCGACGCCGGCCAGATGCTCTGCGACCAGCGGGTTGGCCTTGATCTTGGCGCGGATGGTGGCGGGCTCGAACTCTTCTTTGGGGATGGGCCCGATGATGCCGAAATGGTTGCGCGTGGGCTTGAGGAAAACCGGAATCGCCCCCGTCATGATGATGGCGTGCAGGATGGACTTGTGGCAATTGCGGTCCACCACCACGATGTCATTCGGTGCCACCGTGTGGTGCCAGACCATTTTGTTGCTGGTGCTGGTGCCATTGGTGACAAAAAAGCAGTGGTCGGCATTGAAGATGCGCGCCGCATTGCGCTCGCTGGCTCCAATCGCCCCGTCGTGGTCCAGCAGCTGCCCCAGTTCTTCCACCGCGTTGCAGACGTCGGCGCGCAGCATGTTTTCGCCAAAAAACTGGTGGAACATCTGGCCCACCGGGCTCTTCAAAAACGCCACTCCGCCCGAATGGCCCGGGCAATGCCAGGAATAGGATCCGTCTTCCGCGTAATCGAGCAGCGCCTTGAAAAACGGCGGCTGCACGCCCTCCAGATAAGCCTTGGCCTCGCGGATGATGTGGCGCGCCACGAACTCGGGCGTGTCCTCGAACATGTGGATAAAGCCGTGCAGCTCGCGCAGGATGTCGTTCGGGATATGGCGGCTGGTTTTGGTCTCGCCGTAGACATAAATCGGCACATCCAGGTTCTTGCGCCGCACCTCTTCAATGAACTGGCGCAGGTTGAGCACCGCCGGGTCCAGGTCCGGTCCGGGCGTGAACTCCTCGTCGTCGATGGACAAAATAAAGGCACTGGCCCGGCTTTGCTGCTGGGCAAACTGGCTCAGGTCGCCATAGCTGGTGACACCCAGCACCTCGAAGCCTTCCGATTCAATCGCCTGCGCCAGCGCCCGGATACCCAGCCCGGAGGTGTTTTCCGAACGGAAGTCCTCGTCAATGATGATGATGGGGAAGCGAAACTTCATGGCGGGGACTCCAGCTGAGAAAAAAATTGCCCTCAAGGGCGCGGCTGAGTGTAAGGACAAAGCGTGACGCTGCCCGGGCGAAAAGCAGCCCCGTCGCGGATTACATTTCGCCGGTATGCCCGCCTTGGGCCCGCACCCGATCACTGCTGTAAAGGCCTTTCATGCTCGTCAAACAAATCTGGACCGGTAATTCCTACCGCAACTTCAACTACCTGGTCGCTTGTCCGGAGACCGGGGAGGCGCTGGCGATTGACCCGCTGGACAGCCAGAAATGCCTGGACGCCGCCAAAGACGCGGGCTGGGAGATCACCCAAATCCTCAACACCCACGAGCACCACGACCACATAGACGGCAACCAGGCCATCGTGGAAAAAACCGGCGCGGCAGTGCTGGCGCACCATGCGGCCAAGGACACAATTCCCGGCATGACGCGCGGCCTGTCAGCGGGCGACATCATCAAAGTCGGCAAAACGGTGGAGCTGGAGGCGCTCGACACGCCCGGCCACACCTTTTGCCATATCTGCCTGCGCGCCCATACCGACCAGCCCGCCCTGTTCTCTGGCGACACCTTGTTCAACGCCGGCGCGGGCAACTGCCACAATGGCGGAAGCCCCGCCGCGATGTACCAGACCTTTGCAAATAAACTTCATGTATTACCTGAAGATACCTTGCTATACCCAGGCCACGATTACATTGAGAACAACTTGCGCTTCACGCTGGACCGCGAACCCGGCAACCGGGATGCGCAGCAACTGCTGGACACGGTCAGCGGCCAAAACCTGGATCAGCCCTTTGTCAGCACCCTGGGACGCGAGCGCGAAGTGAATGCCTTTTTCCGGCTGCAAAGCCCGGCCGTCATAGAACGCTTGCGCCAGGCCTTTCCTGATTTACCCGAGCAACCCGACGCGCGAACCGTGTTCTTGAAGTTGCGCGAACTGCGCAACCATTGGTAAACGGCCCGCGTGTTCCGCAGCGGCGTCCTGGCTGTGCGCCCCTTACGGCTTCAGAGCTTGAGTGGCGCCAGGTAGCCGGTCAGCTCCAGAAAGCCTTTGCCGCCGCTTGCGCTGGGCGCGCCCGCCCCGCTGACCCCGCCCGGCGCGCCCAGCTCCTGTGCCCGCACGGCACCCTCCCAATAGACGGGGCCGGCCGGGCGGCTGTCGAGTTCCGAATCCGGCATCAGCGGCTGCAAAGTCCAACTCCGCCAACCCTGGGCAGTGCGCAGCTCCACACTGCGCTGTACCGGGTAACGCGCGCCGGTGCGCGGTGAGCGCCACCATTGCGCAGGGGGTGGCGCAGGCAGCCGCACATCCTGCGGCCCCAGCACACGCAAGACGCCGTCGGCGCTGCGCAAGGAGCCTCCGGCCCACAGCGGCGCGCCCTGCGCGTCGCGCACCACAAAGGCCGTCAAAGCACCGCCGTCATCCAAATTCAGCCCTAGCCAATCCCATCCCACGGCGCGCGGGTCCAGCAGCGTGGATGACCATTCCCGGTCCAACCAGGCCTGACCGGTCACGGCGAGGGGCTTGCCCTGGCGCGTCAGGGTTCCGGTCACGCGCAGATGCGGCAAGCTGAAATAGTGGCTGGCCTGGGCGGGCAAAGGGCCCTTCTGGCTGAAGCCGGACTTCCCCTGCAGCAAGACAGGCTGGGTCGGGTCCAGCGCAAGGTCAAACCCAAAGTCTGCCGTGGCAATCCGGGTCGTGAAGCGCCCCGACGCCTGCCGCTGAAGCCGCCAGTCGTCCAGCACGATGGCGGTGTCACCCTGGGCGGCTTGCGCCAGCCCGAAGCCCTCGCGCGCAATCCGCTGGCCGTGTAACAAATGGCCCTGGGCCGGGTCGCTCAGTGCCGCGTGCGCAAACAGGATCTGGCGTGGCACAAATTGGCTGGGGTTACCCTGGCCCACGCCCGTTCGGCTGCGGAAAAAGGTCACCTGAAACGCCAGGTCTTCGCCTTGGGGCGTTTGCAGCCAACCGGTCAGGTACCACCATTCGGTGCGGAAATCCGGGTGCGCGCCGTGGTCCCGGGGCAGCGTGATGGCCACGCCCGGGCGCACCTGCGCCAGGACTTGCGCTGGAGCCTGCGCCTGCGCATGCACGTACCCATGCGCCCAAAAAACCATGCACGCGCAAGCCAAGCAAAAGCCTAGCCTGTCGCCCAGGATGCGCACCAGCCTGCGAAACATCAAGGGGAACATCACCAATCCTCCCGGACCGCGCGCACGGCGTCGGCGGACAGCACGCTGCGCCCGGCCAGCACCGCCGTCAGCGCCGAAGCCACCACCAGCCCCAGCCACAACGCCGCAAACAAGCCCACGGGCCAGCGCGTGTCCATGGTCCAGTGGAAGGACTGCGGGTTCACCACATGGATCAGCACCTGCCCCATGGCTGCACCCAGGGCTAAGCCGGCCACCGCCCCGACACCGCCCAGCAAAGCGCCCTCCAGCGCCAGCATGGCCAGCACCTGGCGGCGCAGCACACCGACGTGGCGCAGCATGCCGAACTCGCGGGTGCGGGCCAGGGTCTGTGCCGAAAAGGTCGCTGCCACACCCGCCATACCCACCAGAATCGCAATGGCCTCCAGCGCGTAGGTGGCGGCAAAGCTGCGGTCAAAAATCTTCAGGGCCAGGGCCCGGATTTCCGCCGGGCGGGCGAATTCGGCGCGCCCGGCCAAACCGGCGGGCAAGGCTTGGCGCAGCGCCTCTATGCTGGCTTGCACGGATGCGCCGGGCTGCAAATCAATGGCCGCTTCGGTGCGACCCGTGTCGCCGCTGAGCGCCTGGTAATCCGCCTCGTCCATGGCCAGTGCGCCGAACTGGCGGCTGTAATCGCGCCAGATCCCGGCGACAAACAGGGTGTGCGACCGCCCGCCCAAAGGCAGCGCCAGGGTCTGCCCCGGCACTGCGCCGTACAACAGCGCAAAGGGCTCGGACACCCAGACCGCGCGCTGCCCCGGTGGCACCGCCTGCGGAGCACCAACCAAAGGCAAGCTGTGCTGCGGATTGGTCGCATCAATCGGGCTGGCCAGCAGCGCCACCGGCGCACGCTCGGGGTGCAGGCGCAGCAGCACCGTACGCCGGAAAGCAATACGCGCGATGCCCGGCGTGGCCGCCAGGCGCGCCTGTGCGGCAGGATCCAGACCACCGTTTTCCACGCCCTCGATGCGCAGATAAACGTCCGCAGGCAGGATGGCCAGCATCCACTCGTCCACCGAGCCGCGAAAGCTCGCCACCATCAAGGCCATGGCGACCATCAGGCTGGTGCTGGCAACAACCCCGGACAAGGCAAGCGCCGCCTGGGCCGGCGCACCCCACAAGCGCTTGAGCGCTAAATACAGGGGCGCAAACTGCGAAGCGCGCGCCTCCACCCGCGACTGCCAGGGCGTCAGCAGCGCCCGCGCCAGCCAAGGGGTTGCGGCAATGCCACCGGCCAGAATGATGGCAATCGACGCATAGCCCATCAGGGGCAAGCCCGCCACCGGCGGTGCCAGCGCGGCCAAAACGCCCAAGGGCAAGAGCACGGCTGCGGCGCGCAGGCGCGGCGCATGGCGCGGATCCCCGCCGCCCCCGCCCGACTTGAGTGCCACCGCCGCTTGCACGCGCAAGGCCTGCAGGGCCGGCCACAGGCTGCCGGCCATCGCCACCAGCACGCCCATGAGCAAAAACACCAGCGCGGCACCGGCAGACGCACTGAACGCAGGCGTGCTCCCAGAAAAATAACCACCCCCCAGATCGCCGCCCAGAAACTGCAGCGCCAGCGCAGCCAATGCCGCACCCAGCGCCAGGCCGGACAGGGATCCCAAGACCCCCAGCACCGCGCCCTCGACCAGCAGCTGGCGGAGCAAAGCCCCCCGGCGCAAGCCCAGCACACGCAGGAGCGCAAACGGTGCCCGGCGTCGCACCACCGACAGCGACTGTGCGGAATACACCAGAAATCCACCGGTAAGCAGCGCCACCATGGCCAGCATTTCCAGATTCACCCGGTAGGCGCGCGACAAACTGTCGCTGCGCTGCGCCTCCGATTGCGGGGTGACCAGCTGCGCATCCGGCGGCAAAACGGCACGTATGGCGGCTTGCACGGCAGCGGCATCGGCCCCCGCATCCAGCGCGAGGTCGATGCGCTGCAAGCGGCCCAATGTGCCGAGATGCCATTGGGCGGCGGCGATGTCCATTACCGCCAGCAAGCGGCTGTCCGGCACACCGGGAAGCGTGCCGCGATAAGTCCATTGCGAGTCCGGCTTGGCCGCGTCCAGGCGCACCGGCTGTGCGGGTATTGCGGCCAGCGCGCTGGCCGCCGCGCCAGACAGGTACACCGCGTCCTCGGCAAATAGACCGGCCGTGGCGCCGCCTGCACCCTGGTCCGGCTCAAGCCCTGATTTTTCAGCCGGAAAGGGCCGCCCCACCAAGGCCGGCGTGACACGGGCCGCACGCAATATGTCCAGGCCGAGCACGGTCAGCCGGCTGCGGTCGGGCAGCAACAGGGTTCTCTCCACGACCGGGCTGGCCTGTGCCACGCCGGGAATACGGGCCAAGACCGGGTAAAGGTTTTCGTCGAAGCCCTGGGCCTGCGAGGCTTGGACCTGCAAGTCGGCCGCGCCATTGACGGTTTGCACCGCGCGGGCAAATTCGTCCAAGGCGGACCGGTTGACCAGATGCACCGCGTAGCCCAGCGCCACGCCAATCGCAATCGCCAGCGCGGCGCTCATCCAGCGCAACGGATGGGCCCGCCACTCGGCCACGACCATCCAGCGCAGGGCCAGCGTTTGCCATCCGGCTGTTGATTCCAGAGGCCGCACTGTGTGCGCCCGCGGGTCAAGCCGCATGGTGGGAACGCAGGCCGTGCGGGGTCAATACCAGGACCCGGTCGGCCACGGCGGCAGCACGTTCGGAATGGGTGACGATGAGCGCGGCGACCGCCGACTGCCGAACGGTGCGGGCAAACAAGGCCAGGATCCGGGCGGCGGTCTCGGGATCCAGATTGCCCGTGGGCTCGTCCGCCAGGATCAGCGCGGGCTGGTGTACCAAAGCCCGCGCAATCGCGATGCGCTGCAACTCGCCGCCCGAAAGCTGCGCGGCGTAATCCGCGCCGCGCCCGCCCAGCCCGACGGCGTCCAGCATGGCCTGGGCCCGGGCCAGTGCCGCAGCCCCACCCTGCCCGGCCAGCACCAGCGGCAGGGCCACGTTTTGCGCCAGACTCAGATGCGGCAGGATGTGAAAAGCCTGGAATACAAAGCCGATGTGGTCGCGCCGCAGCACGGTGCGGGCGTCGTCGTCCAGGGTTGACAGCGCACGCCCCTGTATGGCGATGGTGCCGGCGTCGGGCAGGTCCAAACCGGCGATCAAGTTCAGCAAGCTCGATTTACCGGCACCGGACTCGCCCATGACCGCCACGATCTCGCCGGGCTGCAAGCGCAAATCCAGGCCGTCAAACAGTTGCCGACCACCCGCCACGGTTTTACGCAAGCCGGTGATGTGCAGAACAGGCGCTGTGGTTGGTGGGGACATGGGCCTATCGTAGGCCCTGCGGCACCGTAGGCCGGATTCAGGCGGAGAGATCGAAGCGGCGCCCCATCAAGCCGCCGATAAATCCCCGCGCCTCGGCCCGAACCGTGATCGCGGGGGACGGCGCGAACGCCAGCGGAAACTGGCTGCGCAGCTCCTGCGCGATGCGCCAGGACTCCAGCAACTGGCTGCTTTGGAGTGCGGCACCGACCCGGTTGATGACGGGATGGTGGCTGAGCTCGATGTCGTGCATGGTCAAGGCCGTGAACGCCAAGCGGGCCGCGTCGACCGGGCCGCTCTGGATGGCCAGCAACAGGCTGCGCAGACGCGCTGCGCGCGAAACCATGCGCTCGTCGGCTTGCGGATGTGCGCCGCCATGCTGCCGGGCGCTTGCCGTGGAGGAAATGGGGATCTCAGGTGCCATGCTGCTACTCCGGTTGCAGCCGCGTGTTCCCGGTCAAGCCGGTGATGCCGGTGTCAGGACTTTGCCGCTGGGTAGTCCTTTAACGCACTATTCATGCCAATTTTTTAGGCGTCCAAAGTCACTTTAGGTGCCCAAACTGGTGTTTTCCCTAGTGCAAGCGGACTGTGTTCGTGGTGATAATTGGTTTTCCGTCCGAACTAAATCATGCGCAACATGGTTGGGCCGGGAGGAAATGGACGAGTACACATATCAACGCAGCCCTTGCGGGCCCATTCATATCCGGAGATTACGCATGAAATTCAAACGTCACCTCAGCGCACTGGCCATCGCCATGGCAGCAGGCTCATCTTTCGCCCAACTGGTTGTCGGCGTGAGCTACGACGCCTTCCAAGAAGAGCGCTGGAAAACCGACGAAGCCGCCATCAAGGCCGAGCTGGCCAAAGCCGGTGCCAAATACATCATGTCCGACGCCGGCGCTTCCACCGAGAAGCAACTGTCCGACATCGACGGCCTGATCGCCAAGGGCGCCAAAGTCCTGATCATCCTGGGTCGCGACAAAGACGCCATCCTGCCTGCGGTCAACAAAGCTGCCCAGCAAAAAATCCCCGTGATCGCCTATGACCGCCTGTTTGAAGCACCCGGCGTGACCTACATCACGTTTGACAACAAGGAAGTCGGCCGCATGACCGCGCGCGCCATCCTGGCCGTCAAGCCAAAAGGCAACTACGCCATCATCAAAGGTGACCCGGGCGACGCGAACGCCAACTTCCTGCGCGAAGGCCAGGGCGAAGTTTTGGCTGACGCCATCAAAAAGGGCGACGTGAAGATCGTCGGCGAAGAGTTCACCGCTGGCTGGAATCCCCAGAACGCGCAAAAGAACATGGAACAGATCCTGACCAAAACCGGCAACAAAGTTGACGCCGTGGTCGCACAGAACGACGGCATGGCCGGTGGCGTAGTTGCCGCCCTGACCGCCAAAGGTCTGCAAGGTATCCCCGTTTCCGGTCAAGACGGCGACCTGGCTGCGCTGAACCGCGTGGCCCTGGGCACCCAAACCGTGTCGGTCTGGAAAAACTCGGCTGACCTGGGTACCGCTGCCGCCAAAGCGGCTGTGGAACTGGGCGCTGGCAAGCCGGTAACCGGCGCAGCTGACTGGGCTGGCGGCGAGAAAAAGGTGACCCTGAAGTCCATCTTCTTGAAGCCTATTCCCGTGACCCGTGACAACCTGGACGTGGTGCTGAAATCCGGCCACATCTCCAAGGAAGCCCTGTGCAAAGGCGTGGATGCGTCGAAAGTTGCCGTCTGCAAATAAGCGTCTGACCTGAAGCTTTAAGAAACCCCAACGCCGCGGGCCACGAGCCCGCGGTGTTGTTTCTGACCCCGGGAGTCTGTGATGAATTTTGACTGGCAAACCCTCAAACGCGCCCAGATTGACTGGCGCATGGTGCTGATGTCCGCTGTGCTGATCGTGATCGCACTGGTTTTCAATATCTTGTCCGAAGGCATTTTTCTGTCTCCGGAAAATCTCTACAACATCGCCCAGCAAACCGCTGTGGTCGGTATTTTGGCCACCGTCATGGTGCTGATCATCGTCGCGCGCCACATCGATTTGTCGGTCGGCTCGGTGATGGGCTTTGTGGGCGTGCTGATTGCCTTTTTGATTTACACCGCCAACTGGTCCTGGCAGGCCGCCTGCCTGATGGGCCTGGCCGCTGCGATTGCGGTGTCCATGTACCAGGGCGCGCTGACAGCGTTTGTAGGCGTTCCCTCTTTTGTCGTGACCCTGGGTGGCCTGATGTCGTTTCGCGGCGCGGCCTACTTGGTGGCTGATGGCAAAACCCAGCCGCTGGCGGACCCCTTCTTCTTGAAATTGGGCGGCGGCTACAACGGCGGCATTGGCACCACGGCGAGCTGGATTCTGGCCGCCCTGCTCTGCTTTGGATTGTTGCTCTCCATGCTGAACAAGCGGCGCGCCAAAAAGACCTACGGCGTGCCGACCAACCCGGCCTGGGTGGATCTGCTGCTGGTGCTGATTCCCATGGCCATCGTGCTCGCCTTTGTGGCCACCATGAATGCGTACCACATCCCCAACAAAGACGCGCCGCAGGGCGTACCGATTCCGGTGCTGATCTGGGGTGTGGTGGCGCTGGTGATTTCCTTTTTGGTGCACCGCACCCGCTTCGGCCGCTACATCTTTGCCATAGGCGGCAACCCGGACGCCGCGGCGCTGGTCGGCATTCCGGTGCGGCGGGTCACGATGCTGCTGTTCCTGCTCTTGTCGGTGCTGATCACGGTTGCTGCGATTGTGGCGATCTCCCGCCTCAACGCAGGCACCAACTCGCTGGGTAACAACCTGGAACTGCTGGTGATTGCCGCCACCGTGATAGGCGGCACCGCGCTGGCCGGTGGCAGCGGCACCATCATCGGCTCGGTGCTGGGCGCGCTGATCATGCAGTGCATTGACAGCGGCATGCTGCTGCTCGATGTGTCCATCGGTACCCGCTACATCATCATTGGACAGGTTCTGATTGCCGCCGTCGTCTTCGACGTGGCCTACCGCAAATGGACGGGAGACGCGCTGTGAACGCCATGAATACCACCTCCCACAACAAGACCGCCTTCGATCCCAAGCGCTGCCTGGTCGAACTGCGCAACATCCGCAAAGCTTTCGGCGGCGTGCATGCGGTGGACGATGTCAGCCTGAACCTCTATCCCGGCGAAGTGGTGGCCGTGCTCGGCCACAACGGCGCGGGCAAATCGACGCTGATGAAGATGCTGGCCGGTGCCTACCCGATTGACAGCGGCGAGGTGCTGCTGTCGGGCGAAAAGGTCCAAATCCGCTCCCCCTCCGACGCGCAGAACCTGGGTATCGAATCGATTTACCAGACGCTGGCGTTGGCCGACAACCTGGATGCGGTGGCCAATCTGTTCCTCGGGCGCGAGTTGCTCACCCGCTGGCGCACGCTGGACGACCACCGCATGGATGCGGACGCCCGCAAGGTATTTCAGCGCCTGAACAAGAACTTCACCAACATCCGCATCCCGGTACGCCGCCTCTCGGGCGGGCAGCGCCAGGTGGTGGCGATTTCACGGGCGATTTATTTCAACGCGCGCATCCTGATCATGGACGAGCCAACCGCCGCGCTGGGCCCGGAGGAAACCGCGATGGTGGGCAATCTGATCCAGCAGCTCAAAGCCGAAGGCGTGGGCATTTTCCTGATCAGCCACGACATGCACGACGTGTTCGCCCTGAGCGACCGCCTGGCGGTGATGAAAAACGGCAAGCGCATAGGCACCTACCGCACCCAGGACGTGACCGAAGACGAAGTGCTGGGCATGATCATCGCGGGCAAAGCACCTGCCGGTAAGGCGCAAACCGAGCGTCCCGCGCGCTGAGGATCGCCCGCGCCCCATGCAAACCACTGGCGACCAGCAGCTGCTCAAGCGCATCAACCGCAGCGTGTTGCTGCGCTTGATGCAGCAGCACGGCGGCTTGTCACGCGCACGCATGGCGGCGCACAGCGGTCTGACCAAATCCACGGTCAGTGCGCTGGTGCGCGAATTGCTCGACGAGCAATGGCTGATCGAAGCCAGCTCGCCCGTCAGCGGTGACGGTCTGGGCCGCCCGTCCACCCCGCTGCAACTCAACGCAGCAGGCCGGGTGCTGATTGGCATCGAGGTGGCCGTGGAATGCCTGCGCATGGTCTGCGTATCGCTGACCGGTGAGGTGCTGTCGGAACACGAGGTGCCGCTCCAAAATACCAAACCGCAGGCGGTGTGCGCACTTGCAAGCGCCTTGCTGCAGCCGCTGTGCGCCGACCTGGCAGCGCGGCAAATCACCATCAGCGGTGTCGGTCTGTGTTTGCCCGGTGCGGTCCACGACAGCACAGGCCTGGTGCATTTCGCGCCGAACCTGGGCTGGCGCAACCTGGACTTTCTGGGCATGGTCAGCGCGGCCTTCGTCAATGCTGGTATCGAATGCGGTCCGGTCTATGTGCAAAACGATGCCGACGCCGCCGCCCTGGGCGAATACGAGTTCGGTGCCGGACCCAAAGACGATCCGCTGATTTTTATCAACTGCGACGTGGGCGTGGGCGCGGGCATTGTGCTCAACGACCGCCTGTTTACCGGCGCGCGCGGCGCGGCCGGTGAGATTGGTCACACGATTTTGCAGATCGATGGACCGCTGTGTTCCTGCGGCCGGCAGGGCTGCGCGGAAGCTTTCATTGGCGCGCGTGCCATCAAGACAGCGGCGGATGTGGTGCGCGCCGGGCAATACCTGGGCGTGCTGATCCAGAACCTGGACGCACTGTTCAACCCGCGTGCGGTCGTGCTGGGCGGCAAAATCTGCGCCGAGCACCCGGCCCTGCTGGCGCAGGCGCAAAGCACGGTGGC
>CANCTD010000008.1 GCA_947380945.1 Comamonadaceae bacterium
GCGCGGCCCAGGGCCTCAATGCCGCTGCTGATCAGGCCGGCCGGAATCGACGACAGGCGCAGGCGGAAGTAATTGCAGGGATAGGGCGGGTTCTGAAAAAACACGTCACCGGCTTCGATCAACACGCCGTGGCTGCGCGCGATCAGGCCGAGCTCGGCCGCGTCCACCCAGGCCGGCGCCTGGACCCAGAGCGATGCGCCGCCGGAAGGCAGGGTGCACGCAAAATCCGGCAGGTGCGCGGCCAGCGCGGCAGCGGCGAGTTGCATGCGCTCCTGCATGGCGGCGTTGACGCGGCGGGCATGGGTCTCGTGGTGCCCCAGCGACAAAAACAGGGCGAAAGCATGCTGCAAAAAGGCGCTGGGGTGGCGCAGCATGGCGTGGCGCAGTTCGCGCAGCTCGGCGATCAGCGCGCGCGGGGCGACGATGTAACCCAGACGCAGCGAGGGCGACAGGCTTTTGGAAACCGAGCCCACGTAAATAACCCGGCCGACTTTGTCCAGACTTTTGAGCGCGGGCATGGGCTGGCCCTGGTAGAGGTTTTCGGCTTCGTAATCGTCTTCGATCACCACAAAATTCTTGCGCTCGGCCAATGCCAGCAAGGCGGTGCGGCGCTCCATGCTCAATGTGTGGGTGGTCGGGCTTTGGTGCGAAGGCGTGACAAAGCAATAGTCCAGCGGTGGCAACCCGTCGACGATCAAACCCTGGCTGTCCACCGGCAGCGGCACAAACTGCGGCGCGCGCAGGGCAAAGCTGTTGCGCGCATGCGGGTGGCCGGGCTCCTCCAGACCCACGCGCTGCTGTGTGTCAAACAAGGCTTCGGCCAGCAGGTAATAAGCGTGCTGCGCACCCACCGTAATCAGAATTTCTTCCGGCAGCGCGAACACGCCGCGCTTGGGCAGCAGGCGCAGGCGGATTTGTTCTATCACCTCGGGGACGTCGCTGAGCTCAAAGTCCGGCGTCCACTGCGGCAGGTGCGAACGCGCCAGGCTGTGCACGCAGCATTCGCGAAACGCTTCGGATGGAAATAGCAGCGGGTCATAAGTGCCGTAGACAAAGGGGTAGCGGTACTGGCGCCACTGGTCGGGCTTGGCCAGGGTGCGCTGCGCGACCAGCGAGCGCAGCACCCGCGTGCCCCAATCCGGCTGTGCGCGCTCGGGTCCGGGGCGGTGGGCGGGGGCGCTCGGATCAGTGCCGGCGCGCACGGGCGCGCCACTCGCCACGCCTTGGGGCATGTCCAGGCGGCCGGGCGACTGCGCGACAAACACACCGCTGCGCGGGCGCGACTCCAGAAAACCGTCGTCCATCAGCTGGGTGTAGGCGGCGGTGACGGTGTTGCGGCTCAAGCCCAGCAAATTTGCCAGCTCGCGCGACGAGGGCAGCGGCGCGCCCGCAGGCAAGCGGCGGTCCAGAATGGCCTGCACCACCGACAGGCGCAGGCGCTGTTGCAGCGGAAGCGCGGGCTGGTCCGGGAGCGCAAACAGCGTTTCCCACTGTGCGCCCTTGGTGCGATGGTGCGGGGGCATGGAGCCAGTATAGGCACTGGCTCCGTCGATTACGGTGGGGCTGGCACAGGCGAATGGTGCAAACTGGCTCTTTCAGGCTCCGGCTGGCATGCCTATGCTCGTGGCATACCTGCTTTTGGAGTATTTCCCATGACTGCTGCAATCACTGTTGCCACGCTGGAGGCTTTTAGCGCCGCCTGGAACCGCCACGACATCGACGCGCTGATGGCGTTTATGCACCCTGACTGCGTGTTCCTGACCGCCGCCGGCGACCAGGCCTGCGGCACGCGCCACAGCGGAACCGAGGCGGTGCGCAAAGCCTTTGCCGGTGCCTGGGCGGCGGTGCCCGATGTGCAATGGACCAAGGGCCGGCACTTTGTGCACGGCGATTTCGGCGTGTCCGAGTGGACTTTTGAAGGCACGGCGGCCGACGGCAGCCGGATCGAGACCAACGGGGTGGACCTGTTCACCTTCAAGGACGGCAAAATTCTGGTGAAAAATGTGTTCCGCAAAGCACGCCCCAATATCCCCGCCGCCAAATAAACCCCCTGCACTGCAGGCCGCAGCCACGGCCCCGCAAAGCAAGCCCACGCCATGAGCACCACCACCGCCCCCCACGCAGCCCAACAAGCCTACGACCCGCGCTACGACCCGCTGGTGGACGCCAACCCCGGCGCAGGACGGGCGTATGCGCCGACCTACTGGGTCGCCAGCGCCGGGACGCCACCTGCGGACGACGGCCCGGTGCGCGGCGATATGGATGCGGACGTGGTGGTAATCGGCTCGGGCTCCACCGGTATGTCGACAGCGCTCTACCTGGCGCAGGACCACGGCATACAAGCCGTGGTGCTGGAAGCCAACCAGACCGCCTGGGGCTGCTCCAGCCGCAGCGGCGGCCAGGGCCAGAACGCCAGCGGCCGGTTGACGCGCGCGCAATGGATCGAACGCTGGGGCCTGGACACCGCAAAGAAGCTGGACATGGAAATCCGCACCGGCTTTGAGAACTTCCGCCAGCTCACACGCGAGATCGACTGCGACGCCTTTGACGGCGGCCATTTGTATGTAGCGCACCGGCCCGAAAAAGTGGCCTACCTGCAAGAGCAAACCCGGGTGCGCCGCGAAATTTTCGGCTACGACACGCGCATGATGAGCGCCGAAGAACTGCGCGCCAACTACTGCGACGAGCGCGACGCGGCCGCGGCCATGTGGGAACCCGAAGGCGTGGGCGTGCACCCGCTGAAATTCACCTTCGGCCTGATGCGCAAAGCGCGTGCGCTGGGCGTGAAGATCCATACCGCCAGCCCGGTGCAAGGTTGGCAAACCATTGGCGGCGTGCACCATTTGCGCACGCCGGGCGGCACGGTGCGGGCCAAGCGCGTGGTGCTGTGCACCGGCGGCTATACCGGCCAGGGCGCAAGCCCCGTGCTGCGCAACAAAATCCTGCCCATCCTCTCCAACTCGGTGGTCACGCGGCCGCTGACCGATGCGGAACTGAAAGCGACCAATTTCCGCTCGCAAACTTTTTTGACCGACACACGCACGCTGCGGTTTTACTACCGGCTGCTCAGCGACAACCGGCTGCAACTCGGTAGCCGAAGCTCGATCACAGGGGCAGATGCGCAAGAGCCCAAACACCTCCAGCTGCTGACCGATGCGATTGCCCGCAAGTTCCCGCCGCTGGCCGGTATTCCCATCGACTACTCCTGGTGGGGTTGGGTGGATGTGAGCCACGACATGATGCCGCGCATCACCCGTCCCGACCCTGCGCAAACCGTGTGGCACGCGGTGGGCTATGGCGGCAACGGCGTGTCCTTCTCGACTTGGGCTGGCAAGCGGGTGGCGCAGCGGGTGGCCGGCAAAGACGGAAACGACGCAGTGTTTGAGCTGCCGATTTACAACTCGCCGCTGGAATACCCCAACTTTTTCAAGCTCTTCCGTGCCGAGGCGCTGGCACCTTTTCGGCGTCTGGGCCAGCAGTTTTTGTACAAATGGTACTGGTGGCAGGACGAGATGTAGGTCCGTACGCGCCTGCCGGAGCCTGCGGTTTCAGGCCTTCGCCACGCGGGCGCTTTTCCAGTACACATCGTCGCCCGAGCTGCCGTCGCTGCGGTGGCGATTGAGCACGCGGGCCAGCACAAACAGCAAATCCGACAAACGGTTCAGGTACTGGCGGGGGTGCTCTTTCAAGGCCTCTTCGTTGCCCAACGCCACCACCGCACGCTCGGCCCGGCGGGCCACGGTACGGCATACATGGGCCAGCGAAGCGGCCCGGGTTCCGGCCGGCAGAATGAATTCCAGGAGCGCGGGCAGGCCGGCATTGAACTCGGCCAGCGCCTGGTCCAGCGCCAGCACCGCTTCTTCCTTGAGCAACTCAAACCCCGGGATGGACAGCTCGCCACCCAGATTGAAAAGCTGGTGCTGGATTTCCACCAAGACCGTGCGTACGCGCTCGGGCATGTCTTCGCACAAAAGTACGCCGATGTTGGAATTGAGCTCGTCCACATCGCCCATGGCGTGCACACGCAAGCTGTTTTTGGAGACGCGGGAGTTATCCCCCAGGCCGGTGGTGCCGGCGTCGCCGGTGCGCGTGGCAATTTGTGTCAAACGGTTTCCCATAGTGGCTTTCTGTGAAAGTGGCATTATTGACGCTTTGCATATTCCGGGAATGCACCATGAACGCACCGCTGTCTGCACACCAGGCTATTTCGCACGCCGCCATCCGGCATCCGCCCCAGGCCATGCTGGACGAGCTGCGTGCAGCCTTCGGGCCGCAGTTCTCCAACGCTGCTGCCGTATGCGCGCAACATGGGCGCGACGAATCGGCTTTTGACGTTCCGCCTCCGGGTGGCGTGGTGTTTGCGCAAAGCACGCAGGATGTGCAGCGGCTCTTGCAGATTGCCGCGCGCTACGCGGTGCCGGTAATCCCTTTTGGTGTGGGCTCCTCGCTGGAGGGCCATCTGCTGGCGGTGCAAGGCGGCATCAGCGTGGACATGGGGCGCATGAACCAGGTGCTGGCCATCCACGACGCGGATTTGACCGTCACCGTGCAACCGGGCGTCACACGCAAGCAACTCAATGAGGCGGTGAAGTCCGCCGGCCTGTTCTTTCCGATTGACCCGGGCGCGGACGCCAGCATAGGCGGCATGTGCGCCACCCGCGCCAGCGGGACCAACGCGGTGCGCTACGGGACCATGCGCGAGAACGTGCTGGCTCTGGAAGTAGTGACCGCCAGCGGCGAAGCCATACGCACCGGAACCGGAGCCAAAAAATCATCGGCCGGTTACGACCTGACACGCTTGATGGTCGGCAGCGAAGGAACCTTGGGTGTGATCACCGAGGTCACGCTCAAGCTGTATCCGCTGCCCGAAGCCATCATGGCCGCAACCTGTGCCTTTGACGATCTGGCTGATGCGGTCAACACCACGATCCAGATCATCCAGCTCGGCATCCCGATTGCCCGCTGCGAATTGCTGGACGGCAACACCGTGCGCATGGTCAACCAGCATTCCAAGCTCGGGCTGGCGCAAGGGCCGATGATGCTGATGGAGTTCCACGGTTCACCCGCAGGCGTGCAGGAACAGATTGCCGCGGTGCAGGAGATCGTGGCCGACAACCGGGGCCATGGTTTTCAGTGGGCGCAAACGCCTGAGGAGCGCACACGGCTGTGGACCGCCCGGCACAACGCTTACTTTGCCGGCATCCAGTCGCGTCCGGGTTGCCGCTGCATCACCACCGATACCTGTGTGCCGATTTCACGCCTGGCCGACGCGCTGCTGGATTCGGTGCACGAGGCGACCGAGGCGGGTATTCCGTATTTCATGGTCGGCCATGTGGGCGACGGCAATTTCCACATGGGGTATCTGATCGACCCGGCCAGCGCCACCGAGCGCGAAACCGCCGAACGCCTGAACAGCCAGCTGGTCGCGCGCGCGCTGCGTCTGGGTGGCACCTGTACCGGTGAACACGGCATAGGTCTGCACAAAATGGATTTCTTGATCGCCGAGGCCGGCAGCGGCGCAGTCACCATGATGCGCAGCATCAAGCAGGCGCTGGACCCGCTCAACATCCTCAACCCCGGCAAAATTTTCGCGCTAGACGCCTAAAGGCGCAGCCTTAGGCCACGCTGCGCAAGGGCGTGCGGTAGAGCCAAATGGATTTGCCGTTGGGCGCGGTCAGTTGCGCGTGCGGCGCGATTCCCAGGGCCTCGAAATCCAGGCTGACCAGCCAGGTGCCGGGGCGCATGGTGCGCGCTTTTTCCACCACCCGGGGCATGCTCTCGGGGCGTTGGAAGACATAGACCATGTCGTAATCCGCCCAGTCCAGTGCCCACATATCGCCACGCTGCACATGCGCCCAGGGACAGCGCAACTTGCACAACAGGTACAGGCTGCCGCTCCACTCCACACCCGCAAACTGCGCTTTCGGATAGGCCAGGCGCAAGGCGCGCAAACCGTGGCCCAGACCGCAACCGGCATCCAGTACCCGGGCGTTCTGGTCCAGACGGACAAAGGCGCGCAAACCCAGCAGCGCCTTGCGCGGGGTCGGAAACAAAGGCGCGTCGGCCCAGGTGTTGATCGGGTAAACCAGCAGCAACAGCGCCAGGGGCAGCAACCAGACCCAGGCGGCCAGGTGCGACTGGGTCCCCAGCACGCTGACCGCCAGCGACACCGGAAACCCCCCCGCAATGGCCAGGCGGCGCCACCAGCTGCGGCCCATGGGACTGATCGCCACGCCCACCATGACAGCAATCGGGCTGGCCATGCCGGGCGACATACCGGCTTGCAGCAGCCAACGGAACATCAGCCAGCTCAAGCCCCAGCCCAACAGAGCAGGCGCAGGCCAGGGCGGAATCAAACGCTGCAACACAGGGCGGGAACGGTGACAGGGCGCTCTAGCGGGCCACGTTGGGCGAGAGACGCTCGATCAGGCCGTTGAGCTCATCGAGCGATCCGAACTGGATGCTCAATTCGCCCATTTCAGTGATGCGGCCTGCGCGCTTGACGCGTTTTTTGACCTTGATTTCCACCTGCGCAGCAAACAAATCGGACAGCTCTTCCTCGACCCGCTTGATGTCGCGTGATTTCTCGCGCGTGGGTTTCACGGCCTTGAGCGAGAACTCGGCGCTGAGTTTTTTCACCAGGCTTTCGGCCTCGCGTACCGACATTTTTTTGGCGGCAATCTGGCTGGCCGCGCTGATCTGGTTGGCCTTGTCCAAGGCCAGCAAGGCGCGGGCGTGGCCCATGTCCAGGTCACCGGCCATGAGCATGGTTTGCACCGGATCAGCCAGGTTCAGCAAACGCAAAAGGTTGCTGGCCGCGCTGCGTGAGCGGCCCACGGCCTGGGCGGCGCTTTCATGGGTGAGGCCGAATTCTTTGATCAGGCGCTGCAAGCCCTGCGCTTCTTCCAGTGGGTTCAGGTCTTCGCGTTGCATGTTCTCAATCAGCGACATGGCCGCAGCGGCCTCATTGGGCACATTGCGCACCAGCACCGGCACGCTGTCCAGCCCGGCAAGCTTGGCCGCGCGGAAGCGCCGTTCGCCGGCAATGATTTCGTAGACCGGACGGGACGAGCCTTCGGGCCGGTGCAGCGACGCATATTCATCGTCCAACTGGCGCACCAGAATCGGCTGCATGATGCCCTGGGCCTTGATGCTTTCGGCCAGCTCGTAGAGCGCGCCTTCGTCCATATGGGTGCGTGGCTGGTACATGCCGGGCACCATGTCACCCAGCAGCAGGGTGTGCGGCTGACCGGCACCAAAAGTGCTGTCCTGTTGGCCGGGCGCATCCGGCACGGTGGGGCCGAGCAGCGCTTCCAGGCCCATGCCGAGTCCTTTGGGTTTTTTGGTAGCCATCGGGTGTTTCCTTCGAATGCTTATGGTTGTGGGTTCAAAAAGTCAGCCAGCAAGGCCCGGCCCTGGGGCCAGTCGCCCAGACCGGAATCGGCGTTGATATGGCCTGCGTGGCCCCAATCGCGCCAGCGTGCGCCCAGCGCATCGGCAAAACTGCGCGCGCGCTCCAGGCTGCAAAAGGGGTCGTTGTGGCTGCCCAGCAGCAGGCTGGGAAAAGGCAGACGCGGCAGCACCAGCGGCGTCCAGCTGTGCAAAACGCCGGCCAGCTCAGGGCGCTGCGGATCGCCGGGTGCAACCAGCAATGCGCCCCGCACGCGCGCAGCCAGCCGGGTCTGCGCCGCCCAAGCGGCTACCAGCAAACAGCCCAGGCTATGGGCCACCAGGACCACATCGCCGCTTTGCGCTTGCACTACTTCGTCCAGGCGCATCACCCAGTCGCCGCGCAGGGGATGCATCCAATCGTGCTGCTCCACGCGCAAGTCGCCATACAGCGCTTCCCAACGGCTTTGCCAATGCGCGGTGCCGGAGTTCTGCCAGCCGGGCAGAAGCAGGATACGGGGGGATGCGGGCGCTTGCGCTGCCATTACATGCTCTTGATGCGCTGCACCATTTCCAGCGCAAAGGCGACAAAAGCCTGCGCGCCACGGGAGCTGGGGTCAAACACCACGCCCGGCAGGCCGTAGCTGGGCGCCTCGGCCAGGCGCACATTGCGCGGGATCACGGTGTCAAACACCTTATCGCCAAAGTGCGCTTTGAGCTGCTCGCTGACCTGGTTTTGCAAGGTGATGCGCGGATCGAACATGACGCGCAACAAACCAATAATTTGCAAATCGTCATTCAAATTCGCCTTGACCTGCTTGATGGTGTTCACCAAATCGGTCAGGCCCTCCAGGGCAAAGTACTCGCATTGCATGGGAACGATCACGCCGTGGGCACAGCACAAGCCGTTGAGCGTGAGCATGGACAGGGAAGGCGGGCAGTCGATCAGCACAAAGTCGTATTCGGCATCCACCGCCTTGAGCGCGGCTTTGAGGCGGCGCTCGCGCCGCTCCAGGCTGACCATTTCGACCTCGGCACCGGCGAGCTCGCGGTTCGCTCCCAGGATGTCGTAGCTGCAACCGGCTTGCACGAGTTTGTCGCTGCGGCTGCGGGCCTGTGTGATCGTGGCTTCCTCGAGCAGCACGTCGTACACGGTCATTTCAAGCTGGCGCTTATCCACACCAGAACCCATGGTGGCGTTGCCCTGCGGGTCCAGGTCGACCATGAGCACGCGCTGGCCGACTTTGGCCAGGCCGGCGGCCAGGTTCACGGTGGTGGTGGTTTTGCCCACACCGCCTTTTTGGTTGGCTACACAGAAAATTTTGGCCATGGCGTACCCGCTTTGCTCGGTGTCAGAAAACTATTGCGACAGGGCCAGCTTGACGCCAAAGCCCAGCAGAAAAACACCGGCCACGCGCTCCAGCCACTGGGCCGCACGCGGCTGGGCGCGGATGCGCTCGGCCAGGAAATGGGTCAGCAAGGTCGCCGCCAGGCCGTACAAAAACGTCAGCGCCGCGATCGTCGCCGCCATGAAGGCGTAGGTCAGCAAACCCTGTTGCGTCTGCGGGTCTACGAACAAGGGGAAAAAAGCCATGTAAAACAGGATCGCCTTGGGGTTCATCAGGGTGATCAGCATGGACTGGCGAAAGTAGTGGCGCGGGCGGATGTGAATGGCAGCAGGCGCTCCCGGCTTGGCGCGCAGCATCTGCACACCCAGCCAGGCCAAATAGGCCGCGCCCACCCATTGCATGGCATGGAAGGCCGTGGGGTAATGCGACAACAAAGTGGCCAGGCCGGCCACAGCGCACCACATCAGCACCTGGTCCCCGGCGATGACGCCAAAGGTTGCCGCCAAACCACCCGGAATCCGGCCCTTGCCGGTGGACATCACCAGGGCCAGGTTACCCGGGCCGGGTATGAACAAAAAGATGAGAACGGTGGCGACAAATGTGCCGTAATCGGTAACGCCGAGCATGGGGAATTCGCAAAAGTGAATCCCGAGTGTACGGCAGCCGATTTATGCCGCTTTTTTGCGCATCCAGACCAGACAGCGCTGGGCATCCAGGCGTGGCACCTGCAGCGGTTCCACGTGAAACACTTCCACGTCAGCGGGCAGATCGGCTATTTCAGCGTCCGGCACCTGGGCTTTCATCGCCATCCAGACACCGCCGGTGGCAAGTTGTTCGCGGGACGCGAGGACGAAGTCGGGCAGGGACGCAAATGCGCGCGAGGTAACCAAGGGGTATTGGCCGCTAAGCTGCTCCACCCGCGCGTGTACGCCGCGCAGGCGGGGTAACTTGAGCGCAAGCGCCGCCTGCTGGATAAAGGCCGCCTTTTTTCCCACGGTATCGACACAATCCACCCGCACCTCGGGGCAGCACAAAGCAATCACCACGCCGGGCAGGCCGGCACCGGAGCCTACGTCCAATACCGCGTCGCAGCCGCTGGCCTGGATGTGCGCTTGCAAGGGCGGCAGAACCGCCAGGCTATCCAGAATGTGGTGGCTCAGAATCGAAGCCGGATCACGCAAGGCGGTCAGGTTGTAGACCTGGGTCCATTTGGCTATCAGCGCCGCGTAGTCCAGCAGGCCCTGAACCTGAGCGGCCGATAGGTCCACATGCAGCGCAGCCAGGCCCGCGCGCAGCGGCCCTTCCTGGGCCGACGCGCTCAAGCGGCCTCCAGGCCGGGCGTCAAACTCCCCACCGCGTCGGCCACATCGGCGCCTACCCCGGCAACTGCGTCAGCCGATTCGTCTGCCACGGTGCCCAAACGGGCAAAGCCTTTGAAATTGCCTTTTTTCAGGTGGATCAGCAAAAGGGAAATCGTCGCAGGCGTGATGCCGGACAACCGGGCCGCCTGGCCCAGGGTCTCAGGCCGGTGCTGGCTCAGGCGCTGGCGGGCCTCAAAACTCAGGGCGCTGACTTGCAGGTAATCCAATTCGGGCGGCAGGCGCAGGTTCTCAAAGTGTGCGGCGCGGGCCACGTCTTCGCGCTGACGGTCTATGTAGCCGGCATATTTGGCGGCAATTTCCACCTGCTCGACGATGGCCAAGCGCAATAACTCGGCATCATGGTCAGCCGCCGTCCTCAGCAGCTGCGGGTCGGAAAAAGCACCGTCTTTGAGCGCCATCAAATCCAGGTAACTGACGTCGGGGCGGCGCAGCAAGTCCATCAGGGTGTATTCATGTTCCATGGGCTTGCCCAAGAGCGCCACGGCATCGGCCTGGGGCACTTTTTGGGGGCTGACCCAGGTGGATTTAAGGCGTTCTGTTTCACGTGAAACCGCGTCGCGCTTGCGGCAGAAAGCATCCCAGCGGGCGTCGCCCACCAGTCCCAGCTTGCGGCCTTGCTCGGTCAGCCGCGCGTCGGCATTGTCTTCACGCAGTTGCAGGCGGAACTCGGCGCGGCTGGTGAACATGCGGTAGGGCTCGTTCACGCCCTTGCTGATCAGGTCGTCAACCAGCACGCCGATATAGGCTTCATCGCGACCGGGCAACCAGCTCGTTTGCGTCCACTGGGTGCGCGCTCCGGCTTGCAGCGCGGCGTTCACCCCGGCGAACAAACCTTGCGCCGCCGCCTCTTCGTAACCGGTCGTGCCGTTGATCTGCCCCGCGAAAAACAAACCCCCAATCTGCCGGGTCTCGAAGCTGCGCTTGAGCGCGCGCGGATCAAAGTAGTCGTACTCAATCGCATAACCAGGGCGCAGGATGTGGGCGTTTTCCAGTCCCACCATGCTGCGCACCAACGCAAGCTGGATATCAAAAGGCAGGCTGGTCGATATACCGTTGGGGTAGTACTCGTGCGTGGTCAAGCCCTCGGGCTCGAGAAAAATCTGGTGACTTTCCTTGTCGGCAAAGCGGTGGACTTTGTCCTCGACGCTGGGGCAATAGCGCGGGCCCACGCCCTCGATCTTGCCGGTGAACATGGGGCTGCGATCCAGACCACTGCGGATGATGGCGTGCGTAGCCGCATTGGTATGCGTAATCCAGCAGGGCATTTGCGCCGGATGCTGGCTGGCGCGGCCCATGAAACTGAACACAGGCAGCTGGGTCGCCATGCCGCCGGGCATGCCGTCGCCGGGTTGTTCCTGGCACCTGGAAAAGTCAATGCTGCGGCCGTCAATACGCGGCGGCGTGCCGGTCTTTAACCGCCCCTGCGGCAGCTGCAGCTCTTTGAGCCGTGCGCTCAGGCGGCCCGCCGCCGGATCGCCGGCACGGCCCGCGCCGTAGTTATTCAAGCCGACATGGATCTTGCCATCCAGAAAGGTTCCGGCAGTCAACACCACCGTTGTTGCGCGAAACACGATGCCGATTTGCGTCACCGCTCCGACCACCCGGTCACCTTCGACCAGCAAATCGTCGACCGCCTGCTGAAACAGCGACAAATTAGGCTGGTTTTCCAGCATGCGCCGGATCGCCGCCTTGTACAAAACCCGGTCGGCCTGGGCGCGGGTGGCGCGTACCGCCGGACCCTTGCTGGAATTGAGGATGCGGAACTGGATCCCGGCCTCGTCCGTGGCCAAGGCCATGGCACCACCGAGGGCGTCCACCTCTTTGACCAGATGCCCTTTGCCGATGCCGCCAATCGAGGGGTTGCAACTCATTTGCCCCAGGGTCTCGATGTTGTGCGTCAGCAGCAGGGTTTTGCATCCCATGCGGGCCGACGCCAGGGCCGCTTCGGTGCCGGCATGGCCACCGCCGACGACGATGACATCAAAGTGTTCGGGATACAGCATGGGGTCCTTAGGTAGTGGGGGGATTTTACGGGCCACCCCGGCAAAACCGCTGCGCCGGTTTCGCTACCATGGGGCACGCAAAGGAGGCCGCCGCATGCACATCCGATCACTCAAAACAGAAGTCAGCGCCGAAGAATGGCAGCTGCGCGTTGACCTGGCTGCCTGTTACCGGCTGGTCGCCGCCTACGGTTGGACCGATTTGATTTACACCCACATCAGCGCACGCGTGCCGGGTCCGGAACACCACTTTTTGATCAACCCCTATGGCCTGCTGTTCGAGGAAATCACCGCGAGCAGCCTGGTCAAAATTGATCTGCAGGGGCAACCCGTAGTTGACACGCCCTTCCCGGTCAACCCGGCAGGCTTTGTCATACACAGCGCCATCCATGCGGCGCGCGAAGACGCGGGCTGTGTTCTGCATACCCATACCCGCGCCGGCGTGGCGGTTAGCGCACAGGCCTGCGGCATTCTGCCTATCAGCCAGCAGGCGACCTATGTATTGGCCTCGCTGGCCTACCATGACTACGAGGGCGTTGCCTTGCGCGAGGACGAAAAGCCCAGGCTGCAAGCCGACTTGGGACGGGCCAGCCACCTGATGCTGCGCAACCACGGTTTGCTGGTCGTGGGCAGCAACATCCCCGAGGCCTTTGTGCTTATGCACAATTTTGAGTCGACCTGCCAGATCCAAATCACGGCGCAAAGCGGCGGACCATTGGTCCATGTAAATCCGGCGATTACAGCGGGTGTGGCCGCGATGCTGGAGGCCGATGGCGGCAAGGTAGGGGGCGATTTCGCCTGGCCGGCATTGCTGCGCAAAGTGGAGCGTTTGGATCCGTCCTATAAAACCTAAGCAGTGGGTGGGACAGGGGCGCTAGCCAGCGGTTTTTGCAGGCATGCCACCGCAGCACCGGCCCATAGCGCCAGCGCCGAGCAAAAGAATCCGCGCACCAAACCACCTTGTCCATCCGCAATCCAACCTACTGCCAAGGGCCCGACCACCTGCCCGATAGCAAAAACAACGGTAAAAGCCGCTATCCCGGACGTCCAGGCTGCGGCTGCAAGGTTGTGGCGCACAAAAGCCGTGGTCGACGCGACAATGCTCAAAAACACTGCACCGAATAATGCACCTGAGCCAACAAAAACCATGAAGTTATCGGTGAGCGTCGGCAACACCACGGCCAATCCCAAAAGCACATTCAAACGCGCCAACGCACCGCCACCGCGGTGCGTGTGCAACAGGCCGGCCCAGATACGTGAAGAGGCCATCACCATCGTACCCAGAACCGCATAAAACCAGCTCACTTCGTGGCTGCTCGCACCATGTTCGCGCAACAAGGCGACCGCAAATGTCATGTAGCCGATATAGCCCAGACCGAACAGCGCGTAGCCGAGCAAGGCGTGGCGCATGGGCCACCATGCCACGCTTTGTGCCACCACCGCCTGGCTACCCGCTTGCGAATCCCAGGCCGCCAACACAGCCACCGGCCAGCGCAGGCAAGCAGCCATGAGCGCACACACCAGCGCCAGTGCCCACCAGGCGTATACCCATGGAGCGAACATGAAAAGCCGCTGGTCCAGAATCCAAGGCACCAAGAGCGCAGAGACCACGATTCCCGTGCCGGTTCCGCCGTAGTACAAACCCAAAATCAAGGCCGCGCGCGCAGGTTGGCGCGAACCAATGCGGGCAGCCAAAATACCACCTGACACAAAAACAACCGCACTCAAAACCCCAGCGAGTAAACGCTGTATGACCAACACCAGCGGGTCAACAAAAAACCCTGGAATCACCATCAATACGGCAGCAAACCACGCACCCCACAGCACAGCCCGCGCCGGACCCCAGCAGGCCATTACCCGACCCATCACCATCGCACCCACAAAGTAACCAAGGGCGTTACTGGTATTCATGGCGCCGGCCAATGTGTAAGACCAGAACAAGTCCTCGCGCATAGCAGGTAAAAGCAAGCCGTAGGCAAAGCGCGTGACGCCCAAAGAAATCGCGGCAGCCACGGACAACACGGCCGCCAGCAGCAATAGTTTGGAATCGGAATCAGCGTGGTTCAATGGAAAAATATAAGCTGGGGATAAGGTCGTGAACAACTTCAACTTGTCCACAGCATCCGGACATATGGCTGGCTTATGCACATTCACGTGCAGCGGCTATGCACTGTACAAGCATAGAAGCCCTGACGCCAAGTGCTTGAAAAAAAACAAGAAAGCGCACTTGTACACAAAAAGCCGAAAGCTCTATCTACTACCACTATCTTTATCTCTTCAAAATTCAAGTTGTTAGGAGACAGCGTCAAACAGATGGGCCGACCCACCACAATTCACCAAAACAGCATCAAGTAAACTTGACGATGCGCAGCCTTTTGGTTTGCGACTGCCTATTCCCCAAGTTCCTGATGCCCACAACCCCGACCGGAAAAAAAATATCCCAGAAGCCACAGGCTTTTGAGATCAAAAGTGCGGATCTGCCCTTGGTTGCACTGGTACTCAAAACCAGCGATATGCAGGCATTGGAGCAAGAGCTTTTGAGCCAGTTCGGACCACTGGGGAGCAGCTCGGATTTCTTCAATGACGATGCATTGCTGATCGACTGTGCGCAGCTCGATCCCAACAGTCCCTTGCCGGATTTGCCCCGTTTGCTCGCGGTGTTGCGACAGTGCAAATTGGTGGCGGTTGCCATCCGCCATGCAGCAGCAGCGACTGTGTCAGAAGCGCTTGCTTTGGGATTGGTGCAGGCGCAGGAAATTTATGTTGCTGCACCCTCGATGTCCGTTCCGACACCAGCACCAGCGCCTGCAAAGCAGGTCGACATTCCCGTTGCTTTGCCGGTGCCCACCCTGGTGATTGATAAGCCTGTGCGTTCCGGTCAAAAGGTGTACGCCCGTGGCGGAGATTTGATTATTTTGTCCATGGTGAACCGGGGCGCGGAGGTGGTTGCCGATGGCAATATCCATGTCTACGCGGCGTTGCGCGGGAAAGCCATGGCCGGTGCCAAAGGCAATACTGCGGCCCGTATTTTTGCCCTTGCGATGGAAGCCGAACTGGTATCGGTGGCTGGCGTGTACCGGACCACGGAAAAGCCTTTTGGCAGCGATATTTTGGGAAAAGCAGCCCAGGTGCGTTTGAGCGATGACGGCCAGGAAAAACTGCTGATAGAACCTTTCAAACTCTGAGCGATTTCATTTCACAAAGCGAGACCCATGACAAAAATCATCGTTGTAACTTCCGGAAAAGGTGGTGTTGGAAAAACCACCACCAGTGCCAGTTTCGCCTCCGGGCTTGCCTTGCGTGGCCATAAAACCGCTGTGATTGATTTTGACGTGGGCTTGCGCAACCTGGACTTGATCATGGGTTGCGAGCGCCGTGTGGTGTATGACTTGATCAATGTGATCCAGGGTGAGGCCAATTTGCACCAGGCCTTGATCAAGGACAAGCAATGCGACAACCTGTTTGTGCTGGCCGCATCACAAACCCGCGATAAAGACGCTTTGCACCAGGACGGCGTGGAAAAGGTTTTGAACGATCTGGCCGATATGGGTTTTGAATACATCGTGTGCGATTCGCCTGCAGGCATAGAAACCGGTGCATTGATGGCCATGCACTTTGCCGATGAAGCATTGGTTGTGACCAACCCCGAGGTCTCGTCGGTGCGCGATTCGGACCGGATTCTGGGCATGTTGGCCAGCAAAACCAAACGTGCCATGGAAGGCCGCGAGCCGATCAAGGAACACCTGCTGATTACCCGCTACAACCCGGCACGGGTTGACCAGGGTCAGATGTTGTCGCTCGAAGATATCCAGGATATTTTGCGCATCAAACTCATCGGTGTGATTCCGGAAAGTGACGCCGTGCTGCAAGCCTCCAACCAGGGCGTGCCGGTCGTGCATGTGCAGGGAAGCAATGTGGCCGAAGCCTATAAAGACGTGATCAGCCGGTTTCTGGGTCAGGATATTCCGATGCGATTCACCGAAGCCCCGAAGCAAGGGTTTATCAAACGACTGTTTGGTGGAAAATAAATGAAGTCATTTCTGTCTTTTCTGTTGGGGGAAAAGAAACAAACTGCAAGTGTTGCCAAAGAGCGGCTGCAGTTGATTTTGGCCCACGAACGCAGCGGGCGCAATGCCGCCGAGCCGGATTATTTGCAGGATTTGCAACGCGATTTGATTGCGGTGATCAGCAAGTACATCAAGATTGATATCAAAGATATCAAGGTCAATTTGGACCGCCACGATAACCTCGAAGTACTCGAAGTCAAAATCGAATTGCCGGACGCGCGCTAGGCCCGCCGCTTGCCGGTTCTAAACCGGCAAGCGGGTGTTATCGATCACGCGGCGCATCACAAAGCTCGAGTGCACACCGGTTACGCCTTCGATACGCGTGATTTTGTTCAGCAGCAAATCCTGGTAGTGGTCCATGTCACGCACGATGACCTTGAGCTGGTAATCGGCATCCTGGCCTGTGATCAACAGGCATTCCAGCACCTCGGGTAGAACCTGTACCGAGCCTTCAAAATGGGCAAAGCGTTCCGGCGTGTGTACATCCATTGAAATATGGACCAAGGCCATCAGCGTAAGCCCCAGCTTGCGTGCGTCCAGTACGGCGCGGTACGCCGTGATCAAGCCGGATTCCTCCAAAGCCCGCACCCGGCGCAAGCACGGTGACGCAGAGAGCCCAATCCGGTCGGCCAGATCCTGGTTATTGATGCGACCCTCGTTTTGCAACACATCCAAAATGTGTTTATCGAACTTATCCAAAGTCATATTCATGCTCCAATGCACATACCTGAGGCACACGATGCCAATAAATATATTTTACAGAGCATAAAAATGTGATATTCCCGCAATATGTGGATTATTTAGTAAATTGAGATAAGTCAGCGCGTGCTATAGTGCAGGGTTATTTTTTTCAGGATGCTTGAATGGCAAAAGAAGAGTTGATCGAAATGATGGGCGTAGTCAACGAAGTACTGCCCGACACCCGGTTTCGCGTAACCTTGGACAACGGCCATCAGCTGATCGCCTACTCCGCAGGAAAAATGCGCAAAAACCACATCCGCATTCTTGCGGGCGACCGGGTTTCGCTCGAGCTCTCGCCCTATGACTTGTCCAAGGGTCGCATCAACTTCCGCCACATCGAAGGCCGCGGCCCCATGACACCGCGCCGCAGCGCTTAAAAAACACGTGCCTGACACGGCTGTCAGGCTTCGAGCGTGCGCACGTGCTCGTAAATTGCCCCCGGCGTCGTCAACCAGATTTCCCCTGCATCGCGCGCACGCGCCATGTGTTCCAGCGCCCGGCGCAGATGCCGCAAGCGGTAGGGCTGACCCACAATATACGGATGCAGCGCCAAGCCCATGACCAACGGCTGCTGCGCTGACTGGTCCCGCATCTCGTCAAAGTTGTCGATCACCATATCGGCAAAGTCCCGCGCATCCATTTGCCGCGCCACCACCATTGGAATATCGTTGAGTTCCTGCGGGTAGGGAATGGCCCACAAGGTTTGGCCACTGCGCGTGCGCATGGCCTGTGGCTGGTCATCGTGGCACCAGTTCAAGGTGTAGCCATAACCCGTCTCCGCCAGCAGATCCGGCGTCAGCATGGTCTCGGAAATCCACGGCGACAACCAACCACGCGCAGCGCTGCCGCTGTGTTGCGCAATCAAGTCACGGCAACCTTGCAGCAAGGCGCGCTCCTCGGCCTCGCCGTATACCGCTTGGCGCACCGCGTTGCTGTGGCCGTGTCCCACCATTTCATCGCCTCGCCGCACGCACGCCTCTAGCAATTCCGGGGCGTGCGCATACAAGGCGGTATTCAAAATGGTGGCGGCTGGCAAACCCAGTTGGTCAAACAAGGCCAGACAGCGCCAGGCACCGACCCGGTTGCCGTATTCGCGCCAGGCAAAGTTGAGCACATCCGGTTGCGGCGAGGGCGGCCCCAAGCACGCGCCCAAGCCCTCGCCAAAGGCGAAATGCTCCAGGTTGAACCCCAGGTACACCGCCAGGCGTGCGCCATTGGGCCAGCGGTAATCCTTGCGACCGTGGATGGGGCTGTAGTTGAAGCGCCCGTGGTCGGGCAAGGGTGCGAAAGGCGCTTTGGTCATGGTGTGGCGGGATGCAAGGGCCAGGTCTCGCACAAACCGGCGCGCAAGAGCATGCGCTCAGCGCTGTCGTTCCAAACCGCCATTTCGACAATCTTTCCATGGCGCAGCACGTAGCGGTCCACATAGCGATTACCGGCAAACGGCGTCCCGTCCGGCCACTCACCATACAAGGTGCCGCAGTTGTAGACCACGGCCTCGTCGTCGCTTGCACCCTCGACCACGTCGGTGCGCTCCAGGCGCTTTTTAACCCAGCGGTAACGCCCGGCATTGAAAGCGCTGCATTCGCGGATGTCGGACATCGCACGCCCGCCGGTGAACACAATCTGCGCGTTCGGTGCCATGAATACCCGCGCCGCATCGGGGTCGGGAATCATGATCACCCGCAGAAATTCCTCGATCAAGGCCTTGGGGTCTTGCATCATGCGGCCGCTCCCCAAGCCGACAGTTCGGGCCCCACACCGTGCCAGACAAAGCCGGGCGTCTGGCCGGCTCCGGCGGTTACCGCGTCCGACACGATATGGGCCATGCCCTCGTCCACGCTGTCCAGCAAAGGCAGCGCCGTGTCCGCTTGCAGAGCCTGCGCCAGACCCGCCAACCCGGCACCTCCGATGATGATGCTGCGCGCATCGGTGTTGTGCGCCACACGCTCGCAGGCCTTGCCCAGCACATGCTGCGCCGCCTGCGGATCCGACGCCAGAGCGATACCACTGGCTTCCACGGTCTCAATAGCAGCCAGTGCCTGTCCATAGCCCAGGGCCAAGGCCAGCCTTTGCAACATCGGGCCCCACGCTGCACCGCCGGTGACGACTGCAAAGCGGCCATGCCGGGCGGCGCGGGCGAATGCGGCTTCGGCCAGACCGGTTATCGGGAGCGGACAGATTTCGCGCAGCGCAAACAAACCCGGGTCACCGAAACAGGCAATCAGCACCGCGTCATACGCCGCCCGGGAACGCGCCCAGGCCCAGGTGTCCAAGACCGCGTGAGCGGCTACCGCGTAGCTGGCTTCGCAGGCGATATAGGGCGCGCCGAAGCGGGCCGTCACCGTATGCACCTGCACACCGGGCGTATTGCCCAGGCAGGCCTGCAGCCGCGCGCTGACCGACTCCGAGGTGTTGGGGTTGATGACCAGTACGCGGCGCATAGCGGGCCCGCCCTCAGGCGCGTGCCCGTGTCTGGCGTCGCGCCAGCACGCGTGCCAGCAGCAGGGCCAGGCCGATCACGCAAAACGACACCACCATGGTCACAGTACCCAGTGCATAAATCGCTGGCGTGGTCACCGTGGTGGTCAGACCCTGTAACTCCAGGGGCAGGGTATTCACGTCGCCAATGGCCTGCGAGGTGCGCGCAATCTCGTCCCAGCTCAGCGTAAAGCCGAACATGCCGATGCCCACCAGCGACGGCGCGATCAGCGGCAGTACGACGTGGCGAAAGGTTTGCCAAGGCGTGGCCCCCAGGTCGCGTGCCGCCTCTTCGTAAGCAGGGTTGAAACGGTTGAAAACCGCAAACATGATCAGCAGCCCGAAGGGCAAGGTCCAGCTCAGGTGCGCGCCCAGCGCCGATGTATACAAGCCCATGGTGGTACCGAATTCGGAGAGCATCTCCTCCTGACCGATGGCGGCAAACGCGCTCTTGATTACGCCATCAAGCAAGCGGAACTCCAAACCGATGCCCAGCGACACAATGATGGAGGGCATGATCAGGCTCGCGACCACCACAAAAAACAGCGTGTTGCCGCCACGCAGTTTCTTGCGGAACGCCAGCCCCGCCAGTACCGACAACACCACGGTGAAAGCCATGACGATCAGGCCCACGGCCAGCGACCGTTGGAGTGCCGCGCCTATGTCGACCGAGCCCAGGCCTTGTGATAGCTTGTGGAACCAGTGGGTGCTGACACCGCGCAGCGGAAAGGTCAATCCACCTTCGGGGCCCTGGAAACTCAAAATCACGATGACCAGCATGGGGCCGTATAAAAACAGCACATAGGCCGCGAAAAAAATGGCCAGCAAACGGAACTCCAGCGAACGCGTGCCCGTTGCCATATTCACAGCTCCCGCCGGATATCGACCATGCGGGTCAGCGCCCAGATGATCATCAACACCAAGCCCAGCAGGATCACCGCATTCGCAGCGGCCAGGGTGAACTGCAGGTACGAGGTCTGCACCTGGATGATCTTGCCCACAGAGGCAATTTGCTGACCGCCCATCACACCCACGGTCACAAAGTCGCCCATGACGATGGTGATGACAAAAATCGAGCCGATGATGATGCCGGTGCGCGACAGCGGAACGATCACGTTCCACAGCGTCTGCCATGCGGTGGCCCCGGCATCGGATGCGGCTTCGAGCAGGCTGCGGTCAATGCGCATCATGGAATTGAAGATCGGCACAATCATGAAGGTGGTGAACAAGTGCACAAAGGCCAGCACCACCGAAAAATCAGAGAACAGCATCCACTCCACCGGCTGTGTGACAAGCCCCGTGGACAGCAAAGCCTGGTTCACCAAGCCATTGCGCCCCAGCAGCGGAACCCAGGCAATCATGCGGATCACGTTAGAGGTCCAAAACGGAATGGTGCACACCACAAACAGCACGGTCTGCACGCTGCCGCTGCGCACATGAAAAGCCAGAAAATAGGCCACGGTAAAGCCCACCAGCAATGTGATCAGCCACACCAGCAGCGAGAACTTGAAGGTCGATAAATAGGTCTTGAAAGTGACGCACAGCTCTTGCGTATTACTGCAGCCCTTGAAAACCGATACATAGCTCTTGAAGGTGAAATCCGGAATCAACTCGTAGTCGTTGAAATTCCAGAAGCTCACCATCACGATCAGCAACAGCGGCACCACAAAAAACACCGCAAACACCGCGGCCAAGGGCGCGGCCTGCCACCAGGCAGCCAAGCTACGCCTAGCGGCAGGCTTGGCCAAAGGTAGAGCGGCGGACAAGGCGTTCATGTATGGGCTGAGAAATCAGAGCAAAACCAAAAAGAGAAGCTATCAATTCGTACTAAACCAACTTCGCTTTGCTCCCCGGTGTCATCACGGGGCAAGCAAAGCGAAGTCCCCTCACAGGAACCGCGCGGAACCGGCTTAGCCGGGCCGCTGCGGTTGCCCCCTGCAAGGGGGAAGACGCTACACGGGGTAAGCGCCAACGGGGGTGTGCGTGGCTCAAGCCGCGACGAACTCGTTCCACTTCTCCACCATGTAGGTGTTCTCGTCCATCAGTGCGTTCCAGCAGGCAACGGAACCCATGCGCTGCTCGTAGCTGCCGCCGTCCCGGGTTTCACCGGCTTTGGCCAACAGGTCGCCGTGCGGGCTCTTGATGTCTTGCGTGGCGACTTTGCCTTCCATCCAGTAGGCCCACTCGTAGGCTTCCATCTTGGACTTGGCCGTTTCCAGCACCGCGCTGTAATAGCCTTGGCGGTTCAGATAGGCACCGGCCCAGCCGTCCAGGAACCAGTTGATGAATTCATAGGCACCGTCCAGCTTGGCACCGGACAGCGTGGAGGGCAGGCCAAAGCCGGAAGCCCATGAGCGATAGCCCTCTTTGAGCGGCTGGAAGGTGCAGGCGATGCCCTTGGTGCGCACGGCGGTCACGGCCGGGCTCCACATCGACTGGATCACCACCTCGCCGGAGGCCATCAGGTTGACGGATTCGTTGAAGTCCTTCCACAGGCTGCGGAACTGGCCTTGTTTCTTGGCTTCGATCAGGGTCTTGATGGTCAGGTCGATTTCCTTCTTGGTCATATTGCCTTTGTCGGGGTATTTGTAAATACCCATGGCTTCGACCACCATGGCCGCGTCCATGATGCCGATGGACGGGATGTTCAGGATCGATGCCTTACCCTTGAACTCGGGGTTCAGCAACTCGGCCCAGCTGCTGATGGGCCGCTTGATCAAGTCGGGGCGGATGCCCAGGGTGTCGGCGTTGTAGGTGGTGGGGATGAGCGACATGTACTGCGTCGGGCTCTTGGCAAACTTCTTGGATTTCTCGCCTTCCAGGAAGATCACTTTCTTGGGCGCCGTACCTTGGTCGCCAATGGTCTTGCCGCCGACTTTGCCGGTGGTGAAAACCGAGGTGATCTTGTCGGCGTTTTTGATGCGCTTGGTATCAATGCCTTTGAGGTTGCCGGTGGGCACCAGTTTGCCGAGCTGGAAGTACTCCGAGTCCAGCAGGTCAAAGCTGTTGGGTGCCGTGATGGCGCGCTTCATCACGTCATCGGTGGTCACGGCTACGTACTGGATCTTGATCTTGCCGCCCACGTCTTTCTCAAACTTGTCGGCGATTTCCTTGTCCTGGTTGACCGCAGTGCCCAGGTAGCGCAACACGATGGGATCAGCCGAATGCACGGCCGGGAACATGCCTGCTGCCAGGATGCCGGCCGTGCCTTTGAGCATGGTGCGGCGCTGGACCGGCGCAACGGTGGAAAGTGGCTTATTGCTGGTGTCTGACATGCGGAAAACTCCTAGGGTGGTGGAAAAAACTTCTTACGAAGGGAGGGGAAATCAGGCGGCCAGCACATGGACGTCGGCAGCGTCCCAATGCAGGTCAACGGTGTCGCCCAGGCCGTGGGGCTGTGCGGCGTAATCGGCTTCGGGCAGCATCACCGAGAGATCGGCAGTCGCGTGCGCATCGCGGGCCACACCGTGCAAGTGCAAGCCCAGCAGCACATAGCTGCCCTGGTATTCGACATCGCTGACAACGGCGCGCAGGCTGTGTTGCGCATCCAGCGTTGCGTCTGGCGCATGGGCGCGCACGCGTATGCGGTCGGTGCGCACGCCAATACGCCCTTGCGGCGTGTCAATCACGTTGTGCCCGCCCATAAAGCGCGCCACGAATTCGTTTTTTGGATGGTTGTAAATCTGGTGCGGCGAACCGGCCTGCTCGATCACGCCGTGGTTCATCACCACCATGGTGTCGGCCAGCGCCATGGCCTCTTCCTGCGAATGGGTGACGTGGATAAAGGTCAGGCCCAGCTCTTTCTGCCAGCGCCGCAACTCGGCGCGCATTTGTATGCGCAAAAACGGGTCCAGCGCCGATAACGGCTCGTCCAGCAAAAGCGCCTTGGGTTGGGTAATCAACGCACGCGCCAGCGCCACACGTTGCTGCTGCCCGCCGGAGAGTTCGCCCGGTTTGCGCTGTGCCAAATGCCCCATGGCGACGCGCTCCAGCAAGGCTTGCGCGCGGCTGTGGCGTTCGGCTTTGGGCACGCCCTTCATCTTCAGGCTGAAGGCCACGTTGTCGAGAGCGCTCAGGTGCGGGAACAGGGCGAAGCTTTGGAACATCATGGCCGTGCCGCGTTCGGCAGCGGGCACGTCGGTGATGTTGCGGTTGTCCAGCAGCACATCGCCGCTGCTGACTGATTCGTGGCCGGCGATCATGCGCAGCGTGGTGCTCTTGCCGCAGCCGGAGGGCCCGAGCAGGCAGCAGTAACTGCCTTTGGCAATGCGCAGGGTTATGTTGTCGACCGCCGGTTTACCGGCGTCGAACAATTTGCTCAGGCCTACGACTTCGATAGAGGCACCTTGCGATGCAATGGATACAGACATATCCAAGGCTCTAGGCAATCCGCGTGCCACCTGCTTTGTGAACAATCCAACCCGTTCAAGTACACAAAGCGTGCACGGCAGGCACTAAATGGATGCAAAGCCGCGTGAGCCGCCCCTTGCGCGCGCACCGCTGCGGTGCGCGCAGTTCAAGCAAAGCGTTGCAGGTAGTCGCGCAGCGAGGCCTCAATCGCTGTCTGCTCCAGACCCCGCACGATAAACACCAGCTCCGACGCGCGCGGCCCGTCCGGCCAGCGCGCCAGGTGCGTGGGCGGGTACACCAGCTGTTGCACACCGTGCACCACCACCGGCGTGTGCGCGCCCTGCACCTGCAACAAACCTTTGACGCGCAACACCCGCTCCCCATGCGCGTGCAGCAGCAGCGACAGCCAAATGCCGAATACCGTCCAATCCATGGCCTGCGGAATGCGCATCACAAAGGAGTGGATGTCACCATGGCTGGGCGCGGCCTGCGGCGCAGCCGCACCGCTGGCAAAAAACGCGCTGCGCAAACCGGAGCCGCTGCGGCGCGCCAAGGCCACCCCCGCTGGGTCTGCCTGCGCATCGGGCGCGGCCAGCAGCAGCGCAGCGCAGCATTCCGGGTCGCCCGTTGCGAGCAGCTGCGCCGCCGGGTTGAGCGCTTGCAGGTCCTGGCGCAGCGCCTGCGCCGCGTGCGGATCGGCCAGGTCCAGCTTGGTCAGCACCAGGCGGTCCGCGCTGGTGGCTTGTTTGCGGCAGGCTGCAAATTCCTGCAAATTGGCTGCGCCGTTGAGCGCATCCACCGTGGTCACTACGCTGCCCACTTCAAAATGGTTTTGCAAAATCCGGTCGAACATCAGCGTGGCCAGCACCGGTACCGGGTCTGCCAGCCCGGTGGTCTCAATCACCACGCGGTTAAAGGCCGGAATGCTGCCCGCCTCGCGCCGCGCGTACAGGGCGCGCAAGGCCTGCGCCAGGTCGCCACGCACCGTGCAGCAAATGCAGCCGGACGCCAGCAGCACCATATCGCCCTCAACCCGGTCCACCAGATGGTGGTC
>CANCTD010000009.1 GCA_947380945.1 Comamonadaceae bacterium
TTGGCCAGTTGTCCGTTGCCGCTGGCGCCCAGCAGCGTCACGGCCTTGGAGAAGGCCATGGCCACGCCGTGGATGCGCTCGAACGCCTGGGCATCGCCGCCGCACATGACTGTGAGCGCGCCGTTTTGGGCGCCGGCCTGACCGCCGGAGACCGGGCCGTCAATAAAGTGAAGCCCGTGTTCCTGGGCCAAAGCACTGAGCGCGCGGGCAATGTCAGCCGATGCGGTCGTGTGGTCCACGAACACGGTGCCCGGCCGCATCCCGGCAAATGCGCCGTCCGGCCCGGTGACCACGCTGCGCAAATCGGCATCGTTGCCTACACAACAAAAAACGATGTCCGCCTGCGCGGCCGCTGCGCGCGGGGTCTGAGCCTGGGAATGGGCACCCAGCGTGCTGGCATGCGGTCCGAATTCGTTGACCCAGGCCTGCGATTTCGATGCCGTGCGGTTGTACACCGTGACCTGATGACCGGCCAGCGCCAGGTGACCGGCCATGGGGCCGCCCATCACGCCTAAACCCAGAAATGCCACACGGGTAGGGCTGCTAGAAGAATACGTTTTGCTTTTGACGGAAGGAGTGGCAGTCATAGGGTTTTGCGGCGAAAAGTTACAGGATGGAAAGCTGGTCAGTGCCAGCGAAGGGGCTAGTTATACCCGTACGCTGGCTGCGAAGCTTAATCCGTAAGCGCAAATCGTTGATGGAATCGGCATTGCGCAGTGCCTCCTCGAGCGAGATCATGCCCGTTTCATACAGGTCGAACAGAATCTGGTCAAAGGTTTGCATACCATCAGCCCGCCCGGCACCCATCAACTCGCGAATCGCCGGAATCTGGCCCTTGCGGATCAGGTCGGCGACCAAAGGGGTGTTGATAAGGACCTCCACCGCGGGGACCCGACCGCTGCGCCCCAGCCTGGGCAGCAGGCGCTGGGAGACAACCGCGCGCAGATTCAAAGAGAGGTCCAGCAGCAACTGATCGCGGCGGTATTCGGGAAAAAAACTCAGTATGCGGTCTATCGCCTGGTTGGTGTTGCTTGCATGCAGCGTCGCCATGACCAGGTGTCCGGTTTCCGCGAACGATATGGCTTGTTCGGCGGAGTCCAGGCCGCGCAGTTCGCCCAGCACCAAAACATCAGGGGCTTGGCGCAAGGCGTTTTTCAGCGCCTGGCCCCAGTCCAGGGTGTCGGTGCCCACCTCGCGCTGCGTGACCACGCACTTTTTGTGGGGATGGAGGAATTCAATCGGATCTTCTACAGTGATGATGTGGCCCTGCTGGTGCTCGTTGATCCAGTCCACCAACGCAGCCAACGTAGAGGATTTCCCCGTCCCCGTGGCCCCTACCAGAATGACCAGGCCACGCTTGAGCATGGCCACATTTTTCAAAACCTGGGGCAAGCCCAATCCGTCGATGGTGGGGGGCTCTATAGGTATGGTGCGAAAAACCATGCCGACCTGACCCAGTTGCATAAAGGCGTTCACCCGAAAGCGCCGATGCGCGGGCAGTGATAGGGTGAAATTCAATTCCTTTGTGTCCTGGAATAGCTGCATTTGCTGCTCGGTCATGATGGCTTGCGCAATATTCAGCGTGTCTTGCGCGCTGAGTGCCTCCGTGGAGAGGTGCAGCACCTTGCCGTCCACTTTGGCCGACGGTGCTGCCAAGGCCGTGATGAGCAGGTCACTCCCCCTGCGCGTGAACGTCTCACTGAGCAGAAACCAGAGCCAGTCTTTTGCGTATTGAACTTCCATGGCGCAGCCTCAAGCGGCAAAGTTTTCCGGAATTTTGGCTTTGCCGCGTGCTTCTGCGGCCGAGATCTTGCCCTGCGTAATCAGCGCACGCAGGCTTTGGTCCAAGGTCTGCATGCCTATACCGTTGCCGGTCTGAATAGAGGAATACATTTGTGCCACCTTGCCTTCGCGGATCAGGTTGCGAATAGCCGGCGTACCCAGCATGATTTCATGCGCGGCCACCCGACCCAGGCCGTCTGCGGTCTTGCACAGGGTTTGCGAAATCACCGCTTGCAGTGATTCGGACAGCATCGCACGAATCATCTCTTTTTCTTCCCCTGGGAACACATCGATGATCCGGTCAATCGTTTTAGCTGCGCTCGCTGTGTGCAAAGTCCCAAACACCAGGTGCCCGGTTTCGGCTGCTGTGATGGCCAGTCGGATAGTTTCGAGGTCGCGCATCTCGCCAACCAGAATGGCGTCTGGGTCTTCGCGCAGAGCGGAACGCAGCGCGTTGGAAAAGCTTTGGGTATGTGCGCCCACTTCACGCTGGTTGACCAGACAAGATTTCGACATGTGCACAAATTCGATGGGATCCTCCACCGTCAGGATGTGCCCTTGCATGTGGTCGTTCAGGTAATCCACCATCGCAGCCAGCGTGGTTGATTTTCCGGAACCGGTCGGGCCAGTTACAAGTACCAGGCCGTTATTTTTTTGCACCAGTTCCGCAAAAATACGCGGCGCGTTAAGTTGTTCGAGTGTCAGAATTTTGCTAGGGATGGTCCGGAATACGGCGCCAGCACCGCGCTGCTGGTTAAAGGCGTTGACCCGAAAGCGCGCCAACCCTGGAATTTCGAAAGCGAAATCGACCTCTAGGAAGCCTTCAAAATGCTTGCGCTGCGCATCGTTCATGATTTCCATGATCAGGCCCATTACACCCGCATGGTCCAATGGGGCCAGGTTCAGCCGCCGCGTCTCCCCGTGCACGCGTAACATCGGCGGCACGCCTGCCGACAAATGCAAGTCGGATGCGCTGTTTTTGACGCCAAAGGCCAATAGCTGTGTGATGTCCACTGTTTTTCTCTCTCGTTTTGACCCCTGTGTGCGCTGTGCACGTCGGCTGCTGGCCTGCGTGCGCGGGCCGGGTTCATTATGACCAGTTTGCAAGAAAAGTTCGATTTGGTGCGCCAGCGCATCGCCCTGCAATGCCAGCGCAGCGGACGCGACCCCGCAAGCGTGGCCTTGTTGGCGGTCTCCAAAACCTTTCCTTCCGGGGCGGTGGCGCAGGCTTGGGCGGCCGGCCAGCGGGCCTTCGGGGAAAACTACATCCAGGAAGGTGTGGACAAAATCCTGGCCTGCCGCGCGCTGGGCTGCGAGGGTATTCAGTGGCACTGCATTGGGCCTATCCAGAGCAACAAAACCCGCCCGGTCGCCACCCACTTTGATTGGGTGCACACCGTGGACCGGCTCAAAATCGCCCAGCGCCTGAGCGAGCAGCGCCCCCCCGAGATGGGGCTTTTGCAGGTCTGCATACAGGTCAATATCGACGGCGGCGCGAACAAGGCCGGCGTCGCCCCGGCCGATGCGCTGGCGCTGGCGCGCCAGGTCGCGGCCTTGCCGGGTCTGCGGCTGCGCGGCCTGATGGCCATTCCCGAGCCAGCGCCCGACTATGCGGCTGCCGTGGCGGTGCACCAGGCGGCCAAGGCCTTGTGGGACGCCTTGCGCGCCGACGGCCTGGATCTGGATACCTTGTCCCTGGGCATGAGCGCCGATCTGGAGGCGGCAATTGCCGCCGGCAGTACCCTGGTGCGCGTGGGCTCGGCCCTATTCGGCGACCGATAGAATGGGCAAACCCCGGTTACCAGCCGGTTACAAGTCTGCGCAGCGCCCGCCCGCCACCCTCCAAAGTCAGGAAAGAAGCATTTATGGCCCTCGTCTCCATGCGTGAGTTGCTCGACCATGCCGCCGCCCACAGCTACGGCATTCCCGCCTTCAACGTCAACAACCTGGAACAGGTGCAAGCCGTCATGGCAGCCGCCGACGAGGCCGGCGCGCCGGTGATCCTGCAAGCCAGCGCCGGGGCCCGCAAGTACGCGGGCGAGGCCTTCATCAAACACCTGATCCAGGCCGCTATCGAGGCCTATCCGCATATCCCGCTGGTCATGCACCAGGACCATGGCCAAAGCCCGGCGGTTTGCCAGGGCGCGATCGACCTGGGATTCAGCTCGGTGATGATGGACGGCAGCCTGGAGGCCGACGGCAAAACCATTGCCAGCTATGACTACAACGTCCAGGTCACCCGCGAAGTCGTGGCGCTGGCGCACAAAGTGGGCGTGACGGTCGAGGGCGAACTCGGCTGCCTGGGTTCCCTGGAAACCATGCAAGGCGACAAGGAAGACGGCCACGGAACGGACGCCACCATGACCATGGACCAGTTGCTGACCGACCCCGAGCAGGCGGCTGACTTTGTCAAGCAAACCCAGCTCGATGCGCTGGCGATTGCCATAGGCACCAGCCACGGGGCTTACAAGTTCACCCGCGAGCCCACCGGCGACATCCTGGCGATTGGCCGCATCCAGGAAATCCATCGCCGCCTGCCCAACACCCATTTGGTCATGCACGGCTCCAGCAGCGTGCCACAGGATTTGCTGGCCACCATCAACCAGTACGGCGGACGCATGAAGCAAACCTATGGCGTGCCGGTGGCGGAGATCCAGAAAGCCATCCAGTTCGGCGTGCGCAAAATCAATATCGATACCGACATCCGCATGGCCATGACCGGCGCGGTACGCAAGTTTTTGCACGAAAACCCCGACAAGTTCGACGCCCGCGAGTGGCTCAAGCCCGCCCGTGAAGCCGCCAAGGCGCTTTGCAAGCAGCGCTATATCGAGTTTGGCTGCGAAGGCCAGGCCGCCAAAATCAAGGGCCAGAGCCTGAGCACCGTCGCCGCCCAGTACAGCCGTGGCGAATTGGCACAATCCGTTCGATGAATTCCGCCCTGCACACCTCCGCGCTCCAGTCCCTGCCCTTGCTGGCGCGCGGCAAAGTCCGCGACAACTACGCTGTGGGAACCGACCGCATCCTGATGGTCGCCAGCGACCGCCTGAGCGCCTTTGACGTCATCATGGGCGAGCCGATCCCGGGCAAGGGCGCGCTACTCACCCGCATGGCCTTGTTCTGGTTTGACAAGCTCGGCCCCCAGGGCCTGAATCTGTGCCCCATTCACCTGACCGGCGACGCGCCTGAAAGCGTGGTTGCCCCCCATGAAGCGGCGCAGGTCGCGGGACGCTCGATGCTGGTGAAGCGCCTCAAGCCCCTGCCGGTGGAAGCCGTGGTGCGGGGTTACCTGGCCGGCAGCGGTTGGAAGGAATACCAGGCCGGCGGCACCGTGTGCGGCGTGGCGCTGCCCGCCGGGCTGCACAACGCGTCCAAGCTGCCTGCGCCGATTTACACCCCTGCGGCCAAAGCCGCAGTCGGCGAGCACGATGAGAACATCAGCTACGCCCGCACCGTGGAGATGGTGGGGCCGGACCTCGCCGCGCGCATACGCAGCATCAGCATCGCCTTGTACGAAGCGGCCGCAGCCTTCGCGCTGACCAAGGGCATCATCATTGCCGACACCAAGTTCGAGTTCGGCCTGGATACCGACGGGACGCTCACGCTGATGGACGAGGTGCTCACCCCCGATTCCTCGCGCTTCTGGCCGCTGGAGCACTACGCGGAAGGCAGCAACCCGCCGAGTTACGACAAGCAGTTTGTGCGCGACTGGCTGGAGTCGGCGCAGGTCGATGGCAAGCCCTGGAACAAAGCCCCGCCGGCCCCGCGCGTGCCCGACGAAGTGATCCGTAAAACCGCCGCGAAATACCAGGAGGCCTGGGAGCGGCTGACGGCCTGAGCGTCCGGCCGCGGGTTCAGTTCAGCGCCATGCTGAGTTTGCGCCGGTAGCTGGCCACCATCTGGGCCTGCGGGTCCTGTTCCACCACGGTCTTGCCCAGCAGTTCAATGCCGCCGGCCGCCTTGCCGGCGTCCGCGCCGGTGTTCTTGGGCTTGGGAGGCGTCAGCAGCTCCAGGATAGCGACCAGGGTTTTGCGCGGCGTAGCGTCGCCCCAGGCTTTGTCGCGCATGATGATTTCCAGCAGCTCGTCCATGGCCGCAGTCCATGCGCCGTCGACCATGAGCACACGCGCTTTGGCCAGGCGCGTATCGAAATCGCGCTTGTTGGCGGCAATCAGCGCATCAAACTGGGCGGGTTCCCAGGAGCCGCGCGGGTCGGCTGCGACAAATTCGACCGCCAGCAGGTACTGCTGCAAGGCCTCAAAGCGGATCTGGCGCGGGATCGCCGCCAGCGCCGGTGCCAGGGTTTCCTGGGCCTCGGCGATCAGATTGCATTCGATCAGCAGGCGTACCAGCTCATAGCGCACATCGTCGTTGGCCGGGTCCAGGTGCAGGGCTTCGGCCAGCTTGTTCAGCGCCGCCTGCGTGTCGCCTGCAGCCAGCAAGGCCTGGGCGTCACCGGCTTCGTCGGCAGCCAGCAGTTCGCCCTCGGACGGCAGGTGCTTGTCCAGAAAGGCCTTGATTTGTCCTTCGGGCAGCGCGCCCATGAAGCCGTCCACCGGCTTGCCGCCCTTGAGCAGCACACAGGTCGGGATGCTGCGGATGCCAAAGGCCGACGCAATCTGTTGCTCCTGGTCCGAATCAATCTTCACCAGTTTGAAGCGCCCGGCGTACTCGCCTTCCAGCTTTTCCAGCAGCGGCCCTATCACCTTGCAAGGCCCGCACCACGGGGCCCAGAAATCCACCAGGACAGGAACATGGTGCGAATCGGCGATGACTTCGGCTTCGAAATTGGCGACGGTGACGTTGATCATGGGAAGGGGCGGGCCGGTGAGGTCGTGGTGTGAAAAGGGCTAAACGTAAAATTGCGCGCTTCGTCCTTGCGCCAACCCACAGGTTTTTACCCTATGCATTCCAAACAGCCGGACTCATCTAGCGAGACAAGCGTGCAGACGGGCGCAAAAATCAGTGTGGTCATGGGCTCCAGTTCCGACTGGGACACCATGCAGCACGCAGCCGCGATTCTCCAACACTTCGGTGTCGCCCACGAGGCACAGGTGCTTTCCGCCCACCGCATGCCCGACGCCATGTTCGCCTATGCCGAAGCCGCCGCCGGGCGCGGGCTGCAGGCCATCATTGCCGGCGCCGGTGGTGCGGCCCATTTGCCGGGCATGCTGGCAGCCAAAACCACCGTGCCGGTGCTCGGCGTTCCGGTGGCCGGTGAGCATTTGCGCGGTGTGGACGCTTTGCACAGCATCGTGCAAATGCCCAAAGGCATTCCAGTGGCCACCTTTGCCATCGGCAAGGCGGGTGCGGCCAACGCCGGCTTGTTTGCAGTTGCGCTGTTGGCCCTGCAGGACGCCGCGTTGCGGGACCGCTTGAACGCCTACCGCGCCGAACAAACCGCTGTCGCGCAGGCCATGGTGCTGCCGCCGCCGGCAACCGGCAACGGGGCCTGAGCCGGTGGCCGCGATGCAAAGCCTGTTGCCCCAAGCCGGTGTGACCCTGGGCGTCATGGGCGGCGGCCAGCTCGGGCGCATGTTTGTGCACGCCGCCCAGGCCATGGGCTACCGCACGGCGGTGCTGGACCCGGACCCCGAAAGCCCTGCCGGTCTGGTCAGCCACCAGCACATCGTCGCCGCCTACGACGACCCGGCAGCCCTGGCCCAACTCGCTGCGCTGTGCGCGGCGGTGACCACCGAATTCGAAAACGTGCCGGCCCATGCCTTGCGCACGCTGGCCGCGCATTGCGTGGTGTCGCCGCCGGCTGCCGCCGTGTCGGTCGCCCAGGACCGGGCCCAGGAAAAAGCCCATTTCATGCGCTGCGGCGTTCCCTGCGCACCCTTTGCCGTGATCGAGACGGCGACGCAACTCCAGGCCGTGCCCGACGGGCTGCTGCCCGGCATCCTGAAAACCGCCCGCATGGGCTACGACGGCAAAGGCCAGATCCGCGTGGCCGACCGCGCCGCCTTGGCGCAGGCCTGGGATGCGCTGCAGCAACTGCCCTGCGTACTGGAAAAAATGCTGCCCCTGGCAGCGGAATGTTCGGTGCTGGTGGCGCGCGGGGCAGACGGCGCCATGGTGCATTTCCCGGTGCAGCGCAATTTGCACCGCGAAGGCATCCTGGCTGTCACCGAAGTATTTGCCGGCAACCTGCCCGCGCCGCTGGCTGCGCAGGCGGTTACGGCGGCGGAGTCGATTGCGCGCGGACTGGACTACGTGGGCCTGCTGTGTGTCGAGTTTTTTGTGCTGCAGGACGGCAGCCTGATGGTCAATGAAATCGCGCCGCGCCCGCACAACAGCGGCCACTACACCCTGGACGCCTGCGACCAGTCGCAGTTCAGTTTGCAGGTGCGCACCCTGGCCGGTCTGCCGCTCACGCCCCCGCGCCAGCACAGCGCGGCCGTCATGCTCAATTTGCTGGGCGACATCTGGGCCGCTGGCACGCCCGATTGGTCCGGCGTGCTGGCGCTGCTCGGCACGCACCTGCACTTGTACGGCAAAGCGCAAGCCCGGGCCGGTCGCAAGATGGGCCACCTCAACGTCACCGCCGCCAGCCCCGAGCAGGCCCGTGCTGTGGCTTTGCAGGCTGCGCAGCTGCTGGGCATCGCCGCTTTTTAGCGCCCCGCCTGCGCGCCACTGTTTATGTTGCTGGATGCCCGCACGCCCGCCGGTCTGGAGGCCGCGCTGGCCCCGGCCGCCGCCTGCCTGCGCGGTGGCGGCCTGCTCGGCCTGCCGACCGAAACCGTCTACGGCCTGGGCGCTGACGCCGACAACCCGGCAGCCGTCGCCGCCATTTTTGCCGCCAAGGGCCGCCCCGCCAACCACCCGCTGATCGTCCATGTGGCCGACGGCGCAGCCGGTGCTGCGGCGCTGGCGCATTTCGCATCCAGCCTGCCGCCCTTCGCCCAGGCTTTGGCAGCGGCATTCTGGCCCGGGCCGCTGACCTTGATCATGCCGCGCCGGGCCGGGGTCGCGCAGGCGGCAGCCGGTGGGCAGGACAGCATCGGCCTGCGCTGCCCGGCGCATCCGGTGGCGCTGGCTCTGCTGCGCTTGCTGGCGCAGGGTCCGCAGCCCGTGCGGGGTATTGCCGCACCCAGTGCCAACCGATTCGGCCGGGTCAGCCCGACCACTGCGGCGCATGTGCGCAGCGAGTTGGGCGATGCACTGCTGGTGCTGGACGGCGGTGACTGCCAGCGCGGGATTGAATCCACCATCGTTGATTGCACGCGCAGCCAGCCGGTGCTGCTGCGCCCGGGGCCGGTTACGCGCGCCCACATGCGCGCGGCGTGCGGCCTGGCTGTGTTGCTGCCGCAGCAGGCCACGGACCAACGCTTGCAGCAGGCTGCGCCGCGTGCCTCGGGCACCCTGGCTTCGCACTACGCGCCACGGGCCCGTGTGGTGCTGCTGGACACCGATGCCCTGCACACGGCCCTGCGCGGCCCGGCGCTGCCCTCCGGCCTGGGGCTGTTCCTGCGCAGCGCACACTTGCAGGCGCTGGCGCAGGCCCTGCCGCAAGTGCTGCTGGCGCGCATGCCAGGCAGCGCGTCAGCAGCGGCGCGCAGCTTGTTTGCCAGCTTGCGCCGCCTGGACGACGCGGGCGTGGACACGATTTGGGTGGAGGCGGTACCGCCCGCACCCAGCTGGGACGGCGTGCGCGACCGTTTGCAACGCGCCGCGGCTTGAGCCAGACCCAGACCGCTTGCGGCGCGACCTCCGCGCGCTCAGGGCGCCACTGCGGGGGTATTGCGGTAGCGCAGCTTCATGGTCAGGATGGCGAGTGCCACCGGCGCGGTCACGCAGTTGGAAAAAATCATGGGCCAGGACCCCAGCGCGATCGCGTAGACCAGCCACAGCAGCACGCCGGTGGTGAAGATGCTGTACATCGCCAGGCTGATGCCGCTCACGTCCTTGGTGCGAAAGGTCTGCCAGGCCTGCGGGATAAAACTCACGGTGGTGAGTACGGCGGCAATGCTGCCAATGATGTCGGTGGTGTTCATGGAGTTCAGTCGTTCGACGCCCATTCGAGCAGCGCGTCCAGTGCCGGGCGGGCGGCACTGGCGTTGGGGTGGTTGACCATGGCCACGACCACGTAGCGGCGGCCGCTGTGCGCCAGCACATAGCCGCCTATGGCCAGCACATTGTTCAGGCTGCCGGTTTTCATGTGCGCCATCGCGGTGGACGTGCTGCGCCTGAGCGTGCCGTCCTGCCCCGCAATCGGCAGCGAGGCCATCAACTCGGGCATAGAGGGCGAGGCATAGGCGGTTTGCAAGAGCTGGCCCAGCGCGTTGGCGCTGATGCTTTCCTGGCGCGACAGACCCGATCCGTTTTCCAGCAAGGGCGCGTCCGTTGGGCTCACGCGCTGGGTCCACCAGGCTTGCAGCAGCGCATGCGAGGCCGCAAAACTGGCCGCACCCTGGGCCTGCCCCGGCCCCGGCGCACTGGCGCGCCCCAGCGTGAGGTAGAGCTGCTGCGCCATCACGTTGTTGCTGAATTTGTTGATGTCGCGCACCACGTCCGCCAGCGGCGGCGACTTCAGGCTGAAGGCCGGTCCGTGCGCCAGCACCTGCTGCGGCGTGCTGCCGTAGCGCACGCTGCCGCTGAGCTTTCCGCCCAGGCTGCGCCACATGCCGTGCACCGCGCGCGCTGCGAACTGCGCCGGGTCTGCGTAGGCCACCGGCCAGACCCGCTCGCCACAAGCAACCGGGAAGCGGCCCTTGAAGCGCGGACGCAGCGGGTCGGCAAAGTCGGCGGCCAGCGCGCTGCGGTAGTCGTTGCACGCACCGCTGGACAGCGGCACCTGCTCCGGCATGCGCACCCCGGCCAGCGGCGGCTCGGCCTGTATGCGCGCCACCCCGGCTTCTACATCCGGCGTAAAGGTAAAAACCACGCTGCTGAAATTCACCAGAAAGGCATCGGGCGTGGCGTTGTAAGGCCGCAGCGGCTCCCCGTCAAACTGCGCCGGATCGGAGGGCGCGAGCGCGAAAGCATCGCGGTCGATCACGATGTCGCCCGCAATCTGCTGTAGCCCTAAGCCCTGCAGCCGCCGCAGCATCAGCCACAGGCGCTCCAACACCAGCTTGGGGTCGCCCTGGCCCTGGATATAGACATCGCCGTGGAATACCGTGTCGCCGGCGTCGGTCTTTTTGCCCGGCCGGCTTGGCGTCCGGCTGCCGTCCAGGTAGACCGGCGTTTGCCAGGTGAAGGCCGGCCCCAGCGTGTCCAGCGCCGCAAACGTGGTGACCAGCTTCATCACCGAAGCCGCTTGCATGCTGACCGCGCTGCGGTGGCTCAGGCGGGGCGTCAGGCCCTGGCCGGTTTCGACCACCAGCAAAGCCACTGCGTCCGGCGGCACCTGGGCCCGCGCCAGTTCAGTGGCTACCGGGGTGGGAATTTGGGCAAACGCGGCGCAGCCCAGCAGCCAAACCGCGCCCGCGAGCAGGTGGCGCACAGACATAGCCGGGATTATCGACCCCGGCCCTATAGCAAGGCGCACGGTGCGCCGCAGCCTGCCACCGATAATCCGCGCCATGTCCACGCCAGCACCCGCACCCCTGCCTGCATCCGGCTTGGGCGCGCCTGCTGCGGGCTATGCGCCCCGCCTGAGCGGGCGCAGCACCGGCTTGCTGGCGGCCGTGGTCACGGTGCTGATCTGGACCTCGTTCATCGTGATTGCCCGCGCCAGCACCGACCCGGCGCGCGGCGCGCTGCTGCTGCCTTTGGATATGGGCATGGCGCGCATTTGCGGCGCGTTTGCGGTCCTGGCCCCCTGGGGCTGGTGGCTGACCCGGCGCGACCGGGCGGCCGGCGTGGCCGGTGGGCACTCTTTCGGTGGTTTGTCACCCTTGCCGTTTCGCATGACGGTTTTGACCGGATTTTTCGGCGGCGCCTTGTATGCCACCTTTGCTTACAGCGGCTTTGCGTTTGCCCCGGCCGCGCACGGCTCGGTGCTGCTGCCGGGTGGCTTGCCTTTGTGGACTTCGCTGCTGGCGGTTCTGGTCTTGGGCGAGCGCCTGCACCGTGAACGTGTGGCCGGGCTGGTCCTGATTGTGGGCGGCGGTTTGCTGGTGGGGGGCGCGAGCTTGCTGCACGCGCTGGACGGCAGCGGGGTCTGGCGCGGGGACTTGTTGTTCATGGCCGCGTCCATGTGCTGGTCGGTCTACAGCGTGCTGGTGCGCCGCCACAGCCTGGACGCGGTGCGCGCCACCATCGCCATCACCGTGTTCGCGTTTTGCACCTATGTGCCCATTTACGGCGTGCTGGTCATGGCGCAGGTCCTGCCCAGCCATCTGGGTCAGGCGGGCTGGCAGTTTGTGCTCTTCCAGATGGTGTACCAGGGCGTGGGCACGGTGGCGATTTCGGGCATCACCTTCACCACCATGATCCGCTACTACGGCCCGGTGCGCTCGACCATGATCACCGCGCTGGTGCCGGGCCTGTCGGCGCTGGCCGCCGCCCTGCTGCTGGGCGAAGCCCTGCCGTGGAATGTGCTGTCCGGGCTGGCCCTGGTCAGCGCGGGCATTCTGTTTGGCGTGCGCCAGAAACGCTGAGCCCATGCGCATCCTGGCTTTTGACACCAGCACCGACGTCCTGTCGGTCGCCGTGGGCGCGCCGGTACACGGCGAACACCGCACCTGGGCGCACAGCGGCAGCGGCGGGGCGCAGGCTTCGCACACGCTGATCGCTACCGTGCAGGAACTGCTGCGCCAGGCCGGGTTGCGCTTGCAGGATGTGGATGCAATCGGCTTTGGCGCGGGTCCGGGCGCTTTTACCGGCCTGCGCACCGCCTGTGCGGTGGCCCAGGGTTTGGCCCTGGGCGCGGGCCTGCGGGTGCTGCCGGTGCCGTCTTTGCTGGCGCTGGCCGAAGAGGCGCGCTTTCACCAGCAGTGTGTTGTGCGCGGGCCGGACCTGACGGTGCTGGCGCTGCTCGACGCCCGCATGGGCGAGGTTTACGCCGCCGCTTACGCCTACCGCGCCGGCCATTGGCAGACACTGCGCGAACCCTGCTTGACCAGCCCGCAGCAGGCGGCGGCATGGCTGGCTGAGTTGCCGGCCGACGGCCTGGTGGCGGGCAATGCTTTGTTGGCCTATCCCGAGGAATTGGGTGCATGGGCCGGGGCTGCCTTGCCGGCCATAGGCCCGACCGCGCAGGCTATGGTGCGGCTGGCCCCGGCCATGCTGGCGGGCGGTTTGGCGGTGGACGCTGCCGACGCCTTGCCCCTGTATGTGCGCGACAAGGTGGCCCAGACCACGGTGGAGCGCGAAGCCGCCGCGCGCGCCAAACGCCATGCCTAAGCGCACACCCGAGGCCGGGGACCAGGCCTATTTGGTCGCGATGGAGCTGGCCGATCTGGATGCGGTCATGGACATCGAACAGCGCGTCTACACCCACCCCTGGAGCCGCGCCAGCTTCAGCGATGTGCTGGAAAGCGGTTACGCCGTGCAACTGCTCAAAGCCGGCGACACCTTGCTGGGCTACTTTGTGGTGATGCAGGGCGTGGAAGAAGCGCACTTGCTCAACATCGCCCTGGCCCCGGAGTACCAGCGCCAGGGTTGGGCGCCGCTGATGCTGGAGGCCGTGGAAATCTGGGCGCTCGCCCACTCCGCTGTTTGGTTGTGGCTGGAAGTGCGCAGCAGCAACACCCGGGCCCAGGCCGTCTACCGTGCGCGCGGCTTCGAGCCGGTGGGGCGGCGCACCGGCTACTACGCCGCCGGGCGCTGCCAGCGCGAAGACGCCGTGGTCATGCGCTTGGCCCTCTGACAGCGCGCGCCGTACCATCTGGCCTCTATGTCCCAACCGCCGTCCCTGCAACTCGATAGCCGCCAGCGGGCCATGCTGGCCGAAATGGGTGTGCGCGTCTGGCTGCCGCAGGAGGCTCAGGCCGTCCCCCTTGCCCCGCCAGTGCCTGTCGCCGTCCAGGCGCCCAAGTCCCCTGGCGTTGCCGATGTCGCGCAGGCGGCAGTGCCGGCGTCCCTGCAGCCCGCTGGCCCTGCATCCAGGACAGCCAGTGCGGTGACGGCCAGCCCTGGTGCTGCCGCGATCCCCGCAAGAGCCTCACCCGGTGCGGGCTTTATCCCCGGGCCCGCGCCCTCGCTGCAGGCGCTGGACTGGCCGGCACTGGTGCAAGCGGCAGCGAGCTGCCAGGCCTGTGCGATGTGCCAGGGCCGCAAGAACACCGTATTGCATGCGCCCGCCGTGGTGGGCCAGACTGCCGACTGGCTGGTGTTGGGCGAAGCGCCCGACGCGGACGAAGACAGCCAGGGGCAGCCCTGGGTGGGGGAGGCCGGCGTTTTGCTCGACAACATGCTGGCCGCTTTGGGCCTGCAGCGCCTGCGCCCGCAGCAAGCGGGTGCGGATGCGCAAGCGGCGGACCCGGCGCGCAGCGCCTACGCCAGCCACGCCATCCAATGCCGCCCGCCTGCGGGAAGCAGCCCGCAACTGGCCGAGGTGCGCCAGTGCCGCGCCTTTGTGGAGCGCGAGATTGCGCTGCTGCGCCCCAAGGTGATCGTGGCCATGGGCCGTCTGGCAGCGCTGGCCATGCTGGCAGACCAGCCGGAGCTGCTGGCCCAGCCCATGGGCAAGCAGCGCGGCAGCGTGCATTACTTTGCGGGTATTCCGGTGGTGATCACGTATTCGCCCCATTACCTGCTGCGCAACAGCGCGGACAAGGCCAAAGCCTGGCTGGATTGGAACCTGGCTGCGGATGCGGTGGAGGCCGCTGCGCCATGAAGAAGCCGCGCTGGTCGCAAGGGCGTCTGTGCCGCTGGCTGCTGGTCTTGGCGTGCATGTGCGGCGTGCTGGTTCAGGGCGCGTCGGCCATGAGCATCCGCGAGTTGCGCGCACTCGAACGCAGCGACCCCGAGCAGGGAGAGGAGTATGTGGTGTATTACCTGCTGGGAACCATGGAGGCCACGCTGCACGCCGAAGCCGCCGCCGTGCGCGCCGGTGTGCCCCCACGCATCTGTTTGAACGGCCGCAGATTGGAGCCCGACATGGCCGCATCCCTGTACCGCACCGAGCTGCGCCGCAACGCCGACCTGTACGAGGCCGATATGCCGGTGGCGCTGGTTTTCGCCAATGCCTTGGCGACGGTGTACGCCTGTTAGAACTTGTACATGGCTTTGATGCCGAATTCTTCGGTGGTGTTGGCCAATTCTGTTACAGGGTAGTTCGCGGAGTTATAGGATCGCAGCGCCGACTCTGACGCGTCGATATTCCAGTACTTCCAATACGGACCAAAAGACCAGCCGTCTGGCCTTCTGTACATCAGGGAGGCGTTCAAGCCGTAACCTGAATTCTGTTTGTTATTCACATTCGTGGCGTTCGTATAGCCGCTGGCATTATTCGCCGCTGAAAGGCCGCTGTACTGGTTGCCCGAGATCAAATAGTCGTACTCGACCGTGGTCTCCAGCGTCGCGCCATCGGCCAGTGCGATACGCCGCTTCAGACCCACGGGGATGTAGTTGTAGGTGCTTTGCCGGTCGTAAAAATAGTTCCCGGTCGAGGTGAACAGGCCGCCCCCGCTTTGGCTCAGAAAACGGTAGCCCAAACCGATGTACGGTGAGAGTACATAGGAGTCGTACACCCAGTCTTTTCCGATGGACAGCTTGAGGTTGTAGTAATACTTGGGAATAACCAAGTCGCCAAGCGATCCGCTGTAGGTGTCCGGGCCGCTTGCATAGTCCGCGTCGAACACGACGAACTTTTCCCCGTCCAAGGTCTTGATGCCCTGGTAAACCAAGCCGAAGTTAAAGGCTTTGAAACTGGAGTCCGCGTCCTTATTTGAATAACTGGACAGCGACAAACCCAGGGCTTGGCTGTCTTTGGTTCGGACGGAATCCAAAGGCGCATTGTCGGCCCGGGCAGCACCGCCGAGGGCCAGAAAAGCAGCCAAAACGGTGGTGCGCTTTATCACAGCAAGTCCTTCAAGAATTCGGCGATGCAAGCCCTGGCACCGAAGATGGAATCCAGAACCGCGCATCGCGGGTTTTGACGCACCATAGTACCCCATGCCCAGTACCGGCACCTGCGATGCGCCGTTTCAGCGGCGGTTCATCGGGCCCATCACCATGCCCCTGGCTGCTGCGGGTGGTTCTGCATCCGGCGGCGCATAGCAGTAGCCGCTGGCGTCTGCAAGTGCGAGCGCTTCACGCGATACCGCGCCGCTGTAACAGCGCATCGCGGCGTGCTGCTGCGTGACCCCGGCGGGCAACACATAGTGGTAGATGCCTTGCGGAAACTCGGGTGTCGGGCTGTGTATTCCGTTGCAGGCATCCAGGCTTTGGGGGTCTACGGTGTACCCGTCCAGGTCCCTGTCACCGTAAATCGGGAATCCGTCCAGCGCAACACCGATCAGGTGCGACGGTCCTTTGTCCCTATCGACCAGGCCCGTGACGCAATCCGAATGCCCGTGGTAGTGGTAAATGCTGCCTGCATAGCCGGGGGTGGGGTGGCCGTTGCACAGGTCCACGAACCGGGCAAGCCGCTGTAGGCCTGCGCGGTCTTTCCATGCGTAGGCGGTGTTGTCACGCAGTGCGGTGGCCCGGCTGCCGCGCACTTCCGTTGCGCCAAACAAAGTCGCCCCCGAGATCATCACGCCGATGGCGCCCGCGTTGATTGCTGTGGGCGCGGCTGCTTTGGTGGGGCACACATTGAACTGCATCGGTGCGTGTGCGGCCAGGCCGTCCAGCGGCGAGACCTCCAGGGCCATTCCGCTGACGCCGGTCCGTGCCACAGCGCGGGCCTGCTGCTCGCCGCCCGTCGCTGCAATCGGCATCAGGTAGGCAGCGTCCACGGCATGGCTGGGCCGCGCGTTGGGCCATACGCTCATGCTGCAGGCGTCGGGAAAGCTCACTGCCATGCCCTTGGCCCATGCGGCGCGCTGGTAGGCCGCAGCCAGCGAGTCCGCCGGTTCGGGCTCCGGCGTGACGCTGACTGCGGCTGCGCCACGGCCCATGCCTGCGGCGTTGCTGGCCTGGACAGTGCACGCGTAGGCCACGCCGTTGCGCAAGCCTCCCACATCGATAGGACTGGCTTCGCCCCGCGCGCTGATGGTTTCACCGTCCCGTGTGCACGTGGCAACATAGGTCGCAATCGCCGACGCACCCGCGTACCACGGTGCAGAAAAAACGATGCGGGCGCTGGCGTTTGCGGGTGTGACCGCCGTAATCGCCGGTGCCCACGGCAGCCGCGTGGAATCGGTGCAGGCTGCAAGCGCCAGCAGCACCCACAGGTACCACCGGCCGACCGCACGTGTGACCGGCACCGCAATCACAGCACCACAAACTGCCCCATCAGGCCCAAATCCTCGTGGTTCGCCATGTGGCAGTGGTACATAAAGGGGAAGTTGGCATCGGCGCTTTCATCAAATTTCGCCACAAAGGTCACGCTCTCGTTCATGGGCACCAAAAAGGTGTCCTTCCATCCGCTTTCATAGGCGCGCACCGCGCCGCTGCTGCCATTGCGTGCGACCAGCTTGCACTGCACGCCGTGGATGTGGAAAGAGTGGCCAAAGATATTGCCGCCATGCACCGTCCATGATTCCGTCGCACCCAGGGCCACCGTCTGGTTGATGGTGCGCGGGTCAAAGCCCACCTCATTGAAGGTGAAGGGCTCACCCGGCCCCGGTGCCGTAATCACCAGGTTGCGCGACTTGCTCGCCTGCGCCGCCGCAGGAAAAGTACCCGGCACCAGCGTGGCGGGCAAGGTGGTGACCGCGTTGGCGGTGGCCGCACTGACCTTGACCTGCAAAACATCAAAGGTCTTGTCGTTCAGCAGGCTGCCGAATTCGCCGTCCTGTGCGCTCTCCAGTCCGGCGTAGCCGAAGCGCAAACCGGCGTCCGAGCCGTTGTAGGACTTCAGCGCAACCGTGTTGCCCAGCGCCTCGCCCCGCAGGTCCAGCAACACTTCGTAGCGCTCGCCGGGCGCGAGCAAAAGCCGGGTCACCGCCACCGGAGCCGTCAGCAGACCGCCATCGTTGCCGATCACATAAAAGCTGCGCCCATCGCCAAAGCCCAGGTTGTAGTTGCGCTCAATCTCGCCGTTCAAAATCCGCAGGCGCACCAGTTGCCGTGGCAGGGCGACCTCGGCATTGATCACGCCATTGGCCAGCAGGTAGTCGCCGTACGCGGTGGTGGTGTACTGAAACTGGTTGGCCGCGTCGCCCTCTGCGTTAAAGCGGCGGCTGGTCAGCATCAGGGGAATATCGTCGACCCCGTAAGTCCGGGGCAAGTCCAGCGCAGCCTCCGCCTCGTCCTGCACGATGATGAAGCCGCCGGCCCCCAGAGTCATCTGCTTTTGCGTCATCTCATGCATGTGCGGGTGGTACCAGTAGGTGGCAGCCTTGTTCTTCACCTTGAATGCCGGGGTCAGCCAGGTGCTGCCCTTGGCCACAATCTGGTGCGGCCCGCCGTCAACCGGGCCGGGCACCAGCAGGCCGTGCCAGTGCGTGGTGGTGTCCTCGGCCAGCGCGTTTTTCACCTGCATGCGCGCGGTGTCGCCCTTTTTCAGCAGCAGCGTAGGCCCCCAAAAAGCGTTGCCGTTGTAGCCGTAGGTTTGGGTTTTCGCACCTGCATGGAATTGCACTTCCGAGGCAGCCAGTTCCATCGCGTAGGTCCGCATCCCGGCCTGCACCGTGCCGGCATACAAGGGCGGAATCCACAAGGGCTTGGTACCCGTCAGCGGGGTGGATACGGCAGGCGGTGGCGGCCTGCCGCCGTCTGGGGGCGGGCCGCCACCCAGCGGTCCTCTGCCGCAGGACGCCAACAGGCCGGGGGCCGCCAGAACGCCGCCGGCCAACATTTTGAGCGTGTGTCTTTTGGCCGTAGCCAGCGATCCGACGGCGTTCTGATTCATGGTTCTTTCTGATTCGGCAGGCGACGCAGCGCTGCAAGGACCGCATGGACTTTTAACCCGACACAGTCTAACGCGCCGCTCCACTCAGTTGCGTTTGCGCACGGCCACCGCCTTGTAAACATGCCCAGGTACCTATGGTTTAGGCGGCGGTGCGTCTTTAGGCGGGTACTTGGGCTTACAGGCCAGCGCCTTGTCCTTAGGTGCCCAGCACAGGCCTGCGGTTACACCGTTCGGGCCTTTGAAGCTGCATTCCTGTCCGCTGGCGAGTGCTTTGCACGCAGCCAGCGCTTCGGGTGGCGGTGGTGGTGGGGCGTTCGCATCCGGCGCTTGTGCTGCAACAGCACCCATCGCCAGCATCGCTGCGCAGCACATGGTGTGGGCCACCCGTTGGGCCCGCTTGGTGTGGTTGGTCATGGTCATGGTTTTCCTCGTGATGCGCGCTGCCCGCGCAATGGACGCAAGTTATTGGAATGCCGAAATACGGATTGATTGTGGAGGCAAGGCGCGGCACTGCGTGGGCACGGACAGGCCCTGCATGGGGCCCTGATAGAGCAGAAAAGACATAAAAAATCCCCTTTTCGGGGGATGTTGTATTCCCAATTCGGGGGCGACTTGCGATTGGCATGTACCTACATTTATTCCATCGTAGGAAAGGTATTTATGGCCATCATATTTTGGCACTGCAGCCATACCTCGCATGCCGCAAACAGATCACTCCAAGCAGTGTGGCGTGCGCCTGCGCTTCTACATATTTTCTCCGCATTTGGGTTTTACAAACGGTTTGTGGCCCTGGAAAGGAGGTGCTGCAAAGACGGCCCCGAGTGATCTTTGTTTTTTGAAATCGCCTTTCGCTGTCCATTGGGGGACGCAGGTGGAACAGCAGATGCAATCCATCTGCATAAGCTAACTTATTAAAGGAAATACCATGAAATTCTTGAACTTCAAAAGCTGCCTTGCCGCACTTGGCTTGCTGATCGTCAGCATCAATGGGATGGCGCAGAGTGCGACCGTGACTTTTTCTGGAACAGTCAACGCAGCGACCTGTTTCATTACGCTGAGCACATCAAGCGGCTCTACAACCTCGGCGTCCACGCTTTCGTTGACCTTGCCAACGGTCAGTACCACCGCACTGACGTCGGGTGCCACGGCGGGTAAGACCTCGTTCTACATGGGCGTAAGTGGCTGTACCGCCGGTACCGCGCTGACGCCTAATCTGTACCTGTCTTCCTCCTCGGTTACCGGCGGTTACTTGGTCTCCGGTGTGACCAATCTTGTTTTTGAGTTGCTCGACAGCACCAGTACCACGGTAAGTTTGACCGCGATACCCGTGTCAAAGGCCACCTTTACGGTTCCCACCACGACCACTACTACGACTGCGTACAGCAGCCAGTTCTTTATCCAATACCGGGCCAATGGCGCTGCGGTTACTGCAACTGGTAGTCCGACTGCCACCTTGACGGTCAGTCTTTTGTATTCCTGAGTCGATTGCATCTGCCGTTTCGGCAGATGCGGGCGTCAGATGCCAGGTCTGTTTTGCGGGCCGGGCATCTGGCCACCCGGTAACAGTGGCAACACCCCACGCGGGCTGTTAGCCGGGCGCTTATCCCGCGTGCGACGGCCATCGTCCTGATTTTTCCGTTGGAGCAAGCTATGAAAAAAATATTTTGCCTGTGCTTTGCCCTCGCACTGCAGGCTGGTGCTGCTTTCGCAGCTTTGTCGCTCAATGGCACGCGTGTCGTGTACCCGGTCAAGTCCCGGTTTGCTGACATCACCGCCGAAAATGCAGGTAAGGAGCCCTCCCAAATGCTAGTCTGGGTTGATGATGGCGATATAGCCTCCACTCCCGACAGCGCTTCGGCCCCATTTCTGCTGATGCCAGCCGTGTCCATCGTTCGGCCTGGCCGCAAGCAGACGCTGCGTATCGTCTACAACGGAGCGACCCTGCCTTCGGACCGGGAGACGGTGTACTACCTCAATCTTGTGGAGCTTCCACCTAAATCCACCGCTGGGCGGGCTGCGCCAGAGATGAAGGTTGCCGTTCGCACCCGCATCAAAATTTTTATGCGTCCCGCAGACTTGGGAATCGAGCCGCTGGCTGCTGCTAAAAATCTGGCCTGGACGGTCGATGCCCAGCCTGGTATTCCGGTTTTCAGGGCCAAAAACGCCAGCCCCTATTTTGTTTCTATGGCCTCGGTCAAACTGATGCGGAGCGGCTCCGAAGTAGCCGATTTAGGTGCCGGCATGGTCGCGCCCTGGGGTGACCTCGAGTTCCGTCCGGACTCCAAGTACGACCTCGCCGATCTGGCAGGTAGCACGGTGCAGTACATCTATGTGAACGACAACGGTGGTCCTGAAGAATTGACCGCCACCTTACCCACGCGTTGATCGGTAATGCGGCCATGCCAACCGGCACAGATTTCATGCGCCACCTGGTGTGCAGGGCGGTCTGCGGCCTATGGCTGCTAGTGCTCCTGCCTTGTGCCCTGGGTGCGTCGGTAACCAGCCCGGTTCCGGAATTCATGGACGCGTCTGCTTTTATTGGTGGACGCCCTGCCAATACTGACGTACCGAAAACTGCGTCGCGTGATGGTTGGAACGGGCGGTATGCGCTCGATACCGTGCTCAACAACACCGTGGTGCTGGGGACGCTCAACCTGGGTGTTTTCGGCCCGAACGCCGGCCCCCATACGATTTGCCTGACGGCGTCCCAGATCCGGCTGCTACGGATCAAGCCTGCAGCCCTGTTGCCGCAGGCACTGGCACTGCTGAAACCCCGGGCCCTTGCCCAGATGGTGTCGGTCGGTGGAGCTTCCTTGCCTCTTGACGACGACACCTGTCTGGAGATGGAAGACATCGTGCCCGATAGCGGTTCAAGGCTGGATACCGAGACGCTGATCGTTTACCTCTGGTACCCACAGGCTTTCGCCATGGGTATTGACGAAGAAGACCTGCGTGACGCCTGGGCCGACTCAGCCACCGTGGGCGTGCTGGGCTACAACCTGAACGCCTTTGAGGCCACCAGTTCTTCCGCAAGTTCGCAGTATCTGGGCCTGAACGCCCGCCTGTCGGCGGGTAACTGGGGCTTTGAGCACCGGGGTGCGGTATCGCACAGCGGGGGTACTGCTACCGCCTACCAGACCAGCAGCTTCACGGCCAGCACCGGCATTGCCGCGCTGCGCTCCACCGTCACCCTGGGCAGCCTGTACGCCGGGGGTGGCTTGTTTGAGGGTACGGCTATGGAGGGCGTGGTCCTGGCCACCGACGCCCGCATGCTGCCCGCCTCGCAGCGCGCCTACTCGCCCATGATCCGGGGCCAGGCCCTGGGCAATGCCAACGTCGAGGTCTGGCAGTTCGGCAAGCTGGTGCACAGCATGACGGTGCCGCCCGGGCCTTTTGTGATCGACAAGCTCTACGCCCTGGCCTTTGGCGGCGAGCTGACCGTGATCGTCAAAGAGGCCGACGGCACGCAACGCAGCTTCACCGTGCCCTATGCGCCCACGGTGGATTTGATGCCTGCCGGTACCCTGCGCTACAGCCTGGCTGCCGGCGAGGTCACCAAGTCCACCCTGGGTCACCCCGTGCTGGAGGGCACGGTGCGCTATGGCCTGAGCGGCCAGCACACCGTGCAAGCCGGCGTGCAGTGGTCTGAAAATTACAACCAACTGCTGCTGGGCAGCAGCTTCAGCACTGCGCTGGGTGCGGTGGGCATCAACCTGCGGCGCTCGGAGCTGCAATTGCCCGCACAGGATTTGCTAGTAGGCGGGCGCGGCGACCTGAGCTGGATGTTTGCATTCCCTGCTACCAACACCCGGCTGAGCCTGGTCACTTCGCGCTATTCCAGCTTTAACTACTACGAGCTGAGCGAGGCCATGGGCAGCCTGAATGCCGCGCTGGTGGACAACACCGCGTACTTCCGCTACCCCACCCAAGTTCTCACCAGTGCAAGCGTTCAGCAGCCCCTGGCGTCCGGCAGCTATTTGTATCTAAGCGGCACCTCCACCACCAAATGGGACCGCAACTACAACAGCCTTTCTTATCAACTGGGTTATTCATTTCGCTGGCGTCAGGCCAGCATCAACCTGAGCACCACTTATTACCAATACGCCACGGGCCAGGCCAACAGCATGTACTCGGTCGCGCTGAACATCCCCCTGGAGCCGGTAAAAAACAAAATGTTTGACGCCTATGCCAGCCTGCAGCAAGACCAAAGCGGCCAGCTCTCCAGCAGCGTGGGCATCGCCTCCCGCTCGGTGCCAGGCCAGCCCTGGAACTACAGCCTGAACGTCGCCGAGTCCATGGCCAGCCAGACCAGCAGCGCCAACCTCGCCTACCAGGGAAGCTATGCCAACCTGAATGGCAGCGTCTCTGGAACCAACCAGGCCGGTCTGAACCAGGTCTCGCTTGGGGCCAATGGCACAGTTTTGGCCCACCGTGGGGGGCTCTCGTTTGTGCCTTATGTGGGCGACGCCTTTGCCATCGTGCAGGTTGAGGGCGGCGAGGGCGTGCGCATTGCCGACGCCACAAGCACAGCGGTGGACCGCAACGGTTATGCCGTGGTGCCCTACCTGAACCCCTATTCCAACAACATCCTGCGTCTGGACACCACCGACGCAGAGCCCGGCATCGAGTTTGAAGAAGACACCCAGACCGTGGTGCCGCGTGCGGGCACCGGTGTGTTCCTCAAGTTTGAACCCCGCCCGGGCCAGCCCGCCCTGATCCGCGCCAAGCTCGAAACCGGCAAACCCCTGCCCTTTGCCGCCGAGCTGCGCAACGCAAAAGGCGAGCTGGTCGGCATGGTTGGGCAGGGCGGGCAGGTGCAGGCGCGGCTCATGGAAACATCGGGCGTGCTCTACGCCAGCTGGGGTGACGACGCAGCGACAGCCAGCAGCTGCGCCCTGCCCTACCAGGTGGCGGCGGGTGGCAAGCGCGCCGCAGCGGGCATCTTGCAGTTTGACGGGGTGTGTACCACCACCGCCCAAGCCAAAACCCCAACGGCCCCCTACCAGGCCCAGGACGCAGTGCCCGCCACACCGCGCACCACCCAGGCCGCGCCTCCGCCCCCCGCACCGCGCGCGGGTGAGGTGTTCTCGCTGAATGGTGCTGGGCCGCGATCCTAGACAGCCTTTAGTTGTAGGTCATGAGGTAGGTGGCCGTTGCGCCCGTTATGGTGCCCGCCGTGGCTGTTTGGCCTGATGCTTTGGCGTAGCGTGCCTGCATGGTGTAGGCGTAGCTGGTGGCCGATGACATGGTGCCCAGGCTGGTAGCGGTACCGTTGGCCAGCGCATTGCCGCCATACCCTAGCTGCACACCCACGTGGGTCGCCGTGCCGCCCGTAGGCGCAATGATGCTGGACCCTGTGCCGTCCAGTTCGGTGTACG